>JAPLAO010000090.1 GCA_026393245.1 Mycobacterium sp. | reverse complement strand
CCGGCATTGCCCACCTCCGTCTCGCAATAGAGCCTTACTGACGTGGGCGTGCGCGCATCCCCCGATTGGGTATATCGCCGGGGGATGCCACCGCGCGCATCGACTCTGCGCTCAGATCGTCCTCCGGCACGATATCTCGATCTGGACGCAGTCTCGACCGCCCAGACCCGCCTCCGGGTGAGCGCCCTGCGCGGGTTAGCGTTCGGGGATCGGGGACTGTCCTGAGAGGGGACGCGATGGATCTGGCGTGGTCGGCGAAGGATCTCGAATTCCGCGATGAGGTGCGGGCATTCCTGGATGCCAACCTCACCCCGGAACTGCGCCGGGCCGGCCGGCTCATGACGAGTGTCTACGCCGATCATGAGGCGAGCATGGCCTGGCAGGCGATTCTGCATGCGCGCGGCTGGGCCGCGCCGGCCTGGCCGATCGAACACGGCGGCTGCGACTGGACGCTGACCCAGCACTACATCTTCAACCGGGAGTCCACCCTGGCCGACGCACCCGCGCTCTCGCCGATGGGGATCAAGATGGTCGCCCACGCAATCGTCGCCTTCGGCACACACGCGCAGAAGGATTACTTCCTGCCGCGCATCCTGACCGGCGAGGTGTTCTTCTGCCAGGGCTACTCCGAACCCGAAGCCGGATCAGATCTGGCGGCGCTGTCCATGGCCGCCGTCGACGACGGCGACGACCTGGTGTGCACCGGCAGCAAGATCTGGACAACCCATGCCGGAGAAGCGAATTGGATCTTCGCCCTGGTGCGCACCACCCGTTCGGCGAAGAAGCAGCATGGCATCACATTCGTGCTGATCGACATGGCGACCCCGGGTATCGAGATCCGACCGCTGGTGATGACCTCCGGGGAGCAGATCCAGAACCAGATCTTCTTCGACGCCGTCCGGGTACCCAAGGCCAATGTGATCGGCGCGATCGACGACGGCTGGACGGTGGCGAAGTACCTGCTGGAGTTCGAGCGTGGCGGCGGAGCCGCGGCGCCGGCCCTACAGGTGATGGCCGAGTCGATCGCCGAGGCGGCCGCACATCAGCCCGGGCCGGCCGGTGGGGCGCTTATCGACGATCCCGCGTTCGCCGTCAAACTCGCCGACGTGCGGATCCGAGCCGACGTGCTGGAGATTCTGGAATACCGGGTACTGGCGGTGGTGGCCGACGGTGGGAACCCGGGCGCAGACTCCTCGATGCTGAAGATCCTTGCCACCGAACTGAGCCAGGACCTCACCGAACTGGCGATGGAAGCGGCCGGTCCGCGCGGCCGGGTCTACCAACCGCACGCGACCCTGCCCGGCGGGCCGGTATCGGAATTCACCGCACCCTCAGACGGCTACGTCAGCGGCGAGCCGTGGCAGGCGGTTGCGCCACTGCACTACTTCAATGATCGCGCGGGCTCAATTTACGCCGGCAGCAACGAGATTCAGCGCAACATCCTCGCCAAAGCAACCCTGGGGCTGTAGGGCCGAAAGGAGAGAACAGAGAACATGGACTTCACACTCAGTAGGGAACAAACCCTCCTGCGTGACGGCCTGAGCAAGTTCCTCACGGCACGCTACGAACTGCACTCCAGCCGCGCCGCGGCCAAGACCGGCCCCGGCTGGCAGCCCGATATCTGGCGCGGATTCGCTGAGGAACTCGGCATCCTGGGTGCCACCCTGCCGGAGGCTGTCGGGGGCAGCGGCGGCGGATCGGCTGAGGCCATGGTGATCGCCGAGGAACTCGGCCGCGCGCTCGTGATCGAACCGTTCGTCGACACGGTGATCGTCGCCGGCGGCCTGCTGGCTCGGGCAGGCGGCGAGGTGGCCGCGACGGTTCTCGAGCAGGTGGCTGCGGGATCCGCCGTCGTCGCCGTGGCGGCCGGCGAACCCGGATCGGGTGATCACTGGGAGGACATCTGCACCACTGCGGCGCGTGATGGCGAGCACTGGGTGCTGGGCGGCGCCAAGGCCGTGGTGATGAATGCCCCGTTGGCCACCCATCTGCTGATCGTTGCCCAAACCGGTGATTCCTCTGGGCCGCAGGCTATTTCGTTGTTCCTGACGGAGTTCAACCCCGCTGCTCCCCCTGCCGGTATGACCGTGCATAGCTACCGCACCATCGACGATCGTCGCTCCGCTGATCTGATCTTCGACAACCTCCGGTTGCCCGCAGCCGCACTGCTACACGCTGATGCGTGGCCGTCGCTGGCATTGGCCCGCGACGAGGGCGCCGCCGCGGTGTGCGCCGAGGCTGTCGGCGCGATGCGCAAGGTGCTGGCCGACACCGTCGACTACAGCAAGCAACGCCAGCAGTTTGGCCAGCCGATCTCGGGCTTTCAGGTGCTGCGGCACCGGATGGTGGACATGTACATGGAACTCGAGCAGGCGGCATCCGCGGTATACCTGGCCGTGCTGAATCTTGATGCGGAACCGACCACTCGGGCCCGGGCAGTCTCGGCAGCTAAAGCGACTGTCGGGCGCGCAGCACGGTTCATCGGACAGAACGCTGTGCAATTGCACGGTGGTATGGGCATGACCGAGGAACTCGCGATCGGCCACTACTTCAAACGGCTCACCGCACTGCAGTACGAGTTTGGATCTACCGACTATCACCGGGCGCGGTACGCGAAGCTGACGCGGCCCGCGGCTGTCGGATAGCGCGCGGGAAAGCTGCAGGCAGGAACAATGCGTCGCCGATTCACGTTAAGGGGCAAGGAGAGGAAGCATCATGCTGAACAAAATCGTTGGTGTGCTCGGCCAGGTCGCCGATGCCGGGGGTTCGATCGTCGGGATCCGGCACGGAACCGCCGAACCGGACTTCACCGTTGAACGTCGCGTCGTCGGCGTCGAAATCCGCCGCTACGGACCGCGGATCGCCGCGGAGACCGCAATCGCCGCCGAGGAGGAGGCCGCGCGCAGTGAGGGGTTCCGCCGGCTGGCCCGCTACATATTCGGCGGCAACACCGCCAAGTCCAAGATCGCGATGACCGCGCCGGTGGCCCAGCAGCAGAGCGAGAAGATCGCCATGACCGCCCCGGTGGCCGCCCAGCGCGGGGCAGCTGGCGAATGGGTGATCCGGTTCTTCATGCCGGCCGAGCATTCCCTGGAGTCGCTGCCAGTGCCCGACGACGAGCGGGTACACCTGGTGACCGTCCCGGCCGAGACTGTCGCGGTGTTGCGGTACTCCGGCGTCGCGAGCCTCGAGTCGATTGCGTCGCACACCGACGAATTGCTGACCACCTTGCGCGACAACGGATTTACCACTGACGGCGAGCCGTTCAACTGGTTCTACGACCCGCCGTGGACGCTGCCATTCCGACGCCGCAACGAGGTGGCCGTGCGTCTCGGAAAAGCCGCCTAGGATCTGACGGCCGGCGACAGCCTGAAGTGCCTGAGGTCCTCCAGCACCATGGTTGCCGTCGAGAAATCCTGGCCTCCGGAGTAGAGGCTCGGCGTGACCACCACCCGCAGGCCCGCGCCGACCGCGGACTCCACGCCATTGCGGGTGTCCTCGAAGGCCAGGCATCGCCCGGCCGGCAGATCTAGCCGCTGCAGCGCGGTCCGATAAACCTCGGGGTCAGGTTTCAGCATGGTGACATCCTCGCCGCAGACCACGACATCGAAGCCGTCCAGATCAAGCTCACCGGGAAAACGTCGCGCGAGACCCTCCAGGTTGACCCGACTCGTCGTGGTGGCGATCGCGAGTTTCAGTCGTGTGGCCCGCGCCTGGTGCAAAAGGTCGGCGACACCCGGCCTCAGCTCGATCGGGGAATCTGCCATCACCTCGGCGTAGTGGCCGTTCTTCGCCCGGTGCAGGCGTGGCGCCAGTTCGGCGATCTGCGCCCCGGTGAGGCCGGTGGACTCTGCGAAAAAATGCTCGAGGCGCTGCCGCCCGCCGGTGACCAGCAGCAGACTGCGGTAGCGCGCCTGATCCCAGCGGTACGGCAGGCCCTCGTCGGCGAGGGCGCGGTTGAAAGCCTCGCGGTGCAGTTCCTCGGTTTCGGCCAGGGTGCCGTCGACGTCGAAGATCAGTGCGTCCGCCGCGCCAATGTCAGCCATGGCGCCGCCACGCCTCGACCGCCTCGGGGAATCCATAGAGGCTGTCGATCACGACGTCGGGATTGAGTTCCTCGACTGGTCCGTCGCAATAGCCACCGCGTACGGCGACGGAGAACACGCCTGCGGCGCGCGCCGAGGCGATATCGGATTCGCTGTCGCCGACCATGAGCGCATCGGCCGGCCCGACACCGACGTGCGAGAGGGCATGCAGCAGCATGTCAGGCTCCGGCTTCGGCGCGAGATCGGACAGTCCCTCCTGATCTCCGAGGATGATCGTGAAGCGGTCGGACAATCCAAAGTGATCCAGCACGGTGGTGGCGGCGGACTGCAGTTTGTTGGTCACCAGCGCCACAGCGCAGTCCGCGGCGGCGAGGGTGTCCAAGCACTCCACCACGCCGGGAAGCAATGTGGTTCGCGCCGTCAGATGACGTGGATAGATCTCCAGCATGCGGTGGATGATGGCCTCGAACTCCACCGGCGTTGGCGTCCTGCCCCTGGCCGCCAGCGCCCGGCGTACCAGCACTCGCAGGCCGTGTCCGACCATCGCACGGACGTCGGCTTCTTCGAAGGGCGCGAGGTCCTCGGTGCTCATCAATTCGCCGACCGCAAGGGTGATATCGGGTACCGAGTCGATCAGCGTGCCGTCCAGGTCGAACAACGCGACCCGGGGCCACACCTGACTCACGGTCGAGCCGCAGGCGCGATGACGATCGCCCGGGTCACTGGGTGCTGCCCTTCTCGGAATCAAGGCCACCGGAGAACACCCGACTGCTCCGGAGGTCGGCACCGGTGATGGTGGACAGTTCCTCGACGCCGATCGGCGCCTGCGTGTCACTGAACAACCGGTTGGCCTGGCGCATGCGGGCCCTGTCGAGGGCATTGCGGATCGACCGGGCATTCGCGAAATGCGGCTGTACGCGTCGCAGAGCGATGTACTCATTCATCGCGGTACGCGCGTCGGCGTCGAAATGGTAGTTCTGTTCGGCGAGCATCGATTCCGCGATCGACAGCAATTCGGCATCCTCGTAGTCGGGGAAGTCGATGTGGTGGGCGATCCGCGAGCGGAAACCTGGATTGGATTGGAAAAATTTATCCATCCGGTCGGCGTAACCGGCGAGGATCACCACCAGGTCATCGCGTTGGTTCTCCATCACCTGCAGCAGGATCTCGATGGCTTCCTGCCCGTAATCGCGCTCATTGTCCGGGCGATACAGGTAGTAGGCCTCATCGATGAACAGCACCCCGCCCATCGCCTTCTTGAGGATCTCCTTCGTCTTGGGTGCGGTGTGCCCGATGTACTGGCCGACCAGATCGTCGCGCGTCACCGAGATCAGGTGACCTTTGCGGACATAACCCAGCCGGTACAGGATGTCGGCCATCCGCATCGCTACCGTGGTTTTGCCGGTTCCCGGATTGCCGGTGAAGCTCATATGCAATGTGGGTGTGGTCTGCGACAAGCCGAGTCGCTGCCGGGCCCGGTCCACGATCAAAAGCGCCGCGGTCTCGCGGATGCGCTGTTTGACCGGCTTGAGCCCGATCAGTTCCCGGTCGAGTTGGTCGAGTACCTCAGCGACTCCGGAGTCACGGAAATCACCGGCAAGGTCGACGGCCGTCGACGGCGACGTTTCTGTCTCGCCTTCAGCCATCAGTATTCGGTGGTCATGGTGACATTCACCGTCCGACCGCGAACCTCGGTGCGGGTCATCTTGAAGGTCGGTTCCACGGCGGGACGGTTGACAATGAAGCTGAGCCGGACCGTTTCGAATCCGCGTGTCGAGTCGAACGCGTTGATGCGGATGTAGGAATCCGGGAAGGCGTCCCGGCAGGCCTTGAGTTCCATCATCACACCCGCCGCGTCCCGCAGGTCGAACATCGGGTTGCCCCACATCTCCCAGTAGGTGTTGCGGGGGTGCGGGTCGTCGGTGTACTCGATGCCGACCGCCCACTCATTTCTCAGGCAGTATTCGACCTGAGCCGCGATCTGGACGTCGTCGAGGTCGGGCAGGAATGAGAAGCAGCCCTGTGTTACTCGCATGTCGTGTGCTCCCTGACTTAGAAGGACGTCGAAACCTGCGGAGCGTAGTCCGAGGTGTCGGTGGATTCGTAGTTGAAGGAAATGTTGCCCCAGATGTCCAGCGCAGCTTCTACCGGCTTGCACCACTTGGCGACGGAACGAAGAATTTCCGGGCCTTCGTTAAGGATGTCGCGCCCCTCGTTTCGGGCCTGCACCATGGCTTCGAGTGCGACCCGGTTAGCCGTGGCGCCCGCCTGGATACCCATCGGATGCCCGATCGTGCCGCCGCCGAATTGGAGGACGACGTCATCGCCGAACAGGTCCAGCAGTTGATGCATCTGGCCGGCGTGGATGCCGCCGGAGGCGACCGGCATGACCTTGCGTAGGTCCGCCCAGTCCTGCTCGAAGTAAATGCCGCGCTGAAGGTCGACCTCATTCTTCAACTCGCGGCAGACGTTGTAGTAGCCCTGCACGGTCATCGGGTCGCCCTCAAGTTTGCCGACGGCGGTGCCGGCATGGATGTGGTCGACGCCGGCGAGGCGCATCCACTTGGCAATCACCCGGAAGGAGATGCCGTGGTTCTTCTGCCGTGTGTAGGTGCCGTGACCGGCGCGGTGCAGGTGCAGAATCATGTCGTTCTGCCGAGACCACTCTGACATCGACTGGATCGCGGTGTAGCCGATCACCAGATCGATCATGATGATGGCGGAACCGATCTCCTTGGCGAATTCGGCGCGACGGTACATCTCCTCCATCGTGCCGGCGGTGACGTTGAGGTAGTGACCCTTGACCTCGCCGGACTCGGCCGCGGCCCTGCTCACCGCCTCCATGCAGTAGAGGTACCGGTCCCGCCAGTGCATGAACGGCTGGCTGTTGATGTTCTCGTCGTCCTTCATGAAGTCCAGGCCGCCCCTGAGGCCTTCGTAAACGACGCGACCGTAGTTCTTCGCCGACAACCCGAGCTTGGGCTTGGTGGTGGCGCCCAACAGTGGCCGGCCGAACTTGTCGAGTCGCTCGCGCTCAATGACGATCCCGGTGGGCGGGCCCTTGTAGGTCTTCACGTAAGCGACCGGCAGCCGCATGTCCTCCAGGCGCGCGGCCTTGAGCGGCTTGAACCCGAACACGTTGCCGATGATGGAGGCGGTGAGGTTGGCGATCGAGCCCTCCTCGAACAGGATCAGGTCGTAGGCGATGTAACAGAAGTACTGGCCCGGGATGTTGGGCACCGGTTCGATCTTGTAGGCCTTGGCCCGGTACTGGTCCGCGGCGGTCAGCCGATCCGTCCACACCACCGTCCACGTGGCCGTCGAGCTCTCCCCGGCCACGGCCGCGGCGGCTTCGATCGGATCGACGCCTTCCTGCGGAGTGATCCGGAACAGCGCCAGAATGTCGGTGTCTTTGGGCTCGTAGTCGCCGTCCCAGTAACCCATCTGGGAGTACTTCAGCACGCCGGCTTTATAGCGTTCCTTACCCCTGATTTCACTGGGCGTGGCATCCATGGTGGTAGTTCCTTTCGAATCAGACGGGTTGAGGGCACACGGGAGATGGACCGGTTCGCCCTGGATCGACTTCCTGCTTAAGTGCCGCAGTGTAGCGGGACAGGGTGGCGCCGGGGCGGCATCTGAATTGTAGCCGGGGGTCCATTCAGCCATCCTTCCAGGAGCCGCGACGCTTGCGCTCGACCAGTTGCAGGATCAGTGGCGTCAAAATCAGTTGCATGGCCAGGTCGAGTTTGTTTCCGGGCATGACGATGGTGTTGGCGCGAGACATGAACGAGTCCCCGATCATCGACAGCAGGTAGGGGAAATCGATACCCCGCGGGTCGGCGAATCGGATCACCAGCATCGACTCGTCCGGCGTCGGAATCCAGCGCGCGACGAACGGGTTCGAGGTGTCGACGACAGGCACCCGCTGGAAGTTGATATGGGTTTCGGAGAACTGAGGCGTGATGTAGCGAACATAGTCGGGCATGCGACGCAGGATCGTATCCATCACCGCTTCGGTCGAATAGCCCCGGCTGGCCCGGTCACGGTGAATCTTCTGGATCCACTCGAGGTTGATCACCGGCACAACTCCGATCTTGAGATCGGCAAGCTTGGCGAGGTTCGCCGTCTCTGTCACCGCGCAGCCGTGCAGCCCTTCGTAGAACAACAGGTCGCTGGGTTCGAAGTCGCGCCACGGGCTGAATGTACCGGCGGGCTGGCCGAAGGGCGCAGCCTCCTGATCGTCGTGCAGATAGGTTCGGGTACGTCCGCCACCGGTGCGGCCGTACTCCTCGAATACCTCGGCGAGGATGTCGAGTTCGTTGGCTTCCGGATTGAAGTGGCTGAAGTGGTTGTTGTACTTCACTTCTTCCTCGGCGATGCGCGCTTTCATCTCCGTGCGGTCGTAGCGGTGGAAAGCGTCGCCCTCGACGTAGGCGGCCACGATGTTCTCGCGCCGGAAAATCAGCTCGAAGATGGCCTTGACGGACGTGGTGCCGGCCCCCGAGGAGCCGGTGATGGAGATGATCGGATGCTGGGCCGACATGAGACCTACCTTCCTCTACTTCCGGAACAGTCCACGCGAGCTGAACAGCGGCGAATGGATACCCGCGTGATCAATCTCGCCGTGATAGCGGGCGACCTGGCTCACCTCGGCGCTGGAGCCGAACACCAGCGGCGTGGCCTGGTGCAGTGAGCGGGGTATCTGCGTGAGGATCGGATTCACGCCGTCGGTCGCAAGGCCGGCTGCCTGCTCGACAAGGAACGCGATCGGATTGGCTTGATAAACCAGCCGCGGCCGGTGGTGACCCTGGACACCGCGGCCGTCACCGGGGTATAGGAAGACGCCGCCGCGCAGCAGGATGCGATAGGCATCAGCGACCAGTGATGCGGTCCAGCGCATCGTGAAATCGCGACCGTGCGGGCCTTCGCTGCCGTGGATGCAATCGTCGACGTAGTGCCTGATTCCACTGTCCCAGTGCCGCTGGTTGGAGATGTCCACCGCGAAGTCATCCGTCTTGGGCGGTATCTGGACCTGGACATGGGAGCGCAGGAATGCCCCGACCCGAGGGCCGTAGATGAACACGTGAGTGCCCCGGCCCAGGGTGATCGCCAGGGCCAGGCGCGGGCCGTAACAGAAGAAGCCGGCGGCAACCTGATTGGCGCCGGGTTGCAGAAGACTCGGTAGCGGATCAACGCCGACATCACCTGCGACCGGAAGGATGGCGAAGACGGTACCCACCGGCATGTTGGTGTCGATGTTCGCGGAGCCATCGAGAGAATCCATGGCAACCGCCAGTGGCGCAGTCGGGTCGAGCAGTTCTGGTTGTTGGTGTTCCCCGGATGCGAACAGTGCCACCGGGGCGCCTCTGACCTCCTCGAGAAAACACTCATTTCCGTATCGCTCAAGGGTTTTGCGCTCATCGTCGACTGCGGGGTGTACACCCCTGAGATCCGAAGGGGCCAGGCTGAGGGCGCCCGATTGAAGTTCGCCGCTCACGTTCACCGCCGCACGGGCCAGCGCAAGAATGGTCGAACGGACAGCAGGACTACCACCGGCTTCGTCGAGCCAGTCTTCGAGTGCCTTCCCGGGCATCGCCAATCCTTCCCACATTGCTGCACCGGAACCACCACTGCATCGCGCCCACAATAGGCGAACCGGGTCAAGTCCCGAGCGAATCGCTGATGTTCGGGTTCCTTGACTTAGTGCGCCGACTAGGGGCTCGTGGGCTCCGGTGGAAAGTCCGCCGGAGCCGGGGTTGCCGACTGCGTCGAGGCCTTGGCATCCAATGGGCGCTGAGCGATCAGGATCAGCGCGTCGCTCATGGTAACGCCTGGGGTGCGGACCGCCTGCCACAGGTAACGCAGGTAGCTCATGTTCGGACCTTCGGGAGCGGTCTGGGTGGTGCCAGGCGGCAGGTTGTCCGGACTAGGCAGATGCGGTACCCCGTCCGCAGGGGCGGTTGACACGGGCGCGACGGTCGGCGCCCCCAAGGACACCGGTGCGACGGTGGGCACCCCCAAGGGCGCCGGTACGACGCCGACGACGACCTGCGGTTCGAGTTCAGCGGAATCCACCGGGTCGGCGGCCGCGGCGGGGGCAACCAGCACAGCCAGCGAGATGCCCAGTGTGCCGAAGCCTGATAGTGCCCGTCGGCCGATCCGTATGCCGTTGGCCATGTAGCTCCCCCATCCAGCTGAAGGTCTCTACAGGGTCATTCTGATGAAGCGGGGGTTTCGTTACACCCCGGCGACTATCACGGCGCCCCGACCGGGACCGCGCGGTAGACCGCGGTCTCGTTGGAGTTGATGGTTTGGGTCATCGTGTAGGTCGTGCCCGAGGCGATCTTGATCGTCCACTTCTGAGCGGCCTTGGCGGCATTGGCGTTGAATTTGGAGTCGGGCACATTCGCCATCGTGTTGTAGCGGTAGAGGGTGTAAGTAGTGCCGGGCT
>JAPLAO010000168.1 GCA_026393245.1 Mycobacterium sp. | reverse complement strand
GGTTCCGTCCGTTCAGCTCATCCGGCGCCGTTTTGATAACCGCCGGCAGCGCAAGCAACCTCCACTGCAACGTCTGCTGCGTGCACTGCTCGGCGTGGACGCGAAACTCAGTCAGTACACCCGCGGCAAGGCGTTCGTCGACCACGTGGTGGACCGGGTCGGGATGGCGCGGTTCAATACGGTCTGGACCGGCCCACACACGCTGCCACTGCCCGCCGAGATCGAAAACCCACAGCGGTGGATCGACCGGGTGCTGTAGCCGGGCTGCGCGCGACGCTGACCGGCTTCGCTGCGACCCGACTGGCCGAGACACAGTCCTGGTGTGTAGCCCTGTCCGGCGGACCTGACTCGTTGGCGTTGACCGCGGCCGCGGCCACCACCCTGCCCACGACGGCGCTGATCGTCGACCACGGACTGCAGCACGGTTCGGAATCGGTGGCCGCGACGGCGAGAGACCGGGCGTTGGATCTCGGATGCGTGCGGGCCGAGGTTTTGCGGGTGCGGGTCGGTTCCACCGGGGGGCCGGAGGCGGCCGCCCGAACTGCCCGGTACGCCGCCCTCGACGCCGCCCGGGCCGGCGCGCCGGTGCTGATCGGCCACACCCTCGACGATCAGGCGGAGACGGTGCTACTCGGCCTCGGGCGCGGGTCGGGTTCGCGATCGATCGCCGGGATGCGGACCGCTGATCCGCCGTGGTACCGGCCATTGCTGGGTGTCCGACGCAGTGTCACCCAGGCGGCCTGCACCGAACTCGGTCTGGTGGCCTGGGACGATCCGCACAACAGCGACCCCCGCTTCACCCGGGTGCGGTTGCGCGCCGAGGTTCTGCCACTGCTCGAGCAGGTGCTGGGTGGCGGGGTGGCTGAGGCGCTGGCGCGAACCGCCGCCGCCCTGCGCGAGGACAACGATGCACTGGATTGCCTGGCCGCCCGGAATCTGCCGACGGGGCCTTCCGGCGGTGGTCTGGACGTCGATGCGATCAGGGACCTGCCGGACGCGCTGCGCCGCCGGGTGATCCGCGTCTGGCTCCTTGCCGGCGGGGCCACTGGGCTGACCGATACTCAGATCCGGGCGGTTGACGCCCTAGTCAGTTCGTGGCGCGGCCAGGGTGGCGTGGCGGTCAGCTCCGACGTGCCGCGCACAAGGTTGTTCGCTGAACGCCACGGCGGCACGCTGACTCTGCTCCGTAAACCCCTCTGATTGTTCCCAGCCCGCGGTGGCATGGCACGCTGTGGGCGTGACGGCCCATGAGCTGTATGCCGGTGACATCAAGTCGGTCATGGTGTCCCAGGAGCGGATCGCTGCCCGAACCGCCGAACTCGGCCTCCAACTGGGCCTCGATTACGCCGACGCCCTCGCCGGTCAGGATCTGCTGCTGGTGACGGTGCTCAAGGGGGCGGTGATGTTCGTCACCGATCTGGCGCGCGCCATCCCGCTACCCACGCAGCTGGAGTTCATGGCCGTGAGTTCCTACGGCTCGTCGACATCGTCATCGGGTGTGGTTCGAATCCTCAAGGATCTCGACCGCGATATTGCCGACCGCGATGTGTTGATCGTGGAGGACATCGTCGACTCCGGATTGACGCTGTCCTGGTTGTTGCGCAACCTGGCAACCCGTCATCCGCGCTCTCTCCGGGTGTGCACACTGCTGCGCAAACCCGAAGCGGTGCGCGATGGACTCGACATCGACTACATCGGTTTCGACATCCCCAACGAGTTCGTCGTCGGCTACGGCCTGGATTACGCCGAGCGCTACCGCGACCTGCCTTATATCGGCACCTTGGACCCAAAGGTCTACCAGCACTAGCGAATTCACGTCCGGCCGGGTCGGCCTTTAAGTCAACTCCCAGACCGCGGTCACCGAGAATCCGACAGTCTGCTCGCCCGGCTCGAGCGGTACCGAGGCGGCCATCGCGTCTGACTGTGGCGCCGGCATCTGCACCGGCCGGGGCGACGCCTCACCGGGTGCCTCGGATATCGCGATGACCTTGCCCAACGACAGCCCGGATAAATCGGCGTACTGCTGGGCTCGGTTTTTGGCGTCATCGAAGGCCCGGGCGCGGGCGTCGCTCACCAGTTTCGAATCGTCTGCGATGGAAAAGTTGACCGCATTGATCCGGGTGGTGTTGCCGCCGGCGTTGATAATCGTTGCCAATGCTGCGGATGCGGCGTCCAGTTTGCGGATCTTGACCTGGATGGAGTTGCCCGCCCGGTAACCGGTGATCGCCGAATTCTCGCCGTATTGCGGCTGCAGGTTCACCGCCGTCGTGCTGATGTCCTTGGCGTCGATACCGCCTGCCGTCAGGGCATCGATCACCGACCGCTGGCGTTCACTGGTCTGATTCATCGCGGCCGTCGCATCCGGGGCCACCACTTCGATCCCCACGTCCGCGGTCACCGTGTCGGGTGCTCCCTGTACCTGACCGGAGCCCACGACGGTGACCTGCCGCGGACTCGCTGCAACGGGCCCGGCTTTCGCATCACATCCGGTCAGGGTGGCGACGGTCAGCGCCGCGGCAAGGCTTGCCGCCACGAGACGAGCGCGGATGGCTGTGGTCATGATTCACCGTAGCGCGCTCGCGGCGGTGTTTCGCGGACGGCGGATTCACGACCACGTCACTTCGGCGAGGAAAGCCAACAGCTCGGCGTTGATCTCCTCGGGCCGCTCCTGCTGAATCCAATGCCCGGCCCCGTCCAGCATCACCTGCCGGTACGGCCCGACGGCGACCTCCAGGGCGCGATCGGTCCTGGTAAACGACAGTACCGGGTCATCGGTGCCGCCTACGAAAAGCGAAGGGACGCTGATGGTTTCAGCTGCGGGATGCGCCGTGATCTCCCAGTTCCGCTCATAATTTCGATACCAGTTCAGCGCTCCGGTGAAGCCGGTACGGCTGAACTCGGTGACGTAGTGGTCGAGTTCGGCGGCGGCCAGCCAGTCCGGCAGCCGTTCCGGCTCGGGCAGCCGGTCGACGAATCCCTCGGGCCCCGGCGTCAGCATCCGAAGTGCGGTGGCCTCATCCTTCGGTGCTCGCATCCCGCCCAGCATCCGCCGCAGGCTTCGGCCGGGATCAGCGTCCAGTTCAGCGTCGGCCACCCCGGGTTGTTGGAAATAGAGCATGTAGAAGAAGTTGTCACCGAAGATCCGGCGCAACGCATCAGTTACCGGCGTGAGCGGCCGCGGCACCGGCGGCACGCTCAGTCCTGCCACGGCGGCAACCCGATCCGGATGCAGCAGGGGGGTACTCCAGGTGACCACCGCGCCCCAGTCGTGTCCGATCAGCGCGCCCCGCTCTGCCCCGGCGACGTCGAGTAGGCCGACCAGGTCGCCGGTCAACTGTGCAATGTCGTAGGCCTCGATCGCATCCGGGCGCGACGAACCTCCGTAGCCGCGCTGGTCGGGAGCGATCACCCGGTAGCCGGCGGCGGCCAGTGCGGGGATCTGGTGACGCCAGGAATAGGCCAACTCAGGGAATCCGTGCGCGAGGAGAACCACCGGCCCGTCCGGGGGACCGGCCTCCAGAATTCGCAACCGAACCCCGTTGACGTCGACGAACCGTTCGACCGGTGCCATCATCTGAGCCAAGCACACCGGGTGCGGTGTCCGAAATGGGTGTGGAATTCCGGAACCAATCGGTGACGGAAACCAACGGGGCACTTCCCGACGTTGGGGTACCGGTAACCTGAAGTTCTCCAGGTAGAGCACATCGGAAGGACGGGGCCCCCGGGGCCGACGCTTGATGAATCGGAAAAACGTTGTCCGCACGCTGACGGTGATCGCCGCCGTGTTGCTGCTCGGGTGGTTATTCATCTACTTCAGTGACGACACCCGCGGCTTCAAGCCCGTCGACACGTCGGTCGCGATGTCGCAGATCTCCGCCGACAACGTCAAAACCGCCCAGATCGACGATAAGGAACAACAGGTCCGGCTGGAACTGAAGAGTGCCTCCAAGGACACCGCGAACACCACCAAGGTGATCGCGAAGTACCCGACCGGGTACGCGGTTCCGTTGTTCGAGGCGCTGACCGACAAGGGCATCAAGACCAACACTGCTGTCAACCAGCCCAGCCTGCTCGGCTCGCTGCTGATCTACATGCTGCCGTTGCTGATGCTGGTTGGGCTGTTCGTGCTGTTCTCTCGGATGCAGACCGGTGGCCGGATGGGCTTCGGGTTCGGCAAATCCAAAGCCAAGCTGCTGACCAAGGACATGCCGACGACCACCTTCGCCGACGTAGCCGGGGCCGACGAGGCGGTCGAAGAGCTCTTCGAAATCAAGGATTTCCTGCAGAACCCGGCGCGTTATCAAGCTCTGGGCGCCAAGATCCCCAAGGGAGTGCTGCTCTACGGCCCGCCGGGCACCGGCAAGACGCTGCTCGCCCGCGCGGTGGCGGGCGAAGCCGGAGTTCCGTTCTTCACGATCTCCGGCTCGGACTTCGTCGAGATGTTCGTCGGCGTCGGCGCCTCCCGCGTGCGCGACATGTTCGAACAGGCCAAGCAGAATTCGCCGTCGATCATCTTCGTCGACGAAATCGACGCCGTCGGCCGTCAGCGCGGCGCCGGTCTAGGTGGCGGCCATGACGAACGTGAGCAGACGCTCAACCAGTTACTCGTCGAGATGGATGGCTTCGGTGAGCGCCAGGGCGTCATCCTGATCGCGGCCACCAACCGGCCCGACATCCTCGATCCGGCGTTGTTGCGTCCGGGTCGATTCGATCGGCAGATCCCGGTGTCCTCTCCCGACCTGGCCGGCCGCAAGGCGGTGCTGCGGGTGCACTCGCAGGGCAAGCCGCTGGCACCGGGGGCAGACCTCGACGGTCTGGCCAAGCGCACCG
>JAPLAO010000238.1 GCA_026393245.1 Mycobacterium sp. | reverse complement strand
GCGGCGGACCTGTCCGCCCGGCGTCCCGGTCAGGCGCTCTCGCTGCTCATGCTCGACATCGACCACTTCAAATCGATCAACGACACCTTCGGACACCAGGCCGGGGACCACGTCCTGATTGAGGTCGCCAGTCGGGTTCGCCGGAGCCTGCGCGGCAACGACGTCGTGGCCCGTTGGGGCGGTGAGGAATTCGTCGTCATGCTCCGGGACTGCGGTCTGCCCGACGCACTGCGCCTAGCCGAGGAAATCCGATCCACGATCGCAGAGGTTCCATTCGGCACGTTGGGTTCGCTCACGGTCAGTATCGGCGCCGCGGAGATCCGAGCACACGAAAATCTCGCGTCCTGGCTCGGGCGAGCCGACCAGGCTCTCTATCGGGCGAAGCGCGCGGGTCGCAACGAGGTCGTCGCCGACGCCGACACCGCGGGTTAGCGGAGCCGCGCGGGCGCCGCTAGCGGAGCCGCGCCATCCAGCCGCGCGGGCGACGCTAGCGGAGCCGCGCCATCCAGCCGCGCGGGCGACGCTAGCGGAGCCGCGTCATCCACCCGTGCGTATCGGCGAAGGTTCCGCGCTGAATTCCGGTGAGGGTGTCGCGCAGCGCCATCGTCACCTCACCAGGAGTGCCGTCGCCGACGGTGAATTCCCCGTCGCCGAACTTGACCTGCGACACCGGGGTGATGACAGCGGCGGTTCCACAGGCGAAGACCTCGGTGATCTCGCCCGCTGCCACGCCCTTGCGCCATTCCTGGACGTCGATCTTGCGTTCCTCGACCGCGAAGCCGGCGTCACCGGCCAACTGCAGCAACGAATTTCGGGTGATTCCGGGCAGCAGCGAGCCACTGAGTTCCGGAGTGACCAGCCGGGCCGTACCGCCGCTGCCGAACACGAAGAACAGGTTCATCCCGCCCATCTCTTCGACGTAACGGCGCTCGATGGCATCGAGCCACACCACCTGATCGCAGCCGTTCGCAGCCGCCTCGGCCTGCGCGAGCAGGGAGGCGGCGTAATTCCCACCGAACTTCGCGGCACCGGTGCCGCCCGGGCTGGCGCGCACATACTCGGTGGACAGCCACACGCTGACCGGTTTGATACCACCCTTGAAATATGCCCCCGCCGGGGAACCGATCACCAGGTAGCGGTACTCCGTCGACGGCCGCACTCCGAGGCCGGGTTCGGTCGCGATAACGAACGGCCGCAGATACAGCGACTGCTCACCGCCGGCCGACGGCACCCAGTCATGGTCGACGGCGATCAACTGGCGAAGCGACTCCAGGAACAGTTCCTCGGGCAACTCCGGGATGGCGAGTCGCCTGGCTGAGGCACGCAACCGGGCCGCGTTGGCCTCCGGGCGGAACGAGACGATCGACCCGTCCGCCCATCGGTAGGCCTTGAGGCCCTCGAAGATCTCCTGCGCGTAGTGCAGCACGATCGCCGACGGATCGAGTTCGATCGGTCCGTAGGGCACCACCCGCGCGTCATGCCAGCCACGGTCACCGGCGTACAGCACCGACACCATGTGGTCGGTGTAATACCGGCCGAAGCCGGGTTCGGCCAGGATCGCGTTCCGCTGCGCCTCGCTGGCCGGATGCGCCGTGCGCTCGACGGCGAACTTCAGCGGGCCTTCAGACATGGCAGCGATTGTATAACCTTGGAGTTAACGGGTTTTGACGTCGACGAACGGCGGCTTGACCACCTCACACTCCAGCGCCCTGCCCCGCACGTCGACGCTCACCCTATCGCCGTCGGATATCCCGGCAGCCGAGTCGATGAGCGCCAGTGCGATACCGACGTTGAGGGACGGCGAGAACGTCCCCGACGTGGTGACGCCCACCGGAGTCGACCCGACCAGCACGGCCATGTCGGCTCGCGGCACGCCACGGCCGACCGCGCGCAGACCGCGAAGCAGCCGGGCCGGGCCGGCCTGCTTCTCGGCGAGCAGTGCATCGCGTCCCCAGAAGGTCTCCTTGGACCAACCCACCGCCCAACCGCAGCGCGCCTGCAGGGGCGAGATGGCAAGCGACAGTTCGTGACCGTGCAGCGGGTAACCCATCTCGGTGCGCAGGGTGTCACGTGCACCGAGTCCGGCAAGTTGGCCGCCATGGGCCTCGACCTCGGCGGCCAGCGCATCGAATACCACCGGCGCCGAACCCCAGGGTGGCAGTAACTCGTAGCCGTGTTCACCGGTGTAACCGGTGCGGCACACCCGCACCGGAACACCTGAATAGGTGGCGTCGACGAAGCCCATGTAGGCCATCTCGCTGGGCAACCCCAGTGCGGACAGCACCTCGGCCGAGCGCGGTCCCTGGACCGCCAGCACAGCATACGACCGATGCTGATCGGTGATTGAGATTCCCTGTGGCGCTTGGCTTTGCAATGCGGCGACTACCGAGGCGGTATTGGCGGCGTTGGGCACCAGGAAGATCTCGTCGTCGCTGACGTGGTAGGCGATCAGGTCGTCGATCACACCGCCGTCCGCAGTGCAGCACAGCGTGTACTGGGCCTGGCCACCGCCGATCCGGCGCAGATCAGCGGTGAGCGCGGAGTTGACGAACTCCGCCGCCCCGGGACCGGAAACCAGGGCCTTACCGAGATGGCTGACGTCGAACAATCCCACCGCAGTGCGGGTGGCGTTGTGCTCTCCCACGGTGCCCGCGTAGGTCACCGGCATCGACCACCCGCCGAAGGCCGCGAAGGTGGCCCCGCGGTCGCGGTGGCGGGCTTCCAACGGTCCCTGCAGCAGTGGCGCCTCGGCCGCGTCATCAGTCACGAGCAAAACCCTAAACCCCGTCCCATTAGGGTTGCGCTGGTGAGCACTCAACCCGGTTATCAGTCCCCCACCGTCACCGTCGCCGGCACACTACCCAAGCGCGGATCCGGATCGGCGGTGCTGATCGTGCCCGTCGTCGCCGACGATGATGGTGCCGTCACGGTGGTCGATGGCGGATTCCTCGATACCGGGGCGATCAGCGAGATTGAGGCTGCCCTGCGCGCCACCGGCGCCAAGGCCGCACCCGAACAACTCGCCCGGTTATATGTGCCGGCGCTGTCGGTGGCCAGTGTGCTGACGGTGGGACTCGGGGCCCGCCGCGACTCCTGGACCGCCGAGCCGATCCGTCGGGCCGCCGGGGTGGCTGCGCGCGCGCTGACCGGGGTGGAATCGGTGATCACCACCCTGACCGACCTGAACCTGTCGGCGGCCATCGAAGGACTGATCCTCGGCGGCTACCAGATGCACGAGTTCCGCAGCGCCAAGACCGCGCCCAAGGAGCCGCCCTGCACCAAGATCACCGCATTGAGCACGGCCCGTGACGCCAAGGCCGTCTCGGCGCGCGCAGCCGCCATCGCCACCGCGGTGGCAGGCGCCCGCGATCTGGTCAACACCCCGCCCAGTCACCTGTTCCCGGCCGAATTCGCCAAACGCGCAAAGGCTTTCGGGACCGCGGCCGGTCTTGAGGTCGAGATTCTCGACGAGAAGGCTCTGGCCAAGGCCGGGTTCGGCGGCATCATCGGCGTGGGCAAGGGTTCGGCGAATCCACCCCGGCTGGTGCGGCTGACGTACCGCGGTGGCAAGGGCCGCAAGGCCGCGCGCACGGTCGCACTCGTCGGCAAGGGCATCACCTTCGACACCGGCGGCATCTCGATCAAGCCCGCCGCGGCGATGCACCATATGACCTCGGACATGGCTGGCGCGGCCGCGGTGATCGCCACCATCGTCCTGGCCGCGAGTCAGAAGTTGCCCATCGATGTCATCGCCACCGTGCCGATGGCCGAGAACATGCCGTCGGCCACCGCGCAGCGACCCGGCGACGTGCTGACCCAGTACGGCGGGGTCACCGTCGAGGTACTCAACACCGACGCCGAGGGACGGCTGATTCTGGCCGACGCGATCGTGCGGGCCTGTGAGGACTCCCCCGACTACCTGATCGAGACCTCCACGCTCACCGGCGCGCAGACTGTGGCACTCGGCGCCCGCATCCCCGGGGTGATGGGCAGCGACGAGTTCCGCGACCGGGTGGCGGCGGTGTCTCAGCGCGAGGGCGAGAACGGCTGGCCCATGCCGCTGCCGGATGAACTGAAGGACGATCTGAAGTCGACGGTGGCCGATCTGGCCAATATCAGCTCACAGCGCTTCGCCGGCATGCTGGTGGCCGGGGTGTTTCTGCGCGAGTTCGTCGCCGACGGCGTGCAGTGGGCCCATATCGACATCGCCGGGCCGGCCTACAACACCTCCGGGCCGTGGGGCTACACCCCGAAGGGCGGTACCGGCGTCCCGGTTCGAACGTTGTTCGCCATGCTCGAGGACATCGCGGCTAACGGCTAGGCCAACGACCGGACAACTCGAGCTCGTGAAAGCGCCGGACTAGCCGGCGCCCCGTCGAGGTGGCTGACCAACTCCGCGACCGCGGTGGCCACCACCTGCGGGTGCGACATCGGCGACCAGTGTCCGGCGCGGATGTCGCGGCGCCACAGTCGTGGCACCCACCGCGCGGTGTCGTCGTAGACGTAGGGCCGGACGAATACGTCACGGGTGTTGACGATCAATTGCACCGGAACCGATACGAAGCGGTTGCGCTCGGCATGGGTCAGTGCGTGAAAGAAGTTGGCGCGGTAAATCTTCAGGCCGTTGGTGGCGTCGGCGACAAAGGTGTCGGACTGGTGTCGCTGCTGCGCGGGGATGCCGGGGGCGATGAACCACCGGTTGATCGCGCGGGCCAGGAAGGTCCGCATCGCGGCGGGCATCAGCACCGGAACCGAGAAGCCGATCATGTAACTGAAATGAGCCGCCTGCGACAGCGCACGCGCGAAGCGCCGCGGCCGGTACGGCCGGGCCAACCCGTCGCGCACGAACCGGCTCAGGTGTTGGGGGTCCGGACCGGAGATTGAGGTGTAGGACGCGACCCGGTCGGCGGCGTCCGGCCTACTCAGGTACTCCCACATCGTCGCCGCGCCCCAGTCGTGGCCCACCACGTGTACCGGCGCCCCCGGACACAACGCGCCGACGACGTCGGCGAAGTCATCGGCGAGGCGGGCCAGCGCGTAGGCCGATACGGCCGCCGGGACCGACGAAGCACCCGCACCCCGGTTGTCGTAGCGGATGATTCTGTGGTCAGCCGCGAGTAGAGCCACCACACCGTCCCAGACCACATGGGAGTCTGGCCAGCCGTGCACGCAGACCACGGTCGGCCCGGCTGGGTTGCCCTCCTCGTAGACGGCGATGCGGGTTCCGTCGCGGGCGTCGATGTAGCGGGCGGCCATCAGGGTTTCGACACTGCACGCGCCCGCACCGGGGTGTCAAGGCGGGGCATTTGCCAGTCACGGCACGCTAATGACAACTCCCGTGCCGGTGACGGCGCGCTAATGACAAGATGTGGTCACCACGCTGTGGTAAGCCAGAGGCCGACCTGATCTTAGGAGTCAACGCGCATGGCCGTCTCCGTCCAGATGCCCGCACTCGGTGAGAGTGTCACCGAGGGAACCGTCACCCGCTGGCTCAAGCAGGAGGGCGACACCGTGGTGGCCGACGAGCCACTGGTGGAGGTATCCACCGACAAGGTCGACACCGAGATCCCCGCCCCGGCCTCGGGCGTGCTCACCAAGATTGTCGCCCACGAGGACGACACCGTCGCGGTCGGCGGTGAACTGGCCATCATCGGCGAAGCCGGCGAGGCCGCCGCAGCGCCACCCGCCCCGGCCGCCGAGCCCGCGCCTGCCGCCGCGCCACCTCCGCCACCTCCCCCTGCCCTTGCAGCTGCTCCGCCGCCACCGCCTCCAGCCCCACCTGAGCCGGCGCCGGTCGCCGTGGCACCCGAACCCCAGGCACCGCCCGCCCTCACCCCGCCGTCAGCGGCACCGTCCGGAGCGGCGACCTCGGTGCTGATGCCCGAACTCGGCGAGTCGGTCACCGAGGGCACGGTCACCCGCTGGCTGAAGAAGGTCGGCGATTCAGTGGCTGCCGACGAACCCCTCGTCGAGGTCTCCACCGACAAGGTCGATACCGAGATCCCGTCGCCGGCCGCCGGCATTCTGCTCGCCATCACCGCCGAGGAGGACGTCACCGTTGCGGTCGGTGGCGAACTCGGCCGGATCGGAACCGCGGGAGCGACACCCGCGGCGGCACCCGTACCTGCCCCCACGCCAGTAGCCCAGCCCGCGGCGGCACCCGTACCTGCCCCCACGCCAGTAGCCCAGCCCGCGCCGCCACCGCCACCTGCGCCTGCGGCCGCACCAACTCCCGCGGCCGCACCAACTTCCGCGCCCGCATCCCCACCGCCACCGCCACCGCAGCCTGCGGCGCAGCCGGTCGCGGCCAAGTCGACCGACGACAGCGGGCCCTATGTGACGCCGCTGGTCCGAAAACTCGCCGCCGAGAATGGCGTCGACCTGGCCTCGATCAAGGGCACCGGGGTCGGCGGTCGCGTCCGCAAGCAGGACGTGCTCGCCGCCGCCGAGAGCAAGAAGGCTCCCACTGCCGCCGCGGGCGCCGCACCCGCCGCGACCGCTGCCGCACCGGCGGCCGCGGTCGCCTCGCCGTTAGCGCATCTCCGCGGCACCACTCAAAAGGCAAGCCGGATCCGGCAGCTGACCGCGCGCAAGACGCGGGAATCGCTGCAGGCGAGCGCGCAGCTCACCCAGACCCACGAGGTCGACATGACCAAGATCGTGACGCTGCGTGCGCGGGCCAAGAAGGAGTTCGCCGAACGCGAGGGTGTGAATCTGACGTACCTGCCGTTCATCGCCCGCGCGGTGATCGACGCACTCAAGGCGCACCCCAACGTCAACGCCAGCTACAACGAGGAAACCGCCGAGATCACCTACTACGACGCCGAACACCTCGGCTTCGCGGTCGACACCGAGCAGGGTCTGCTGTCGCCGGTGGTGCACAACGCCGGCGACCTGTCGCTGGCCGGCCTGGCTCGCGCCATCAACGACATCGCTGCCCGGGCCCGCTCCGGCGGTCTCAAGCCCGACGAGCTCTCCGGCGGCACGTTCACAATCACCAACATCGGCAGCCAGGGTGCGCTGTTCGACACCCCGATCCTGGTGCCGCCGCAGGCCGCGATGCTGGGCACCGGCGCGATCGTCAAGCGGCCTAGGGTGATCGCCGACGCGGCGGGCAACGAGTCGATCGGCGTGCGCTCGATCTGCTACCTGCCGCTGACCTATGACCACCGGCTGATCGACGGCGCCGATGCAGGCCGGTTCCTCAGCACCGTCAAACGGCGGCTGGAGGACGGCGCCTTCGAGGCCGAGTTAGGGCTCTGAGGTGGGTAGACGAGCCGGCAACAAACTCGTCGCCATCGCCGGATCATCGGGTCTGATCGGTTCGGCCCTGGTGGCCGCGTTGCGCGCGGCCGACCACCGGGTGCTGCGGATCGTGCGCCGCACACCGGCGACCGCCGACGAACTTCAGTGGAATCCCGACCGCGGTGAAATCGACCCGGCCGCGTTGTCGGGCGTGGACGCGGTGGTCAACATGTGCGGAGTCGGAGTTGCCGACAGGCGCTGGTCGGGTGCGGTCAAACAGAGCCTGCGCGACAGCCGCATCGACCCCACCGAGGTGATCGCCCAGGCGGTGACCGACGCCGGTGTCCCGGTGTTGATCAACGCCAGCGGCGTAGGTTACTACGGTGACACCGGAGGCCGCATCGTAGACGAATCCGCTTCTGCCGGAACGGGTTTCCTGGCCCAGCTATCGGTGGACTGGGAGGCGGCAACCGCGCCGGCGCGCGATGCCGGAGTCCGGGTGGTGCTGGCGCGCACCGGCCTGGTGCTCTCCCCCGCCGGCGGCCTGCTGAGCAAGTTGCGTCCGCTGTTCGCGCTCGGACTGGGTGGACGGCTTTCCGACGGCCGGCAGTACATGCCCTGGGTCAGCCTCGACGACGAGATCCGCGCTCTGCAGTTCGCGATCGACAACGCCACGCTGATCGGTCCGGTGAACTTCACCGGACCGGCCCCGGTGACCAACTCCGAATTCACCGCCGCACTCGGCCGGGCCGTCCGGCGCCCGACCCCGTGGCTGGTACCCGGCTTCGCGCTGCGCACCCTGCTCGGCGAGTTCGCCGAGGAGGGCCTACTCGGCGGTCAGCGAGCCATTCCCACCGCCCTGGAACGCGCCGGGTTCACGTTCCACCACAGCACCATCGGCGAAGCCCTCGCCTACGTCACGGCGTCCGGCCGTGAGTGATACCTATGTCACGGCGTCCGGCCGTGAGTAATACCGCCGATCGGGTGCGGCAGTCCATTCGGTCGGGTTCGAACCCGGTGGAGATCCGGCAGCTCGGCAGCATCGACTACCTGGCGGCCTGGAAGCTCCAGCGCGAACTCGCCGACGCCAGGGTGGCCGGCGGATCGGATACCCTGCTGCTGCTGGAACACCCCCGGGTCTACACCGCAGGCAGGCGCACCGAAGCGCACGAACGCCCACAAGACGACGTCCCTGTGATCGACACTGATCGCGGCGGCAAGATCACCTGGCACGGACCCGGTCAACTGGTCGGCTACCCGGTAATCGGGCTGAGCGAACCCCTGGATGTGGTCAATTACGTTCGGCGACTTGAACAATCGTTGATTGCGGTTTGCGCCGACTTCGGACTCGATGCCGTCCGGATCGAGGGTCGCTCCGGGGTGTGGCTGCCCCCGGCGGCCGGCCTGCCGGCCCGGAAGATCGCCGCGATCGGCATCCGGGTAGCCCGCGGCATCACCCTGCACGGCTTCGCCCTGAACTGCGACTGCGACCTGGATGCCTTCGCCGCGATCGTGCCGTGCGGTATCACCGATGCCGGGGTGACATCACTGAGCGCCGAGCTAGGCCGGCACGTCGGCGTCGAAGACGTCCGCATTCGGGTAGTGGAGACCGTGTGTGACGCGCTCGACGGCCGGCTGCCCGTATCGACTCCCGTAACATCTCTGGGGTGACCGTCGAGCCGGGTAACCGCAAGCTGCTGCGCCTGGAAGTCCGCAATGCCCAGACCCCGATCGAACGCAAACCACCATGGATCAAGACCACGGCCCGGATGGGCCCGGAGTACACCGCGCTCAAGGGCCTGGTCCGGCGCGAGGGCCTGCACACGGTCTGCGAGGAAGCCGGCTGCCCCAACATCTTCGAGTGCTGGGAGGACCGCGAGGCCACCTTCCTGATCGGTGGCGAGCAGTGCACGCGGCGTTGTGACTTCTGCCAGATCGACACCGGCAAGCCGGCCGAACTCGACCGCGATGAACCGCGCCGGGTCGCCGAGAGTGTGGCCACGATGGGGCTGCGCTACTCGACGATCACCGGCGTCGCCCGCGACGATCTACCCGACGGCGGCGCCTGGCTGTACGCCGAGACGGTGCGTGCCATCAAGGAACTCAACCCGAACACCGGCGTCGAACTGCTGATCCCAGACTTCAACGGCCAACCCGAACTGCTGCGCGAGGTCTTCGAATCGCGGCCAGAAGTGTTGGCGCACAACCTCGAAACGGTTCCACGGATCTTCAAGCGGATCCGGCCTGCGTTCCGCTACCAACGCAGCCTCGACGTCCTCACCGCCGCGCGCGAGTTCGGCCTGGTCACCAAGAGCAACCTGATCCTCGGCATGGGCGAGACCATCGAGGAGGTTCGCACCGCACTGATCGACCTGCACGACGCCGGCTGCGACATCATCACCATCACCCAGTACCTGCGACCGTCACCGCGCCACCATCCGGTCGATCGTTGGGTCCACCCGGATGAGTTCGTCGATCTGGCGGCCTACGCCGAGGGACTCGGGTTCGTCGGCGTGCTGGCCGGACCGTTGGTGCGCTCGTCCTACCGGGCCGGCCGCCTCTACGAGCAGGCAGCACTCGCCCACCGGGCAGACCTGGGTACTCCGCCCCGGTAGACCCGGCCGTCCGTATCCTTGTCTGCTATGGCGAAATCCCGCACCCCAGCCGAGACCAAGGCGGCCAAGGCCGAGGCGAAAGCCGCCGCAAAGGTCGTCTCCAAACGGCGCCGCACCCAGTTGTGGCAGGCGTTTCAGATGCAGCGCAAGGAGGACAAGCGTCTGCTGCCGTACATGATTGGCGCGTTCCTGGCGATCGTGGCCGCCTCGGTGGCCGTCGGCATCCTGATCGGCAAGGGCGGGTTCACCACGTACATGTTCATCGTGCTGGGGATCGTCCTTGCCGTGCTGGTCGCCTTCATCATCTTCGGCCGTCGGGCGCAGAAGTCGGTGTTCCGCAAGGCAGAGGGTCAGGCCGGAGCGGCCGGCTGGGCACTGGACAACCTGCGGGGCAAGTGGCGGGTGACCCAGGGCGTGGCGGTCACCGGTCACTTCGACGCCGTACACCGGGTGATCGGCCGGCCGGGCGTGATCTTCGTCGCCGAAGGCTCGCCCGCACGGGTCAAACCGCTGCTGGCCCAGGAGAAGAAGCGCACCGCCCGGCTGATCGGCGACGTTCCGATCTACGACATCGTCATCGGCCACGAAGAAGGCGAGGTTCCGCTGGCCAAGCTTGAGCGCCACCTGACCCGGATGCCGGCCAATATCAACGTCAAGCAGATGGACGCGCTGGAGTCCAAGCTGGCCGCGCTGGGCAGCCGCAAGGGCCCTGCCGCAGTACCCAAGGGTCCGCTGCCGCCGCAGGCCAAGATGCGCGGCGTCCAGCGCAGCGTCCGCCGCCGCTGACGCTGACCGGTTCCTCACTCACCGCAAGCGAATCAGCGCCTCACCACCGCGGTCGCGGTCAACCGGTCCTGAAAGCCGCGGCCATCGCTGTCGGTGAACAGAGCCGGCAACACCAGTGCGATCAGCAGACCTCGCACCGCCGCACGCCCGGTGCCCACGTGCAATCGGCTGTCGATCGAGGCGACCCGCAGGCCAAGCAGGTATTGGCCCGGTGTGAACCCGAAAAACCGCACCGCGACGATGCCTAGGACGAACCAGATCAGCAGCACCGCCGTCGCCTGAAACGAACTACTCACCAGACCAACTGCGACCCCAAGCCCGGCCAGGCCGTAGGCGATCAGCCAGTCAACGGCCACAGCGGCCATCCGCCGACCCAATCCGGCCAGCGACCCCGGCCCGTCGGCCGGCGCCCCCAGCCGCTGACCCGGGTATCCAGCCCCCGAGCCCAACGATTGCGGGCCCGACAGCCAGGATCCGATCTCACGCGACATGACCCAAGGATAGGCCGACACCGGTATCGTCCCGACCCGTAACGTCACGGCAACATTCGGTTGACGGACGTGCAACATCGGCTACCTACCGTCAGCCGCGAGTCGCAAGAAAACCCGGGTCAGAGAAAACCCTCTGTCCCTACGTGCACGATGGGCCGGATTGAAGGAGTGAGTACGTGGCGAAGCACAACGAAGCCGACGACATCATCAAGCAGATCAAAGACGAGAAAATCGAGTACGTCGACATCCGGTTCTGCGACCTGCCCGGCGTGGTCCAGCACTTCTCGATTCCGGCCTCGACCTTTGACGAGAGCGTGTTC
Source organism: Mycobacterium sp. (assembly GCA_026393245.1). Classification (GTDB taxonomy): domain Bacteria; phylum Actinomycetota; class Actinomycetes; order Mycobacteriales; family Mycobacteriaceae; genus Mycobacterium. The sequence goes on along the minus strand of JAPLAO010000238.1, from coordinate 7,982 downwards.
GAGGACGGCTTGGCCTTCGACGGGTCGTCGGTCCGCGGTTTCCAGTCGATCCACGAGTCCGACATGATGCTGCTGCCCGACCCTGAAAGCGCACGGATCGACCCGTTCCGGGCCGCCAAGACCCTGAACCTCAACTTCTTCGTGCATGACCCGTTCACCCGTGAGCCCTACTCGCGCGACCCCCGCAACGTCGCCCGCAAGGCGGAGAACTACCTGGCCAGCACCGGTATCGCGGACACCGTCTACTTCGGTGCCGAGGCGGAGTTCTACATCTTCGACTCAGTGGCATTCGACTCCAAGATGAATGGCACCTTCTACGAGGTCGACTCCGAGTCGGGGTGGTGGAACACCGGAGAGCCGTTCGAGGCCGACGGCAGCCCCAACCTCGGCTACAAGGTCCGGCCCAAGGGCGGCTACTTCCCAGTCGCCCCGTACGACCACTACGTCGACCTGCGCGACGAGATGGCCACCAACCTGCAGAACTCAGGATTCACCCTCGAGCGCGGTCACCACGAGGTGGGCACCGCCGGACAGGCCGAGATCAACTACAAGTTCAACACGCTGCTGCGGGCGGCTGACGATGTGCTGTTGTTCAAGTACATCATCAAGAACACCGCCTGGCAGAACGGCAAGACCGTCACCTTCATGCCCAAGCCACTGTTCGGTGACAATGGCTCCGGCATGCACGCACATCAGTCGCTGTGGAAGGACGGCAAGCCGCTGTTCCACGACGAGTCCGGCTACGCGGGTCTTTCGGATCTGGCGCGGCACTATATCGGCGGCATCCTGCACCACGCGCCGTCGCTGCTGGCGTTCACCAACCCGACGACGAACTCCTACAAGCGGTTGGTGCCGGGCTACGAGGCGCCGATCAATCTGGTCTACAGCCAGCGCAACCGCTCGGCGTGCGTGCGTATCCCGATCACCGGCAACAACCCCAAGGCCAAGCGTCTCGAGTTCCGCTGCCCGGACAGCTCGGGCAACCCGTACCTGGCTTTCTCGGCCATGCTGATGGCCGGCATCGACGGCATCAAGAAGAAGATCGAGCCAATGGCACCGGTAGACAAGGACCTCTACGAGCTTCCGCCGGACGAGGCCGCCAACATCCCGCAGGCGCCCACCTCGCTGGCGGCGGTGATCGACCGTCTCGAACAGGATCACGACTACCTGACCGAGGGTGGCGTGTTCACGCCGGACCTGATCGAGACCTACATCGCCTACAAGCGTGAGAACGAGATCATGCCCATTCAAATCCGGCCGCATCCGTACGAGTTCGCGCTGTATTACGACGTCTAAACTTACGACGTCTAAACCCACGACGTGTAAATCCACCCGTGGAGCCCACCCGTTCGGCGACCGCAGTTTGTCGAGCGGGTGGGCTAGGGCGGCGAGACATCCCCATCTGCATACCGAGCACGAATAATTGAATGAGGAGCCTCATGGTGTTGACTCGAATGGCTTTGGCGTCCTGTCTGATCATCGGTGGTGCCGGAGTCACACTGGCCGGCCCGGCCAGCGCAGCCCCAAACCCGCTGGGAGGCTACACATTTGAGGCCGAGGACGGCGAGTCCGCAACTTGGACACTGACACCGTGCGCCGATCCAGCCGACAACTGTGTGCAGGTCGCCGAGACCGGCAATTCCAAACGCGCTCCCTGGACCGGCACAGCCCTCGTCACGGTGGGCTCTTGGATCATGTTCGTCAACCAGCCTGATGCGATCCTCTGCGGCGACGGCAGTTCGGTTCCCGGCGTCAACAACTACTCGTGGGGTGCCTCCACCCTGTCCGGCTACGCCAGCATCAACACCGCCGGCGCCTGCGGTAACGCGCCGGAAAGTCTGGCCATCCCGTTCCGGCTGACGCCCACCGGCAGCCCGGTGCAATACCCGGACGCGCCCATCTACGGCGCGCCCCTGACGCCACCGGCCGCCGAGCCTCCGGTCGCTGCGGGCACCGCGCCCGCCGCGCCGATGCCGGCCGAGTCCGACCCGGCCCTGGTGGCAACGCCGGAGATCATCGCGCCCGCACCATTCGAACTCACCGAGGCCGAGGTCGCCCTGCCTGGTTTCAACCGCTGAACACGATGATGACGAACCTGGCTACCCGGCTTGACAGTCACTCGTCGACGGTGCTCGGGATCTTCCGGATCGTTGTGGGCTTTCTCTACACAATCCACGGCACGGTGCACCTGTTCGGCTGGCCAGTCGCAGCGCGCGGCGGCGCGGTGTCGGTGGGTAGCTGGCCGATCTGGTGGGCCGGGCTCATCGAATTGATCGTCGGCCTGCTGGTGATGATCGGGCTGTTCACCCGGCCGGCCGCGCTGCTGGGCTCCGGCGCCATGGCCTATGCCTACTTCACCGTCCACCAGCCGAAAGCCCTGTGGCCCATAGACAATGGTGGCGAACTGGCAATCCTCTACTGCTTTGCGCTCCTGCTGATCGCATTCACCGGGGCAGGCGCGTTCGCGGTCCCGGGTCGCCGTCTCGACTAGTCGGAGGAGCTAAGCGTCGAGCGCGAGGTCCTTGCGGAATCGACGCATCCCGTCGATCTTCTCGGACAGCGACGCTTTCGGGCCGGAGTAGAACATCCACGGCATCGTCACCACGGAGTCGATGCCCCCGGCGGTGGCCCGCTCGAAATGCTCAATCGTGAAGGCGTCCATCAGTGGGGTCAGGACCCGGAATCCATCCATCGTCAGGCCTTTCGCGGCCCGCAACTCCCGCACCCGATCCACCGACGCCAACGCCTGGTCCAGCGTGATGAGATCGCCGATCCAGCCGTCGTTGCGTGCGGCCCGCCGTAGCGCGAAATCAGACAGGCCACCGGCGTAGATCGGGATCCGCGGCGGCGTGGGCATCATTTCCAGTCGCGGTGTCTGGTAGAACTCGCCGTCGAACTCGGTCCACCCGGGCTGCCACAGCGCCTTCATCAGATCCAGCATCTCGTCGGTGCGCTTGCCTCGCTTGGCGAACGACTGGCCGAGCAGGTCGAACTCCTCCTCACACCAGCCGACGCCGATGCCGAGTTCCACCCGGCCACCGGACAGGCACGCTGCTGTGCCGATTGCCTTGGCCGCCGAGTACGGGTCACGCATGGCCGGGATATAGACGGTCGTGACAAATTTCAGCCGGCTGGTCACCTGGGCAAGCGAACCAACCAGCACCCACGGGTCGAGCCAGTCCGTGAATGGCGGCCATCGCCGTTCGCCATCTTCGGTATACGGGTACGGTGTCGCCAACGTCTCCAGATTCACCACGTGGTCCGGGATCGCCATACCTTCGTAGCCGAGTTCGTCTGCCGCCCTCGCTATTTCGATGATCTCGCTGGCCTCGAGAAAAGCGCTGCTCACGTAGAATTTCATTTCGGCTCCTGCTCACGCGCCCACATCGGCATGATGAAGACCCCTTCCGCCTCGGCTGTCGGTCCCTGTGCATCGCTGATGAATCCGCGCGCATAGGTCTTGTGATTCTCGGTTCGTTCGATAACCGCTTCGGCTCGCAGCGGCCCCAACGGGGTACCGCGAAGATATCTGACGGTGATGGTTCCGGTGAACTTCGGTGTCATCAACTGATCGGTGGCAACCTCACCGAGCAATTGATCGAGGATCATTGCACTGATTCCGCCGTGCACCAGGCCCGGCGGACCCTCGTAGACGCTACCCAGGGTGAATTCGCTCCAGCAGCGCCCATCGGAATCATGGTGGACGGTCAGCGGCGGCGCCAGCGGATTGCGCAACCCGATCACCGGGTTGGACCACACCACCGGGCGGCCGGTGATCTCGTGCCGCTGGAATCGGGGTGGGCGGGCGGCCTGCTGAGCACGCAGCATCTCGGTCACCGCTTCGATCGCCACAGTCGCGTCGGCAATGGTGTCGGAGTCCACGTCGGTTCTCATGCTGATGTCGACCAGATCGCGCACCGCCGCAGTCAGTGGCGCGTACCGGTCGCAGAGTTCCGTGTACTCTCGGGCACCGATCTGCTCGAACGTATTCTGCACAGCTCAGCTCCCAAAGACTTTGTTCACAATGGTTTTCGCGCGCCGGGTGACGCGCAGATAGTTGTCCAGAAATTCGCTACCGTCCCCGTTGCGCCAGCCCGCCGCGACCGCCACGGCATTGAGCTGACGGCCCGGGCCGGGCAACTGGTCACTCGGCTTGCCCCGCACCAGAACCAGAGCGTTGCGGGCCCGCGTCGCCGTGAGCCAGGCCTCCCGCAGTTGCGCCACGTCGGATTGCGGCATCAGCTCAGCAGCGCCGATAGCGTCCAGAGCCTGCAACGTCGAGGCGTTTCGCAGCGCGGGCACCGCGTGGGCATGACGAAGTTGCAGGAGCTGCACGGTCCATTCGACGTCGGCCAATCCACCGCGTCCGAGCTTGGTGTGGGTGTTCGGATCCGCTCCGCGAGGAAGTCGTTCGGCATCGACGCGCGCTTTGATTCGGCGGATCTCTAGAACGGAGGCGGGCGACACCCCACCTTCCGGGTAGCGCACCCGATCTGCCATCACCACGAAACGCAGTCCCAGATCGGAGTCACCGGCCACCGGACGCGCCCGCAGCAGGGCCTGGACCTCCCACGGCTGTGCCCACTGTTCGTAGTAGGCCGCATACGACGCCAACGTGCGCACCAGCGGACCGTTGCGACCCTCGGGCCGCAGGCCGGCGTCGATCTCCAGCGGCGGGTCGTCACTGGGCGCGCTGACCAGCGTGCGCAATTGCTCGGCGACCGTCATCGACCACTTGACCGCACGCGTCTCGTCTACTCCGGCAGCCGGCTCGCAGACGAACATCACGTCGGCATCGGAGCCGTAGCCCAACTCCCATCCACCGAGCCGGCCCATGCCGATCACCGCGATGGCTGCCGGCGCTCCGGTATCAGCGTCGGCCGTGTTGGCCCGGATCACCGCCTCCAGAGCGCATTGCAACACCGCCACCCAGACCGATGACAATGCAGCGCAGACACTTTCGACGTCGAGCATGCCGAGTAGGTCGGCGGAGGCAACCCGAGCCAGTTCCCGACGGCGCAGGGTGCGCGCGGCGGCGATAGCCCGCAGCGGGTCGGGGTGGCGGCCGGCGGAGGCGACGAGTGCTCGCGCCACCGCCTCCGGATCGACATCCAGCAGCTTGGGACCGGCCGGACCGTCGGCGTACTGGCCGATCACCTCCGGCGCCCGTATCAACAACTCCGGCACGAACGCCGACGTGCCCAGAACCCGCATCAGGCGTTTGGCGACCGCACCCTCGTCGCGCAAGGTGCTCAGGTACCAGCGTTGGTCGGACAGGGCCTCGCTGACCCGCCGGTACGCCAGCAGGCCACTGTCCGGATCGGGGGTGTCCGAGAGCCAGTCCAGCAGGCGCGGCAACAGCACCGACTGCACCCGGCCGCGCCGGCCGCTCTGACCGACCAGGGCACCGAGATGGGTCAGCGCACTCTGCGGGCCTTCGTACCCGAGCGCCGCGAGTTGACGTTCGGCAGCCTCGGGCGACAGACCAGTGGCGAATCCCAGCGATGGATCCACCGATTCCAGCAGGGGTTGGTAGAACAACTTGGCGTGCAGACGCGACACCCGAACGCTCTGCCGCTTGAGTTCTTCGCGCAGCACACCCAACGCGTCACGCGTTCCGTCGGGACGAACGTGCGCGGCGCGGGCCAGCCACCGCAGTGCCTCATCATCGTCTGCCGCGGGCAGCATATGAGTCCGCTGCAGACGTTGCAGCTGCAAGCGGTGCTCAAGTAATCGCAGGAACTCATAGGACGCGGTGAGGTTCGCCGCGTCGTCGCGACCGACATAGCCACCGGAACCCAACGCGGACAAAGCATCCACCGTCGAGGAGACATGTAGCGAGGGATCTGTGCGGCCGTGCACAAGTTGCAGCAGTTGCACGGCGAACTCAACATCGCGCAGCCCGCCGGTACCCAGCTTGATCTCCCGCTCACGCACATCGGCGGGTACCAGTGACTCCACCCGGCGTCGCATGGCCTGAACCTCGGCGACGAAATCCTCCCGCTCGCAGGCGGTCCAGACCATCGGCATCAGTGCCGCGACATAGCGTTGCCCGAGCTCAGCATCGCCCACCGCGGGTCTGGCTTTCAACAGCGCCTGGAACTCCCACGTCTTGGCCCACCGCTGGTAGTAGGCGATATGCGAATCCAGGGTTCGCACCAGCGCGCCCTGCTTACCTTCGGGGCGTAACCCGGCGTCCACCTCGAAGAAGGCATCCGAAGCCAGCCGCATCATCTCCCCCGCCACTCTGGTGGTGACGGGTCCGGCATCCTCGCCGACGAAGATCACGTCGACATCGCTGACGTAATTCAGTTCACGCGCACCGCATTTGCCCATCGCAATCACCGCCAGCCTGGGAGGTGGCGTGTCTGGCGTGCACACGGTTGCGGTGGCGACTTTCAGGGCGGCGTCTAGTGCCGCATCGGCAAGGTCGGACAGGTGCGCGCCGACGGTGGCGAACCGCAACACCGGCTCATTTTCGACGGTCGGCGCCAAGTCCAGTGCAGCCAGGATCAGCATTTGGTCGCGATAGAGCCCGCGTAGCTTTGGCATGATAACGCTTGGCGTGGAACCGAATTCGGTGATGCATTCGGCAAAAATCCGACGGAGCTGTTCGATATCCGGCAGCACTACCGCGCCTTCGAGCAGATGCCACACCTGCGGGTTCGCCACCAGGTGGTCACCTAGGGCGAGCGAGGACCCGAGTACCGACAACAGCCTGCCCCGCAACGCGCGGTCCTTGAGCAACGCAACATCGAGTTGATGCCATTCGTCGCCGAGTGCTTCGGACAGCCGAACTACGGCGTGCAGTGCGATGTCCGCGTTCGCCGTCCGCGACAGCGACCACAACAGTTCCACATGCGCATCGGTGTCCCAGCCCAGCGCGGCGAGGTTGGCGGCGGCCGACGATTCGACCAGGCCCAGCCGGCCCACGCTGGGCAGGCTGGGGCGCTGCGTCGCGGGTTTGGCCACGGTGAAACGCTATCGCACCGCGGTGGCCGCAATCGCCGGGCTACAGCGCCTGCCCAACGACGATGCGGGACGAGGAACGAGTCCCGAGGAGGAGGCGGGCTACAGCGCCAGGTACTTCTTCAACTCGAACGGAGTCACGTTGCTGCGGTACTCCTCCCACTCCGCGCGTTTGTTGCGCAGGAAGTAGTCGAAGACGTGCTCGCCGAGTGCCTCGGCAACCAATTCCGAGCGCTCCATCTCAGCCAGCGCCACGCCCAGGCTCGACGGCAACTCCCGGTAGCCCATCGCACGCCGTTCCTCCAGCGTCAGGTTCCAGACATTGTCCTCGGCCTGCGGTCCAAGCTCATAGTTGTTCTCAATACCACGCAGTCCGGCGGCCAGCAGCACGGCGAAGGTCAGGTACGGGTTGCACGCTGAGTCCGGGCTGCGCACCTCGACGCGCCGTGAGGCAGCCTTTCGGGGGGTGTACATCGGAACCCGCACCAGCGCAGAGCGGTTGGACGCACCCCAGGACGCCGCCGTCGGCGCCTCGCCGCCGTGCACCAACCGCTTGTAGGAGTTCACCCACTGATTGGTCACCGCGCTGATCTCGCTGGCGTGCTCAAGAATTCCGGCAATGAACGACTTCGCGACACCCGAGAGTTGCAGCGGGTCATCAGCGCTGTGGAAGGCGTTGGCCTCGCCCTCGAACAGGCTCATATGGGTGTGCATGGCCGAGCCGGCATATTCGGCGAAAGGCTTGGGCATGAACGACGCGCGCACACCCTCGGCGAGCGCGACCTCCTTAACGACGTAACGGAACGTCATCACGTTGTCAGCCATCGACAGCGCATCGGCGTAGCGCAGGTCGATCTCCTGCTGACCCGGTGCGCCCTCGTGGTGGCTGAACTCCACGGAGATGCCCATCTGCTCCAGGGCGTCGATGGCGTGACGGCGGAAGTGCGGTGCCGAGTCGTGCACCGCCTGATCGAAGTAGCCGCCGTTGTCGGCGGGCACCGGCACCGAGCCGT
>JAPLAO010000230.1 GCA_026393245.1 Mycobacterium sp. | reverse complement strand
CACGTTCTCCGAACATGTCCCCGAGCCGGTTCACTTCGCGCCTCTAGACTGGCCGACGTGCTCATCGGTTCCCATGTCCGCTCCGACAACCCGTTGGCCGGTGCCTTGGAGGACGAGGCCGACCTGGTCCAGTTCTTCCTCGGCGATCCGCAGAGTTGGAAGAAGCCGCCGCCGCGTGAGGACGCCGGCCTGCTGCTGCGCTCGCCGATCCCGCTCTACATCCACGCGCCGTATCTAATCAACGTGGCCTCGGCCAACAACAAGATCCGAATCCCGTCGCGCAAGATCCTGCAGGACACCTGCGACGGGGCCGCGGCGATCAATGCGACGGCGGTGATCGTGCACGGCGGCCACGCCGACGACAGCGATGTCGAGGCGGGCTTCGATCGCTGGGCCAAGGCGCTGGCAGCGCTGAACACCGAGGTGCCGGTCTTATTGGAGAACACCGCCGGTGGCAACCATGCGATGGCCCGGCATTTCGACACCATCGGGCGGCTGTGGGATCGCATCGGCGATATGGGCATCGGCTTCTGTCTGGACACCTGCCACGCCTGGGCCGCCGGCGAGGCACTGATCGACGCCGTCGACCGGATCAAGGCGCTCACCGGGCGCATCGACCTGGTGCACTGCAACGACTCCCGCGACGCCGCCGGATCAGGTGCGGACCGGCACGCCAACTTCGGCACCGGCAAGATCGACCCCGAGTTGCTGGTGGCCGTGGTCAAGGCCGCCGACGCACCGGTGATCTGCGAGACGGCCGACGAGGGTCGCCGCAACGACATCGCGTTCCTGCGGGATAACCTCTAGGCCGGCGCCAAATCCCGGGTCACACGCATTCGAGCAGTGCCTCGTGGCTCTGGCCGAGCGCGCCGATCGTTGCATGTGTCCGTAACCGGCCATCCAAATCCATTGTCACACAGACGATTCCACAGCTTCCGGCATCGACTCGGCGAGAGATGACGGGGGAGTGCTCGAGCAGCGCGAGTCCGGTATCGACGATGTGAGCAACTGTGACCGAGTCGACCGACTCAGCTGTGCATCCGCGGCGGACAATGGACGACATTGTCTGCTCGGCGACAGCACGAAGCGCTCCTTCGGGCATGATCGCTTCGTTCCATGCCTGCAGCGCTATCTGCATCGCCGAGCATCCCTGGTGCCCAAGGACGACGATCAGCGGCACTTCGAGCGTTCCGACGGCATACTCCATCGTCGCCAGAACGCCGGCGTCGATGACGTGACCCAAGGTGCTGACGTTGAGCACGGATCCCAGACTCTGATCGAATATCACTTCGCTGGTCTGGGCGGCGTCTGCGCACCGGAACACCGCGGCAATGGGGTGCCCGGTGGAATGCGCCTGCCGAGGTGAACCGCCGGGGTTGGCTAGGCGCTCATTGCCTTCGCGTAGACGATTCCAGGTGTTCAGGGGTTTGGCCGTTCGTTGGTTGGACATGTGGTGATCCTTTCTCGGTGTGGTGATTTCACTCAGCTGAAGTAATCGGGACGGCTTACGTAGGTCTCAGTTACGAACATCACCCCCGAAGAGGTGTCCAGCAGGGGCCGCAGCCCGGCAAGCAGAGCTTCGACCTTCTCCTCGGGCACAACGGTGATCAGTAGTTCGAGCGCAGCCTGCTGGTTGAACAACAACCGGCCCTGGTGGTAACCGCCATGGCCAAGTCCGGACACCCCGGACACGCTGGTAAATCCGGTGGCGCCGACGCTTTGGATCATCTCGCGCACGGCCGGAGCATCACCGCCGGATACCACCACTTCGATCTTGGTCATCTTTGCTAGACCGACTGTCGTCATATAACCCTCTCCTTGTTGAAACTTTCAGCACTGCAATGGGCTTCGTCCCAGGATCGCCAGCCGCCGCGAGTCCAGCGCTGCCAGTTGTCGTCGGTGCTCTCCCGGGCTGCGACACCGATCCAGTCGTTTCCGAACAGTTTCTGCAAGATGGGGTTGCGGTCCACCACGCCGTCGATCCGCGCCAGCGGGGCTTGAATCACGGCGAGCAGTCGCAGTGGTTCGTGCAGCAGTTGACTACCCTGTGCGACGGATTGCCAGGGCAGGCCGAGTTGCAGATCCCCGGTGTGTCCGGCGATCACGCCGGCGTTGCCGACGACATTGTGAATCGTCTTCGTACCGGCCCCGAAAACCTCCGGAGCCACCGTGGAGAAGTAGTACTGGCAGTTGATCCACTGGGCCACCACCAGGGGCGCGGTCAGAATCGTTTCCAGGGCCGTGCCGTCGGGATCGACGTCTGCCTCGTAGGAGTGCAGGAACACCCTGCGCTGCAGGTTGATTCCGCGTGAAATCTCGCGCGGGGCGACCACGAAGGCGGCATTGCCGGCCAGACCCCACTCGGGATACACCTGGGCCCAGTCGACGGATCTGCCGAACACGTGCCGGGCCGCTCGCGCCGGGGACGCCGCACGCGGAGCGCCGGGCAGCTGCGCGCACCGCTCGGCCGCCAGCGCGGCTCCCGCACGAGCCAGATCGACGTTGCAGTCGGCGACTTGGGCGCGGTGGCTGACCGGGATCAGGTGGGTGTCCAGCACGATGACCCGATCGGTGGCGGTGTCGTGCTCGGCGGCGACGAAATGTGTCTCGGCGGGGATGTCGATTCCGAGGGTCCGCAATTCGGCACGTACTTCGGCTTGATTGAGGATCGCCACCGCCGTGCGGGCATTCGGGCCGCCGGCCTGCCCGCCGCAGGCCCCGCAGTCCAACGCTGCCTGGTACGGGTTGTTCTCGGTGGTACTGCCATGGCCGCACAGCACGACCAGACGTGCGAACCCACCGACCAGGCCCATGGTGGTCAGGGCGACCTGGGCGAACAGCACTCGCTCGCTCAGCGGCATGGCGCCCAGATCAAGAACGGTCGGGACGCTCGGCGATACCAGTTCGCGCAGCCGTCGCCGTATTCTGCCGCTCACCGACGGCGTCAGAGTCTTGGCTGCCGACAGCGGTGCGGCGGCCCAGCCGGCCGCCTCGGCCAGCACGAACGGAGCAGCCAGAGAGTCTTTGGCGGCGTGGAACGCCGACTCGGCACCGGCCATACCGGTGACGCCTGCGGTGTGCCGGGCCGCAGCACCGGCCGCCCATGGCGCAGCCATCTCGGTGATGTCGTGGTCGGGGGCGATGAGGACCGGGCACAGATCGCTGGGTGCGCCACCGAGGAGACCCGTGAACCGGATGGCGACGGCGAAGAAGCCGGCGAAGCCGAACGTGTCGTAGCCGTTGACCGATTCGAGGTGGCGGCGCAGTCCCTCAGACCGGGTGTCGATGCAACTCACCAACTGGGTGTGTGCCGGGCCGGGCTGGTCGCGCCGGCCGGAAGAACTCAGATCTGCGAGCAGAACCCCGCGATAGTTGGCTTCAAAAGCGTTCTGCCACAGCACCGCTCGCGCACCGACGGGCAGCGCCGAGAGTACCCTTCCGGCCGCAGCGAGGCCTGAAGCGCTGACGTCGGCGAGGCCCCAGACAACCACGAGGTGGGCAGCCCGCTCCCGGGCGGACGGCAGTGCCGGGTCCGGCTCCGCGGGCGTGTCGGTTCCGGGGCTCTGTGGTGCGAGCAGTGCCGACTCATAGGCCAACCGCACAGCGAGGTAGTCCATGAGTGTGATGCCGCTGTCCCGGCTGCCACACCACTGCACATGTGCTGCCCACCCGGGCAGTCTGGTCAGATGGGCCTGCAGATAGGCGACCCGCGTCTGGTCGTCGATGCCCAGCGCCGCCAGTGCGTCGAGCACGGCGTCGTCGGCCCGGTCGGGTGCCAGCCGCAGTGCAGCACGAACCGGGCGGGCCAGAGTTGGATCGCTCGGCGCCAGTGCGCGCCAGGCCGGGTAGAACCCGCTGTCGCGTCCGGGCATCGGCCAGCCCGCTTTGCCGAAGAACGCCGCGCACCACTTGGTCGCCTGTGAGTCAACGATGTCCGTGACCGCGGGATCCAGCTGCTCCGCGCGAGTCCGATAGCGGCGCAAAGGCTTTGGCATGGATACCCCGTGCAGCAGGTCGCCCCGGAGGAGTTCAGCCGGTGTGATGGCTCGATCTCCCAGCTGGATGGCCGCACCCTGCAGGAGTTTTTGGTAACGGCGGGCCAGCACGCCGTCGAGGTCGGCATCGGTGATCCGCCCCGCCTGGTGCAGGCCGCGGAACTCCTCCTCGGACAGCGTTCCGCGCATTCCGTACAGGTCACCGGCTCGCCGGATCGCCTGCTCGAAGGGCAGGCCCTCAAGGCCGGCCAGCGGGTTCACCGCGATGAAGGTCTCCAGCGGGTAGTGCGTGGGCACCACCCGCGCCGCGATTGCGATATCGGCGCGCAACTGTGCGCGACGGGTTCCGTTGCCGTTCAAGAACGTGCTCCTATCAATCGGTTGGGCGGGGACGGTTTAGCGGAGGGCGCGGCGGACGTCGTTAGGGACGATGCGGAGGAGGGCGCGGCGTAGGGCGCGGTCGCGACATGACCGGAGCTCAGCGCCCGGGCATAGAGCCCGCGCTGCAGCCTGCCCGCGCCGGGTGCCGCTCGCAGAACCGTGAACCCGCCGAGCATCACTATCGCGGCGATGGCGATGAGCCAGATCACGGGGTTGGGTACCACCGGCCCGCGAAGATCCGGGGCGAGAAATCCGGTGACCGCGGTGACCAGCCAGGCGTATCCGAGCGATATGGGCAGCAGGAAGGCGCCGGCGGTGACGGTGCCCGGGATACCCGGCCTGCGCTGTAGCCAGCCCCAGGTGGCTGCGGCGCCGGTGGCCCAGGCGAATAACAGCAGCGCCTCGGCAGAGTGGTCGGCTCGGGCGTTCGGTACCACCGCGAATGCACCGATCAGGGTCACCGCGGGTAGCGACAGCGCCGTGATCGCGTTGAGCGCGCGCCGATGGCCGTGCACAGGTTGGGCGGGCGGCAGCGATGCCAGCCGGCGGCGTTGGGCAATCGCCGAACCCGAGGAGAGGAACAGGGTTGCCTTGTAGAAGCCGTGTGCGACGAGGTGGAACACCGCCGCGGCCCACAGTCCGAGGCCGCACGTCAGCACCATGAAACCCATCTGTGCCATCGTCGAATATGCCAGTGCCCCTTTGATATCCGGCTTGACCAGTGTGACCACCGCGGCGTAGACCATCGTTGTGGTACCGGCGATGATCATCAGCGCCCTGGCGACATCGCTAGCCGAAGTCAGGAGGCTGACTTTGATGAGCAGGATGCCGCCGGCATTCACCACGCCCGCGTGCAGCAGGGCGGACACCGGCGTCGGAGCGGCGAGGGTCGCCGGAAGCCAGCGGTGGAACGGGACCTGGGCTGAGCGTGACAGTGCTGCCACCACCATGAGGCAGGCCACGATCGGTAGTGCTGCACCGGTGAGTGGTTGGGTTTGCGTCAGGTCAATGGCACCCCACTGGATCGTGGCCACCGCGACTGCGGACCATAGCGCCAGATCGCCGATCAGGAATGCGGTCACGGTGCGTCGTACTCCGTCGCGGGCGGCGGGGAGTTGCCGATAGGTGCCGAGTAGCAGGCACAGTGCGACGCCGGCGACAGTCCAGGAGGCCGCGATCCCGACCAGGGTGGTGGCGGTAACCAGGAACCCCGAGGCGGTAGTGAGCAATCCGGCGCCACCGGCGAACCAGTGGGCCCGGGTGTCGCTCTCCAGGTAGCGCACGGCGAAGGCCTGGACGACGGTGCTGACTCCGAAGACCAGAAGCAGTAGGACCACGGCGAGTCGGTCGGCCGACCACTCGAGGGCCCCTATCGACACCGAGACGGTCTCGCCCATGCCGACCAGGACCGCGATCACGGTCGCGCCCAGGAATCCGAAGCCTGCCGCCATCATCCCGATTCGGCCGATCGCCCGCGGCCAGTACCGGCCGGCGCTGAATGCCGCCACCGCCACGAACGCCGGGCTCAGAAGGGTGGCCGCCAGTGCGTAACCCGCGATCGTGGCGCTCGGGCTCATCGGAGGTTCCTCAACATGCGACTGACAATACATGTCATGTAAAACGTACGTCAAACTTCTGGAATAGTGAGTCCTGTGTCGCACCGAATGGGACAGGTCCTGGCCGTTTCCTGTCATGGCAATGCGGAACTACACTTCCGGCATGGCGGAGTGGACGTTCCTGACCAACCATGCACACACGCTGTTGTGTATCGCCAGGGATCCGGGCAGCCGGCTGCGCGACGTCGCCGAGCGGGTCGGCGTCACCGAGCGAGCGGCCCAGCGGATCGTCAGCGACCTTGTCGAGGCCGGTTATCTGGAGCGAACGCGCGAGGGCCGGCGCAACTCCTATCGGGTACGTGCCGACCGCCCATTGCGTCATCCGGTCGAGCGTGGTTACCGGGTCGGCGAGATCCTCGCGGTGCTGCATGACATCAAGGGAGCCGACGGCGCCGCCTGAGGACATGCCCTATCGCGACTGCCGGATCGCAGTGGGCACCCGGCACGGCAAAGAAAAGCAATTCGCACCGCCGTTCGAGGCTGTGTTGGGCGCCCGCCTGGTGACACCGCCCGACCTCGATACCGACCGCTTCGGAACTTTCTCCGGCGAAATTGCCCGTACGGCAACGGCATCAGACACCGCTCGGGCGAAGGCACGGCTGGCCATGGAGGTCAGCGGCCTCCCGTACGGGCTGGCGAGCGAGGCAAGCTACGGGCCGTTGCCGGGTGTCGGGATCCAGGGCCACGAAGAACTCGTGGTGTTCGTGGACGACAGCCATGGGATCGAGGTGTTCGTGGGGGAACGAACGACGGTGGTGCCGGGTCACGGCCAACGCGTCGCCGGCCCCGCCGACCTGCCGCCACACGTGGCCGCCGGGTTGCCCACTCAGGCGCTGATCGTGCGGCCGTCGGCAGCCGGCCAACCCGGCCACGTTGTCAAAGGCATCACCGATCTGGCGCGCCTGAACACGGCAATTACGGCCGCGGCGCACCACTCCGGCGACGGCCTGGCCCTGGTCGAACCCGATCTGCGTGCCCACCACAATCCCTCTCGCCGGCTCGTCCTGCACCGGCTTGCGGACACTCTTGCCCGCCGGCTGGCAACCCGCTGTCCGGCCTGCAGCACGCCGGGGTTCGGCCGGGTTGATTCCGAACGCGGCCTGCCCTGCCGGGACTGCGAAACACCCACCGACGCAATCCGCAACGAAATCCACGCCTGCCCGACGTGCTCACACCGCGTTGCCGTCGCGGTAACGAATACCGCAGATTCAGCCTGGTGCCCGCAGTGCAATCCGTGAGTCGCCGGCACATCGTCCTGCGGCCCGACTAGACCAGATAAACCTTCCGCAGGGTTTCAGTCACCGTCCAGACCGTCTCGGCACCCTCGGCCAGCCGCACCACATCGCCGGGCCTGAGTGTCAACGACGCTGTGCCGTCGGCGAACTCGACGATGGCCGCGCCGGCGATCACCACGAAAACCTCGTCGGCCTCGATGTCGCGCATCACGCCGGGTGTCATCTCCCAGACGCCGACTTCCAGACCACCGAACCGGCCCAGTGTCGCCAGTCCGGTGTGGGGATGGCCGTCGACCACCTGCTCTGGCGCGACGGCCTGATGTTCGACGAAGTGATCGCCGGCATGGACGGCGGTATTGGGTCGCATAACGCCAGCCTGCCACGCATTACAGATCTTGTGCGTCTGTCGAGAAAATGTAACAGTGACCCATGTCCGAAACCCATGTGGTTACCAATCAGGCTCCGCCGCTGACCGACTACAACCCCGCCACGTCGCCGGTGCTGATCGAAGCGCTGATTCGCGAGGGCGGTGGCTGGGGCCTCGACGAGGTCACTGAACTCGGTGCGCTGTCCGGCGGGGCCACCGCCCAGCGCTGGGGTGACCTGGCCGACCGCAACATCCCGGTGTTGCACACCCACGACCGGTACGGGAATCGCATCGACGAGATCGAGTACGACCCCGCCTATCACGAACTGATGCGCACCGCGATCGGCCACGGACTGCACGCCGCGCCGTGGGCCGACGATCGCCCGGGCGCCCACGTCGTACGCGCCGCAAAGATGGGTGTCTGGACGCCCGAACCCGGTCACGTCTGCCCGATTTCGATGACCTACGCCGTCGTGCCGGCCCTGCGCCACAACCCTGAACTGGCGAAGGTGTACGAGCCACTGCTGACCAGCCGCGCTTACGATCCGGAATTGACTGTCCCAGCCACAAAGGTGGGTATTACCGCGGGAATGTCAATGACCGAGAAACAGGGCGGCTCCGACGTACGGGCCGGCACCACCGCCGCAGTCCGCAACGCCGACGGCAGCTACTCGATCACCGGCCACAAGTGGTTCACCTCGGCGGCGATGAGTGATGTGTTCCTGGTACTCGCCCAGGCCCCGGGTGGACTCAGCTGCTTCCTGCTCCCGCGCATCCTGCTGGACGGCAACCGCAACCGAATGTTCCTGCAGCGCTTGAAGAATAAGCTCGGAAACCACGCCAACGCCTCGAGTGAGGTCGAGTACGACGGTGCCGTCGCGTGGCTGGTGGGCGAGGAGGGACGCGGCGTGCCGACCATCATCGAGATGGTCAACCTCACCCGCCTGGATTGCACGCTGGGCAGCGCCACCAGCATGCGCCAGGGCCTGACCCGCGCCATTCATCACGCGCAACACCGAAAGGCTTTCGGCGTCTATCTGATCGACCAACCGCTGATGCGCAATGTGCTCGCGGACCTGGCAGTCGAAGCCGAGGCGGCCACCATTGTCGCGATGCGGATGGCCGGCGCCACCGATGCCGTCACCCGTGGCGACGAACGTGAGACCCTGCTGCGTCGCATCGGTCTGGCCGCCGCGAAGTACTGGGTGTGTAAACGCGCCACACCGCATGCCGGCGAGGCGATGGAATGTCTGGGCGGCAACGGATATGCCGAAGACTCCGGTATGCCGCGGCTCTATCGGGAGGCCCCGCTGATGGGTATTTGGGAGGGCTCGGGCAACGTCAGCGCCCTGGATACGTTGCGGGCCATGGCAACTCGACCGGAGTGCGTCGAGGTGCTGTTCGACGAACTGGGCAGCACTGCCGGAAACGACGCGCGCCTGGATGCCCACGTTGACCGCCTCCGGACTGGTCTGGCTGATCTGTCGACCATCGAATACCGCGCCCGCAAGGTCGCCGAGGACATCACCGGAGCCCTGCAGGGATCACTGCTGATCCGATACGGACACCCGGCGGTCACCGAAGCATTCCTGGCCACCCGGATGGCGCGTGACTGGGGCGGGGCGTTCGGCACCCTGCCGACCGGACTGGACCTGGCGCCCATCATCGAGCGTGCACTGGTCAAGGGCTGAGATGATCGGCGTCGATGACCTGACAACGATGACCTATGAAGTCACCGACCGGGTTGCGCGGATCACCTTCAACCGGCCTGAGAAGGGCAATGCGATCGTCGCCGCCACTCCGCTGGAGCTCTCGGCGTGCGTAGAACGTGCGGACCTCGACCCGAGCGTCCACGTCATCCTGGTCTCCGGCCGGGGAGAGGGATTCTGCGCCGGATTCGACCTGGGTGCCTACGCGGAGGGATCGTCATCAGACGGTGACGAAAAAACCCGTGCCGGAACGGTTCTCGATGGAATGACGCAAGCCCTGAACCACCTGCCGAACCAGCCGTGGGACCCGATGCTCGACTACCAGATGATGAGCCGGTTCATGCGGGGCTTCGCCAGTCTCATGCATGCCGACAAGCCGACGGTGGTCAAGATCCACGGCTACTGCGTGGCCGGCGGCACCGACATCGCCCTGCACGCCGACCAGGTGATCGCCGCCTCCGATGCCAAGATCGGGTACCCCCCCACCCGGGTGTGGGGTGTCCCGGCCGCCGGGCTTTGGGCACACCGACTCGGTGACCAGCGGGCCAAACGCCTTCTGCTGACCGGTGATTGCATCACCGGCACGCAGGCCGCCGAATGGGGTCTTGCGGTAGAGGCGCCCGAACCGAATGATCTCGAAGAGCGCACCGAGCGGTTGGTCGCGCGGATCGCGGCGATGCCCGTCAACCAGTTGATGATGGTCAAGCTGGCCATGAACACTGCGCTCTACCAACAGGGCGTGGCAACCAGTCGGATGGTCAGCACGGTGTTCGACGGCATCGCCCGGCACACCCCGGAGGGGCATGCTTTCGTCGCTGATGCTCGGGATCACGGCTTCCGCGACGCGGTCCGCCATCGGGACGAGCCGTTCGGGGACCACGGTCGCCGCACGTCGGGGGTGTGACCATGGCCGGGTTGGGGAGGCGGCTCACCGCACGTTCGGTGGTGCTCTCGGTGCTGCTCGGCGCCCACCCGGCCTGGGCGACCGCAGCTGAACTGTTGCGGCTCACCGCCGATTTCGACATCAGGGAACCCACCCTGCGGGTCGCGCTGACCCGAATGGTCAGCGGCGGGGACCTGGTGCGTTCTCACGACGGCTACCGCCTCTCCGATCGGCTGCTCGCGCGCCAGCGCCGCCAGGATGGGGCGCTGCACCCGGCGACCCGGGACTGGGACGGCACCTGGACCACCGTGATTGTCACCTCGGTGGGAGCCGATGCCCGAACCCGGGCAGCCGTGCGAACCGCATTGCAGGACAACCGGTTCGGCGAACTCCGAGAGGGGGTGTGGATGCGGCCGGACACTCTCGACCCGGGGCTGCCTGCCCTGATTCGCGGTCGGGTGCGGGTGCTGCACGCAGTCGATGACAACCCCGCCGAGTTGGCCCGGCAGCTGTGGGATCTGCGCGGCTGGTCGAAGACGGGGCATCGGTTACTGCGGGAGATCACAGCGGCCAAGGACATCCCGGGCCGATTCGCGATCGCGGCCGCGATGGTCCGGCATCTGCTTGCCGACCCGGTGCTGCCCGCCGGACTGCTACCCGCCGACTGGCCGGGGGACCGGTTGCGGGGCGCCTACGCCGAATTCGCCGATGTCCTCACGTCGCGCCGCGACGACGAATTACTGGCGGCCAGATGAGTGTGAAGGTAGTTCGCAACGGACCGGTGACGACGGTGATCATCGACCGTCCGCACGCCCGTAACGCCGTCAACGGTCCGACCGCGATCGCGCTGTTCGAGGCCTTCGACGAGTTCGATCGCGACGATTCGGCGTCGGTGGCTGTGCTCTGGGGTGATCACGGAACCTTTTGCGCCGGAGCCGATCTCAAGGCCATCGGAACTCCGGACTCCAACCCGACCCATCGCATCGAGGAGGGGTCCGATGCTCCGGCCCCGATGGGGCCCACCCGGATGGTGCTGTCCAAACCGGTGATCGCCGCGGTCAGCGGTTACGCGGT
>JAPLAO010000127.1 GCA_026393245.1 Mycobacterium sp. | reverse complement strand
TGGTGATCATCCCGTTGCAGACCGTCATCCCGGAGGAGCTGGCGTTTCGCGGCGTGCTGCACGGCGCGCTGGACCGGGCCTGGGGATTTCGCGGCGTCGCGGCCGCCGGTTCGGTGCTCTTCGGGTTCTGGCACATCGCCAGTTCCCTGGGTCTAACGGCCGGCAACGTCGGCCTCACCCGGATCCTCGGCGGCGGCGTACTCGGCACGGCGGCCGGTGTTGCCTGTGCCGTACTCGGCACCGCCGCAGCAGGATTCGTCTTCACCTGGCTGCGCCGACGCAGTGGCAGCCTGATCGCGCCGATCGCGCTGCACTGGTCGCTCAATGGCCTCGGCGCGTTGGCCGCAGCCGTGGTGTGGCAGCTGTCCGGTTAGGTCCGGCGAGGTCCGATTGCCGGACCCTAGGTCCGGCGAGGTCCGATTGCCGGACCTAGGTCCGGCTGCGCACCTTGCCGACGATCCACAGCAGCAGCACCGATCCCAGTACCGCGGTGAACAACGTGAAGAACCAACCGCCGCCTGCGGTGTTCAGGAAGAAGCTCAGCAGGAAGCCCCCAATCAAGGCGCCGGCAATGCCGGTGAGGATGTTGGTCAGCAACCCTGCACTGCTGCCTTTGATGATCTTGTTGCCGAGCCAGCCGGCGATGCCGCCGATGATGATGTAGCCGATCCAGCCGACGCTGGTCTGCGTCGTCGAACGGGCCAGGATTTCGGTTGCAGCCATGATGTCCATCGGGACTCCTCAGGGTCACCGGCTGATGCCAGTCACCAGCCGTTATTCAGGTATAGCCCAGCCCGATAACAGTTGTCCTGCCGAAAGCGCAACGATCAGGCGGCTGAGGCTCAGCCTGCGGGCATCATCTCCGGCACCGGGGTTTCCACCGGAATCGGGATACCGATCCGGTTGCCGGGCGCCGGCGGTGGCGCCGCGGGTGCGTTGGGATCCACCGGTGGTGGTGGCGGCGGTGGCGGCGGGGTAAAGGGCTTGATCGACTGAGCAAGCGCCTTGGCCACGGCAGGGTCGATCGGATCCTTCGCCGTGCCGAGGTACACCACGAACCAACGCTCAGCGGATTGGCTGCGCGATGCACTCGCGGCCGCGGTACCGACCACGCCGGCCCAGATCTGGCCATTGGGTTTGACGGAGTCGGAGAACTTGACGTCATAGGACGCCGAGGATCCCGGCATCGGCCCCGCCTGCAGGGTTCCGGACTGTTGGTTCATCCGGGTGCCGGGGAACGGCATGAAGAACTCACCCATGTCCGAAGCCAGCCGGACGGCAGCCTTGCCGTTATCCGCCTCGGCACCGGCGAAGAGCTTCAGATCCAGTCGGCCGAGCAGGATGTTGGTGTCATTGGCGGTGGGCGCGCTCTGGCCGTTCAGCGCCGGACCGGTCTGCTTGAGCAGAAGGGCTTGGCCGTAGCTCAGGCGCGATGCGTCGGCCACCTCCCAGCCGGCCGGCAACAGGTAGCTGAACCCGCCCGCGGAGTTGGTGACTCGGCCGGGTTCGAGTTCCGGCGCGGGTGCCGGTGCTGGTACCGCCGCCGGGTCGGCCGGAACCGGTGCCGGTGCATTGGGATCAACCGGCACGCCGGCATCGGCAGGTGGCGCCGGGACAGGCTCGCCCGGTGCCACCGGCGCGGCGGGTGGCGGTGCCGCCGGTGCCGCAGGCGACGCCGGGGCCGGTGCCGCAGGTGCCCCCGCCGGGGCGGGCGTTGCGGCCGGCGCCGGTTCTGCGGGGGCGACCGTCGTGGCAGGGTCCGCCGGCGCGGCGGCGGTTGTTGGGGCCGCCGGTGCGGCGGCAGTGGTCGGGGCCGCCGGCGCGGCGGCAGTGGTTGTGGGCGGCGGTACCGGGTCGGCGACCGCGGTATTCGGTGGCAGGGCAATGGTGATTGCACTGGCCCCGGCCACCGCGGTCACGGCGAACGCCGTCCACAGTCCCGGGCGTCGTGAGGTGGGGTCCGGCTGCGTCATGGCAAAAAACCTACCGTGTTACCGCCGTGACGCAAGTTCGCTCTCAGGCGTGTCCCGACCCGGCGTGAAATCCGACGGCCTGCGTCTTGACGGTGAACCAAACCTTCTCGCCGGCCTGCAACCCGAGTTCAGCGACGGCATCGGGGGTGACGTCGGCGGCCAGGCCGGGTGCCCCATCCGGCTGCTCCCCGGCTCGTACCCGGACCACCGCGCCGTTGACCTCAAGGCCGGTGATTCGGACCTGAACGCTGTTACGCGGGCTGCCGTGCGGCTGATCCCGAAACACCGCTACCGCGGCCGGAGCGAACACCGCCGAAACGTCCTGGCCGGGCGTCAGATGATCGGCCGGATTTCCGTGCCACAACACGTCCGGCAGCCCCGGCCCCGGCTGGGCACGCAGAACACCCGGTTCGACGAGCACACCACGCACCAGATTGACGCCGGCGATGCGCGCCCCGAAGGCGCTGCGGGGTGCGGCCAGCACCTGGGCGACCGGGCCGACCTCGGCCACCTTTCCGTCCTCCATGATCAGCACCCGATCGGCGAGGGTGAGCACGTCGATCAGGTCGTGGGTGATTAGAAGTGCGGCCCGGGAATCTGCGGTGAGCACCCGACGCAGCACCGGCCGGATTGCGGCAGCGGCTGCGACGTCCAGGCCGGCCAGCGGTTCATCGAGGAGCATCACATCGGGCTCGGCTGCCATGGCTCGGGCCAGTGCGACCCGCTGCGCCTGCCCACCCGACAGTTCGGCGGGTTTGCGGTCGGCCAGGTCCGGCGCGCCGACCTCCGCAAGCCACCGCTGCGCGCGCTGTCGCGCCGCCGACCGGTCGGCGTGGCGGCGCGCCGCGAACTCGACGTTGCCGATCACGCTCAGATGCGGAAACAGCAGTGGATCCTGGAGCAGCACGCCGATCCGCCGATCGTGTGTGGGCACAGCCACGCCGTGATCGGTGTCGGTCAGGGTCCGGTTCCCCACCCGCACCACGGCGTCGTCGGCCCGCAGGAGGCCGGCGATCACCGCGACGGTGGTGGACTTGCCGGCCCCGTTGGGCCCTAGAACCGCAAGCACCTCACCGGCTGCGACGCGCAACCGCACGTCCAGGCCGCGGCCGACGACTGTTGCCGACACCTCGAGGTCAGCCACCGGCGTTCCAGCCCGCGATCCGGCGAGCGCCCAGTCCGACGACGACGACCGCGGCTACGGCGATGAGCAGAATCGACAGCGCAATCGCGGCCTCGGGATCGCCCTCCCGCTGCAGGTAGATCTCCAGCGGGAGGGTGCGGGTCACGCCCTCGCGAGATCCGGCGAAGGTCAACGTGGCGCCGAACTCCCCCAGCGCCCGGGCGAAGGCGAGCACCGCACCGGACACCAGGCCGGGTGCCAGCAGGGGCAGGGTGATCCGCCACCACACCGTGGCCGGTGGCGCGCCCAGGGTCGCCGCCACCATGTCGTAGTCCGAACCGGCCGTGCGGGCCGCGCCCTCGAGTGCGATCACCAGGAAGGGCAGCGATACGAAGGTCTGCGCCAGAACCACCGCCGTCGTGGTGAACGCGATCCGGATCCCGGCCGCGTCGAGGTAGTGACCCAGCAGTCCGAGTCGGCCGAACACATACAGCAGGGCGATACCGCCGACCACCGGCGGAAGCACCAGTGGCAGCAGGATCAGGGGTCGCAGCACCCGGGCCAGCGCTCCCCGGTGCCGCGCCAGAACCAAAGCCAGCGGAACGCCCAGAATCAGGCACAGCAGCGTGCTCGCCGTGGCGGTCCGCAGACTCAGCAGCAGCGCGGCCCGGGACGCCGGGCTGGTGATCAGCGAACCGAACCGCGACCAGTCGACCTTGATCGCGATGGCCACCAGAGGCAGCGCGACGAACACCGTTGCCAGCGCCGCCGGCAGGTATACCCACCGTGGCAATCCGACGCCGGGCGCACCGATCGGCCTCATGGCGTCCCACCCTAGGCCGAGGCCCGAACACTACCGTCGAGTAACCTCTTTGCTGCGGGTAGCGCAGCGATGCCTGCAAGCGAGGAGTCAAACCGATGGACGTGCTGGTTACCGGGGCCGACAGCGACCTTGGGCGAACGATCGCGGAAATGTTCCGGTCCGCCGGTCACCACGTCGTGGTGACCGGTCGTCGCGGCGACGAATTGGAAGTGATGGCCAAGGAATTGGACGTCGACGCCATCGTGTGCGATCCGACCGACCCGGTCAGCATGGCTGATGCCCGGCCGCGGTTCCCTGCGCATCTCGACACCGTCGTCACCGTGCCCGGTTCGGCCTCATCGGTAGGCGACCCACGGACTTTCACGATCGCCGACAGCGCGGCCGCGTGGCGGTCGGCCTTCGACCGCACCGTGCTGTCCGCCGTACTCACCGTGGCGGCAGTCGCCGACAATCTGCGTTCGGGCGGGTCGATCGTGACAGTTGTGGCCGACGACTCCGGAGACGACGGACCGAATGCCGCCGTGAAGGCGGCACTGTCGAACTGGACCGCCGGTCAGGCCGATCATCTCGGCACCCGGGGTATCACAATCAACTCGGTCGCGTGTGGCCGGACCGCCCAGGCGAACTACGCCGGATTGGCCGTCGCACCGTCGTCGGTGCCGATCGAAATCGCCAGGCTTGCATTGTTTCTCGCCACTCCGGCCGCGCGTCACATCACCGGGCAGACCCTGCACGTCGGCCGCGGTGCCGCGGTCTCATACGGCTGATACATTCCGGCGTTCCGGGAACCGCCGGCGCGTTATCGTCGACAGGTGACGATCCGACTCGGTTTCCAGATTCCCAACTTCTCCTACGGCACATCGGTCGCGGAGATGTTCCCAACCGTCATCGCCCAGGCGCAGGAAGCTCAGGCCGCCGGATTCGATTCGGTCTTCGTGATGGATCACTTCTACCAACTCCCGATGCTCGGATCGCCCGACCAGCCGATGTTGGAGGCCTACACCGCACTCGGCGCGCTGGCGAGCGTCACCCAGGACGTGTTACTCGGCACGCTGGTGACCGGCAACACCTACCGCAATCCGACTCTGCTGGCCAAGATCATCACCACCCTCGACGTGGTCAGCGCGGGCCGTGCCGTATTGGGCATCGGCACCGGCTGGTTTGAACTCGAACACGACTCCCTGGGCTTCGAGTTCGGCACCTTCACCGAGCGGTTCGCCAAGCTCGATGAGGCGCTGGAGATCCTGCTGCCGATGATCAAAGGTGAGCGAGTGAGCTTCGACGGCAGGTACTACCGCACCCTCGAGGCATTCGCGGAACCCCGCCTGCGCGATCACATTCCGCTGATGATCGGCGGCAGCGGCGAGAAGAAGACCTTCGGCCTGGCCGCCCGGTTCTTCGACCACCTGAACATAATCGCCTCGTTCGCCGAACTCCCCGGCAAGATCGAAGCCCTGGCCCGGCGTTGCGACGAGGTCGACCGTGACCCGGCCACACTGGAGACCAGCATGCTGCTGACCGCAGTGCCGGACGCCACCATGACCGACGACATGCTTCCCGCGGAGATGCGGGGCCGGATGGTGGTGGGCAGTCCCGAACGGATCGCCGAGGCGGTCGCAACCAATGTGGTCGGTGCCGGGGTCGACGGCGTGATCCTCAACCTCCCGGCCTATGTGCCGGGGGCGATCACCAGGGTCGGCGAGGCGCTACGACCCGTGCTCGGATTGTGACCCCGCGAGACGCCGGAGATCGGAGCGACTAACGTATGACACGTTCTCCGCAGTCCTGTCCGGTTCAGTATTACAAGGAGCGAAGATGAGCCATCCCGGCGCCACTCCGTCGGATAAACACAGGATCGTCATCATCGGTTCCGGTTTCGGCGGCCTCAATGCCGCGCAGAAACTCAAACGGGCCGATGTGGACATCAAGCTGATCGCCAAGACCACCCACCATTTGTTCCAGCCGATGCTGTATCAGGTGGCGACCGGGATCATCTCCGAGGGTGAGATCGCTCCCCCCACCCGAGTCATCCTGCGTAAGCAGAAGAACTGCCAGGTGCTCCTTGGTGAGGTCACCCATATCGACCTGGCCAGACAGACCGTCGACTCACTGCTGCTGGGCCACACCTACCGCACCCCGTATGACACGTTGATCGTCGCGGCGGGCGCGGGCCAGTCCTACTTCGGCAACGACCACTTCGCCGAATGGGCGCCGGGCATGAAGACCATCGACGACGCGCTGGAACTGCGCGGCCGCATCCTGGGCGCCTTCGAGCAGGCCGAGCGTTCCAGCGACCCGGAACGGCGCGAGAAACTGCTCACCTTCGTGGTCGTGGGCGCGGGACCGACCGGAGTGGAGATGGCCGGCCAGATCGCCGAGTTGGCCGACCAAACCCTCAAGGGCGCGTTCCGCCACATCGACTCCTCCAGGGCCAGGGTGATCCTTCTCGACGCTGCCCCGGCCGTGCTCCCGCCGATGGGCGAGAAGCTCGGACTCCGGGCGGCCGCCCGGCTGGAGAAGCTCGGCGTGGAGATCCAACTCGGCGCCATGGTGACCGATGTCGACCGCAACGGCATCACCGTCAAACGCAACGACGGCACCGTCGACCGCATCGAATGCGCGACGAAGGTGTGGTCGGCCGGTGTCGCAGCCAGCCCGCTGGGAAAGATCCTGGCCGACCAGTCCGGAGCCGAAGTCGACCGGGCCGGACGGGTAAAAGTGTTGCCCGACTTGACTATTCCCGGTCACCCGAACGTCTTCGCGGTGGGCGATATGGCCTTGGTCGACGGCGTTCCCGGCCAAGCGCAGGGCGCGATCCAGGGCGCGCGGTATGCCGCTCGGCTGGTCAATGCCGAACTGAAGGGCGCCGACCCGACGGCCCGGGAACCGTTCAAGTACTTCGACAAGGGCTCGATGGCCACAGTGGCGCGGTATTCGGCGGTGGCCAAGGTGGGACCGCTGGAATTCGGCGGGTTCATCGCGTGGTTGGCCTGGCTGTTCCTGCATCTGATCTATCTGGTCGGCTTCCGGGCCCGGCTCACGACGGCGGTGTCGTGGATCGGAACGTTCCTCGGTAGCCAGCGCGGCCAGCTCACCATCACCGAACAGCAGGCCTATGCCCGCACCCGGATCGAGCAACTCGAGGAAATCGTCGAAAGCGTCGAGGAGACAAAGGTAGCCTCCTGATCGCGGGACGTGCGCGGCAGGCGGCGCGCTCCGTGCGGCGCACCGCGGCCCCGAACTCGGGCGAGCTATTGCAGTGATGAAACCCGACGAACTGGTCTATCGGATTCTGCAGCGACTGCCGATCAGGATGCTGTCGCTGCGCTCCATCGTCATCGTCTCCGCCCTGTCGGTGGTTATCCTCGTGCTCACCCTCGGTGTCTGGGTGTGGGTCGGGGTCACCAACGACCAGTACAGCCAACTGGATCGGCGATTGGACTCGGTGAGCAGTCTCGGCGACTTCAGCACCCTGCTGTCCGGCCCTCCGACACCCGGTGCGGCCAGCCCGGACGGCAACCTGGTGCGCACCGTGCGGGTGGGCTCGATGGCGATGTCGGTTCCCACCAGCGTCGTGCTGCCGGAGTTGGCTGACGGTTATGCCAACACCACCATCGACGGTGTGGAGTATCGGGTCCGGACCTTCACCGTGGGCGGTGCGTCGATCGCGCTGGGGGCGCCGGTGGCCGAAACCCAGCGCAGGATAAGCGAATTGCACTGGCGGGTGCTGATCATCTGTGCCGGCGTCATCGCCGGCACGGTGGTGGTGGGCTGGCTGATCTCGTTGATCATGATCGACCCGTTCCGACTGCTGGCCCAGCAGGCCCGTGCGATCAATGCGCAGTCCAAACCCGACGAGGTTCAGGTGCGCGGGGTGTCGGAGGCAGTGGAGATCGGTGAAGCCGTGGAGGGCATGCTCGCGCGAATCGGCGACGAACAGGACCGGACAAAAGCCGCGCTTGAGTCAGCCCGCGATTTTGCCGCCGTGGCATCCCACGAACTTCGGACTCCGCTGACAGCGATGCGTACCAATCTCGAGGTGCTCTCGACCCTCGACCTCGAACCCGATCAGCGCAGCGAGGTCATCGGGGACGTCATTCGCACCCAGAGCCGGATCGAGGCCACCCTGACCGCGCTGGAACGCCTGGCCCAGGGCGAACTGACCACCGCCGACGACTTCGTCCCCTTCGACATCACCGAACTGCTCGACCGCGCCGCCCATGACGCCGAGCGCACCTACCCGGATCTCCGGGTGGCGCTGGTGCCCTCACCCGCGGTCCTGATGGTCGGGCTGCCGGTCGGGCTGCGTCTGGTCATCGACAATGCCATCGCCAACGCGGTCAAGCACGGCGGGGCAACCGAAGTCCGTCTCGCCGTCGCGAGTTCGGCCGACGGCGTGCAGATCACCGTGGACGACGACGGATCCGGCGTGCCCGAAGAGGAACGCTCCGCCGTTTTCGAGCGGTTCTCCCGCGGATCGACCGCATCTCGCTCTGGCTCCGGGCTGGGCTTGGCGCTTGTCGCGCAACAGGCCGAATTGCACGGCGGCACAGCATCTTTGGCTACCAGCTCGCTCGGCGGTGCACAGCTGGTCCTGCGCCTCGCCGGACCGAACGCCTGACGACGGTTACTCGGTCAGGTTCTGCAGTCGGACGTGTCCGCGCGCGATGAGGCGCGTCCGGTCATCGCGAATCGTGACGAGCCATAACTGCTGACGCCGTCCGCGGTGCACCGGTTCGGAAACCCCGTACGCGGTGCCCTCGGTGATGGCGCGCAGGAAGTCGGTGTTGTTGTTGACCCCCACGACGTTGCCACCGCCGTTTTCCCGAAGCCATACGTAGGCCGAGACGCTGGCCATCGACTCGACCATCGCGCACCAGACACCGCCGTGCACGATGCCCATCGGCTGCAGCAGGCTGGGTTTTACCTCCAACTGCGCTGTGAGTCCATCCGGCGTCACCTCGGTGTAGACCAGGCCGAGGGTGGCGTCGAACGGTGCGGAGAACTCGTCCGGGATTCCGGAGTCTGCAGATTCCACGCAGTTGTGTCTACACGCCCGCCCATGCCGCAGTCGGGCCGGGGTGCTGCGGGTACGACGCTCGGTAGTAATCGCGGGTACAGTTATCGTGGGGATGTCGTAAAGGTGAACGGAAAATGGCCAAACTGACCGGGCTGGGCGCCCTGGAACGGGCCGTGATGGACCACCTGTGGGCCGCGGACGAGCCCCAGACGGTGCGCCAGGTCCACGCGACCCTCTCAGCCCACCGCGAACTGGCCTACACCACCGTCATGACGGTCTTGCAGCGGCTGGCCCGCAAGGGCCTGGTGATCCAGATCCGCGACGACCGCGCACACCGGTACGCCGCCACCCACGGCCGCGACGACCTGGTGGCCGGCCTTATGGTCGACGCCCTCGATCAGGCGGCTGATTTCGGGGACCGGCGGGCCGCGCTGATGAGTTTCGTGGAGCGGGTCGGGGCCGACGAGGCCGATGCGCTGCGGCTCGCCCTGGTCGACCTGGAGGCCAAACACCGTTCCGCAGAAATCCAGTAACTAGATCCGCTAGCGGTCGGCCTTGCGGCTAGTAGAGACTGTCTTCCGTGTCCGCGCTTGCCTTCACACTTCTTGCGGTTGCCCTCGTCGGCCCCGTTCCTGCCGTGCTGGCGCGGGCGGCCTGGCCGTTGCGCGCACCTCGGGCGGCCATTGTGCTGTGGCAGGCGGTCGCGGCGGCCGCAGTGCTGTCAGCTTTCAGCGCCGGGCTGGCACTGGCCAGCGGGCTCTTTGTCCCCGGGTCCGGAGCCATCGCGGCACTGGGCATTCCGGGATGGCTGTGTTCGGTCGGTGTTTTCGCGCTCACCGCTGTCGTCGGCGCGCGACTGATCGTCGCGGTGCTGAAGGTGGCGATCGGAACCCGCCGGCGGCGCGCTCACCATCGGATGGTCGTGGATCTGCTGGGCGCGCGCCACCGGGAGTTCGGTGACGCGCGAGTTCTGCAGGTGGCCGAGCCGTTGGCCTACTGCCTGCCCGGTATACGAAGCCGAGTGGTGCTCAGCGAGGGAACCCTGGCCGCGATGTCCCCCGCCGAGTTAGCCGCGATACTTCGGCATGAGCGTGCGCATCTGCGCGCTCGACATGACCTGGTTCTCGAGGCCTTCATCGCGGTGCATACCGCGTTCCCGCGGTTCGTCCGCAGCCGCAGCGCACTGAACGCGGTGCGACTTCTGGTCGAACTGCTTGCCGATGACGTCGCGGTGCGCGCCGTGGGTCCCGCCCCGCTGGCGCGCGCGTTGGTCGCCTGCGCTGCCGCCCGGACACCGGCCGGCGCGATGGCCGCCGGTGGCCCGACCACGGTGATCCGAGTGCGAAGGCTGGCCGGCCCGCCGAACAGCCTGGCGCTCTCGCTTGCCGCATATCTTGCCGCCGCGGCGGTGCTGGTGGTACCGACCATCGCCGTCGCGGTTCCGTGGCTCAGTGAACTCCGTCGACTCTTCTGCATCTGAAATTCCGTACCCCAAGTCTGTACCCCAAAGTCCAACTGGCACAACGTTGAAAGGCGCTTGATGAGCTCCTCGCAGGAACCCGCCGCGCAGATCGGCGTGACAGGCCTGGCGGTGATGGGATCCAATATCGCCCGGAACTTCGCCCGCCACGGCTACACCGTCGCGTTGCACAACCGATCGGTCGCCAAGACCGACGCACTGCTGGCTGAGCATGGCTCGGACGGCTCATTCGTGCGATCGGAGACCATCGAGGAGTTCCTCGCCGCACTGCAGCGACCGCGCCGGGTGCTGATCATGGTGAAGGCCGGCGACGCCACCGACGCGGTGATCAACGAACTCGCCGACGCGATGGAACCCGGCGACATCATCATCGACGGCGGCAATGCGCTGTACACCGACACGATTCGCCGCGAGAAGGCGATGGCCGATCGCGGACTGCATTTCGTCGGAGCGGGCATCTCCGGTGGCGAGGAGGGCGCACTCAATGGGCCCTCGATCATGCCCGGCGGCCCCAGGGAGTCCTATGCGTCGCTCGGCCCGTTGCTGGAGGAGATCTCGGCCCACGTCGACGGCGTGCCGTGCTGCGCCCACATCGGGCCCGACGGCGCCGGACACTTCGTCAAGATGGTGCACAACGGCATCGAGTACTCCGATATGCAACTCATCGGCGAGGCCTACCAACTCCTGCGCGACGGCCTGGGCCTGACCGCGCCCGCGATCGCCGAGGTGTTCACCGAGTGGAACTCCGGCGACCTGGACAGCTTTCTGGTCGAGATCACCGCCGAGGTACTGCGCCAAGTCGACGCCAAGACCGGAAAGCCCCTGGTCGACGTTATCGTCGACGAGGCCGAGCAGAAGGGCACCGGCCGCTGGACGGTCAAGTCCGCCCTCGATCTGGGTGTGCCGGTCACCGGTATCGCCGAGGCGGTATTCGCCCGCGCCCTGTCGGGATCGGTGCCCCAGCGACGGGTCACCGTCGGCATGGCGTCTGGCGCACTCGGCGCACGGCCTACTGACGAAGCGCAATTCATTGAAGATGTCCGCCAGGCCCTGTACGCCTCGAAGATCATCGCCTACGCCCAGGGCTTCAATCAGATTCAGGCCGGCTCCGACGAGTACCACTGGGGCGTCACACCCGGCGACCTGGCCACCATCTGGCGCGGCGGTTGCATCATCCGGGCGAAGTTCCTCAACCGCATCAAAGAAGCCTTCGACGCCGACCCGGACCTGCCGACATTGATCGCCGCGCCGTATTTCCGCAGCGCGATCTCCTCGGCCATCGACGGTTGGCGCCGCGTCGTGGTCACGGCCACCGAACTCGGCATCCCGATACCCGGATTCGCCTCTGCACTGTCCTATTACGACGCGCTGCGCACTGAGCGACTGCCGGCGGCTCTGATCCAGGGTCAGCGTGACTTCTTCGGGGCACACACCTACGGGCGTACCGATGCCGATCCGGCCGCGCGGTTCCACACCCAGTGGAGTGGGGATCGCACCGAAGTGCAGGCCTGAGCACGTGCGTTTCCTCGATGGTCACGCCCCGCCGTACGACCTGACCTACGACGACGTCTTCATCGTCCCCAACCGCTCCGCGGTGGCCTCGCGGTTCGACGTCGACCTGTCCAGTTCCGATGGCACCGGCACGACGATCCCGGTGGTGGTGGCCAACATGACAGCGGTGGCGGGCCGACGGATGGCCGAGACGGTGGCCCGGCGCGGCGGAATCGTTGTGCTGCCACAGGATCTGCCGATCGCGGCAGTGACGGCGACGGTGGACTTCGTGAAGAGCCGCGATCTGGTGGTCGACACCCCGGTGATCCTGGCACCCGAGGATGCGGTGTCCGACGCCATCGCGCTGATCCATAAACGAGCGCACGGCGCTGCGGTCGTCGTCGACGGTGGCCGCCCGATCGGCCTGGTGACCGAGTCGGCGACCACCGGTGTCGACAAGTTTGCCCGGGTACGCGATGTCGCGGTCAGCGATTTCGTGACCGCAGCGCTGGGCACCGACCCGCAGCGGGTGTTCGAACTACTCGACAAGGCGCCAATCCCGGTGGCGGTACTCACCGCGACCGACGGGTCACTGGCCGGCGTGCTGACCCGCACCGGAGCGGTTCGGGCGGGGATCTACTCCCCCGCGGTCGACGCCACCGGACAGTTGCGAATCGCAGCGGCCGTCGGGATCAATGGCGATGTGGCGGCCAAGGCCGCCGCGCTGGCCGAGACCGGGATCGATGTACTGGTCGTCGACACCGCACACGGCCATCAAGTGAAGATGACCGAGGCGATCAAGGCCATCGCCGCCCTGGGCTTGGGCATCCCACTGGTGGCCGGAAACGTCGTCTCCGCCGCCGGCACCCGGGATCTGATCGAGGCCGGCGCCACAATCGTCAAGGTCGGCGTGGGCCCCGGAGCAATGTGCACTACCCGGATGATGACCGGTGTCGGCCGTCCCCAGTTCTCTGCCGTCCTCGAATGTGCCACCGCTGCACAGCAACTGGGCTGTCACGTCTGGGCAGACGGCGGCGTGCGGCATCCGCGCGACGTGGCCCTGGCGCTGGCGGCC
>JAPLAO010000130.1 GCA_026393245.1 Mycobacterium sp. | reverse complement strand
GTGGTTGGCGAGGGTGCCGTCATGGTTGAGTAGGACACCGTCGACATCCAGATAGATGTTCATCGTTGCCTTCGCCGGCGAGAGAAGCGGGAGGAATGCGTGTTCAAAATCCTATTCTTCTCCCCCCGCATCGCGCCCAACACCGGCAATGCGATCCGGATGGTGGCGGCCACCGGATGCGAACTGCATCTGGTCGAGCCGATGGGGTTCGACCTGTCCGAGCCAAAGGTGCGCCGGGCCGGACTGGACTACCACGATCTGGCGTCGGTCACCGTTCACGCGTCCCTTGATGATGCGTGGGCGGCGCTTGGCGGGGCACGGGTATTCGCGTTCACCGCTCATGCCGAGCGGTCGTTCGCCGATGTGAAATACCGGCCCGGCGACGTGCTGATGTTCGGACCGGAGCCGACCGGTCTGGATGAAGCGACGCTGGCCGACCCACACATCACCGAGCAGGTGCGGATCCCGATGCTGGCAGGCCGGCGGTCACTGAACCTGTCCAATGCCGCCGCGATTGCCGCCTATGAGGCATGGCGGCAGCACGGGTTCGACGGAGCCGCCGGGCCGGCGACATCAGATACCGGCGCGGTCTGACTTACCAAGTGTCCCAATGCGTCAGTTGCTCGGCGGGCAGCCGCTTAGCCAGCTTGAAGTCCGTGCCCTTGGTATAGGCGATCGGGAACAGCCCGCCCTGGGTGTACTGCTCGAAGGGAATGCCGAGCAGTTCGGCGGCCTGCTTCTCGCCCTCGCCGATCAGGTGCAGCGTGGTCCACGCCGAGCCCAGGCCGCGCTCCCGCAGCGCCAGCATGAAACTCCAGACCGCAGGCAGCAGCGATCCCCAGAACGATGCCTGCACGCCGGCGTCGGTTCCCTCCGGACGGCCCTCCAGCAGCGGGATCATAAAGACGGGGGCCTTCTCCATGTTCTCGTTGAGGTACTTCGCCGAGCTCACCACCGCGCCGATCTGTTCGTCGCGGATGTCACCACGGACCGGCGGTTCCATGCTCAGGTAGGGCGTGCCCATGGAGCGGTAGATATCGGCCAGCGCCTTCTTCTTGGCCGGGTCCTCGACGAACATCCACTGCCAGCCCTGGGCATTGGATCCGGTGGGCGCCTGCAGCGCGATGTCGAGACACTCCATCAGCACCTCGTGGGGTACCGGCTTGTCGAAGTCGAGGCGCTTGCGCACCGAGCGGGTGGTGTTGAGAACTTCATCGGCGGTCAGGTTCAGCTTCATGGGGCGAGACTACCCACCCGGGCATCACCGGAAATCCCGGGATCGGGAGCCAACCCCCAGGGTGATGGGCCGCATCTTCTCGGCCACCACCGTCACCGCGCCACTGGCGTTCTGCAACCGGCCGCGGATCAACAGCGCCGGTGCGCTCTGGGCCAGCTTGCGGTATCGCAGCCACAGCCCCGGCATGCACAACACGTTGATCATGCCGGTCTCGTCCTCAATATTCATGAACGTCACTCCGCGGGCGGTGGCAGGCCGCTGCCGATGCGTCACCGCGCCGGCGATGAGCACCCGACTGCCGTCGGGAACCGACAGCATCCGATCGGCCGGGGTGACACCCAGCGCGTCGAGATCGGCGCGCAGGAACTGGGTCGGGTAGCTGTCCGGGGAGACGCCGGTGGCCCAGACATCGGCGGCGGCCAGTTCCACCTCGCTCATGCCGGGCAGGGTGGGGACGGTGAATGCAGAACCCACACCGGGCAGCCGGTCCGGGCGCTCGGCGGCGGCCGCCCCGGCGGACCACAGTGCCTCGCGGCGGGTGACGCCGAAGCATCCGAAGGCGCCGGCGGTGGCCAGCGACTCGGTCTGTGGAACCGAAAGCTGAACCCGCCCAGTCAGATCCAGCAGCGACGAGTACGTGCCCGCGGTTGTGCGTTCGTCGACGATGCGCTGGGCCAGGTCGGTGCCGATGTTGCGCACCGCACCGAGTCCGAGCCGGACCTCCAGTCCTCGGTTCTCGCACGTGGCATGGGCCAGGCTGGCATTGACGTCCGGACCATGCACGACGACACCATGACGGCGGGCGTCGGCGACCAGCGATTGCGGTGAGTAGAAACCCATCGGCTGGGCCCGCAGCAGTGCCGCGCAGAACGCCGCAGGGTGGTACAGCTTGAACCAGGATGAGTAGTACACCAGCGAGGCGAAGGACAGCGAATGACTTTCCGGGAAGCCGAAATTGGCGAAGGCCGCGAGCTTCTCGTAGATCCGGTCGGCGATTTCACCGGTGATCCCGTGCCGCTGCGCCATCCCGGTGTAGAACCGGTCCCGTAACCGCCGCATCTTCTCGGTCGAGCGCTTGGAGCCCATCGCCCGGCGTAACTCGTCGGCCTCGGCGGCCGAAAAACCCGCACAGTCCACGGCTAACTGCATGAGTTGTTCCTGAAAAAGCGGAATGCCCAACGTCTTTCGCAGCGCCGGTTCCATCGACGGATGGTCGTAGGTGACCGGCTCCAGTCCGTTGCGCCGCTTGATGTAGGGATGAACCGAGCCGCCCTGGATGGGGCCCGGCCGGATCAGCGCCACTTCCACCACCAGGTCGTAGAACAGCCGCGGCTTCAGTCGGGGCAGGGTGGCCATCTGAGCTCGGGATTCCACCTGGAACACCCCCACCGAATCGGCGCGCTGCAGCATCGCGTAGACGGCCGCGTCCGCCAGATCGAGTCGGGCTAGGTCGACCTCGATGCCCTCATGTTCGGCGACCAGGTCGATGACGTAGTGCAGTGCCGAGAGCATGCCCAGGCCGAGCAGATCGAACTTCACCAAACCGATTGCCGCACAATCATCTTTGTCCCATTGCAGGACGCTGCGATTCGCCATCCGGGCCCATTCCACCGGACACACATCGGCGATCGGACGGTCACAGATCACCATGCCACCGGAGTGAATACCCATGTGTCGGGGTAGGTCGGCAATCTGGTTCGCCAGGTCGGTCACCGAGTCCGGAATATCCTCGGCCTGCTTGCTCCAGGCGTCCTGCTGGCCCTGCGAGAAACCCAGCGCCCGGGCCATATCGCGGATCGCACTGCGCCGGCGGTAGGTGATCACGTTGGCCACCTGTGCGGCGTAGTCGCGGCCGTAGCGGCCGTAGACGTACTGGATGACCTGCTCGCGCAGATCGGACTCGATGTCGATATCGATATCGGGCGGACCGTCGCGGGCCGGCGACAGGAACCGTTCGAAGAGAAGGCCGTTGGCGACCGGGTCGACGGCGGTGACGCCGAGGGCGTAACAGACCGCCGAGTTCGCCGCCGACCCGCGACCCTGACACAGGATGTCGTTGCGGCGGCAGAACTGGGTGATGTCGTGCACCACCAGGAAGTAGCCCGGGAAGTTCAGCGTGGAGATGACGTCGAGTTCGCGTTCGATCTGCGCGTAGGCCGCCGGCGCACTGGCCCGCGGCCCGTACCGGCCGGCGGCCCCGATCATGGTCAACTCGCGCAGCCAACTGTCCTCGGTGTGACCATCGGGGGTATCGAAGGGCGGCAGTTGCGGGGCGATCAGTGCCAGTTCGAATGAGCACTGTTCGCCGAGATCGGCTGCCGCCGTGACGATATCGGGGCATTGGGCGAACAGTCGTGCCATCTCGTCCCCGGAGCGCAAGTGTGCACCGCCCCGGGGCGTCAGCCAGCCGGCCGCGTCGTCGAGAGACTGCCGCGCCCGGATCGCCGCCATGGCCATCGCCAGCCGGCCACGCGAGGGCTCGGCAAAGTGCGCCGCCGTAGTGGCGACCACACCCACACCGAACCGTGGCGCAAGTCCGGCGAGTGCGGCGTTGCGCTCGTCGTCGAGCGGGTCGCCGTGGTGAGTCAGTTCGATGCTCACTCGGTCGGCGCCGAACCGGTCCACCAGATCTTCCAGCGCGGCAGCGGCCGCATCAGAATCACCGGTTGAAAGTGCCTGTCGCACATGACCTTTACGACATCCGGTGAGGATGTGCCAGTGCCCGCCGGCAGCTTCGGTGAGGCTGTCGTAGTCATAGCGGGGCTTGCTCTTCTCGCCGCCGGCCAGATGTGCGGCGGCGATTTGACGGGACAACCGGCGGTAGCCCTCCGGCCCGCGGGCCAGGACCAGCAGGTGTGGGCCGGGCGGATCAGGCACATCGGTGCGCGAGGTATCGGATAGCGACAATTCGGCGCCGAAGACGGTCCGCATGCCGAGTTCGCGAGCCGCCTCGGCGAAGCGCACCACGCCGTACAGCCCGTCGTGATCGGTGAGCGCGATCGCGCGCAGGCCCAACCGTGCGGCCTCGGAGACCAGTTCCTCCGGGGTGCTGGCACCGTCGAGAAAGCTGAACGCCGAATGGGCGTGCAACTCGGCGTAGGGCACCCTCGAGCGAGGGCGCTCGGCCTGGGGTTGTGGCTGGTATGCCGCACGCTTGCGGGACCAGGCCGGGGCGTCGCTGCCGTCGGGCAGCCGCGGGCGACCATTGAGTACCCGCTCCATCTCGGCCCAGTTCGGCGGCCCGTCATTCCATCCCACCCGAGGAGTTTATCGAACATATGTTCGGTATGCGACGGAAAGCGCATACCCCTACGCTGTGCTGGTGACTTCAGATCCCCAGACCCATCCCGCCGAGCCGCATGTCGGCGCAATCAACACCAAACTCAACTGGTTGCGCGCCGGGGTACTCGGCGCCAATGACGGCATCGTCTCAGTCGCGGGCATCGTCATCGGCGTCGCCGCCGCCACTGTCGAACGCACCCCGATCCTGACCGCCGGCATCGCAGGACTCGTCGCCGGCGCGTTGTCGATGGCACTCGGCGAATACGTATCGGTGAGTACCCAGCGCGACACCGAGCAGGCTCTGCTGGACAAGGAGCGCCGGGAACTCATCGAAGAACCCGAGGCCGAACTTCGGGAACTGATGGGGATCTACCGGAGCAAGGGACTATCACCGGAGACTGCCCGCGCGGTGGCCGAGGAGTTGACCGCGCACGATGCGTTCGCAGCGCATGTGGACGTCGAACTGGGTATCGACCCCGACGAACTCACCAACCCCTGGCATGCCGCGATCTCCTCGGCGATCGCCTTCACCGTCGGGGCGATGCTGCCGCTGCTGGCGATTCTGCTGCCGCCCCCGTCGAGTCGGATCCCGATCACCTTCGCGGCAGTTCTGCTGGCACTGGGCATTACCGGCTGGATGAGCGCGCGCCTCGGCGGCAGCGACCCGAAGTTGGCCACCCGGCGGGTGGTGATCGGTGGTGCGATTGCGATGGCAATCACCTACGCAATCGGC
Organism: Mycobacterium sp.; assembly: GCA_026393245.1. Taxonomy (GTDB): domain Bacteria; phylum Actinomycetota; class Actinomycetes; order Mycobacteriales; family Mycobacteriaceae; genus Mycobacterium. Next base: position 28,585 of record JAPLAO010000130.1, on the reverse strand, counting down.
CGTCTCGTCGGCGGGATCGTCTGAGGCTTCGTCCGTGTACTGGGCTAGTCGGTGTACTGGGCTAGTCCGTGTACTGGGCTAGTCGGTGTATTGGGCTACACCGTCGTCGAGCACAACCCGAGCATTCGATCCGTCGGGTCCGCTGGCCTCGGTGCGGTATACCGCGCGGCCGTCCCCGGTGCGCCAGATCGACGTCGTCAGCGTCTCGCCCGGGAACACCGGTGCGGAGAACCGTGCCGCCACCGCGGTGAGCCTCGCGGCCTGACCGCCGGCCAGTTCAGCCAGTAGCGCCCGGCCGGCGAAACCATAGGTGCACAACCCGTGCAGGATCGGCGTGGGGAAGCCGGCCATCTCCCGGGCGAACCAGGGATCGCTGTGCAACGGATTGCGGTCCCCGGACAGCCGGTAGATCAGGGCCTGGTCCTCGCGGGTCGGCAGGGCGATGCGAGCATCGGGTTCACGGTCGGGGAACTCCGGTGCGGCCGCGCGCTGTCCGGGCTGGCCGCCGAACCCGCCGTCACCGCGGATCACCAATGTGGTGAGCGTTTCGGCGACCTGTGCTCCGGTGGCCGGATCGGTGCCGCGGGCCCGCAGGATGATGATCGCGTTCTTGCCTTCGCCCTTGTCCTGGATGTCGGCGATCTCGGCCACCACGGATAACGACCCGGAGGCCGGGAGCGGGGCGGACAGCCGGATCTCCTGGGAGCCGTGCAGCAGCATGCCCCAGTTGAATGAGCCGACCAGCGGTGTGGCGGCGAAGCCCATGCAGCAGATCACCGCGAAGGTGGGCAGCACCTGCTGAGGGACGTCATGGCTGTTCTCAGTGGTGAACGCGAGGTCGCCGGTGCCGGCGCCGACACCGAGTGCGTAAAGCAGGGTGTCGCGTTCGGTCCACTCATAGACCTTGGGTTCGGTCACCGCACCGATTGCCGAGGGGTCGATTGCCATTGCCGCACTCCTGTTCGTGGATGAGATTCCATAATTGCACTCGCTCTAATTCCACCCCGCCAGGGCCACGAACAGTGCACGCTGTCGGTATGCACGTTTCTTTCACCCGAAAAATCTGCACAGCGGTGGCGGCAATGCTCACGGTGGTCATGGTGGCCGCCTGCGGCGGAGGCACCCAGTCGCTGGGACGCGACGTGACCCTGACGCTGATCCGGCACGGCGAGTCGGAGGCCAACGCGGCCGGCATCTCATCGAGCACGGTGCCCGGCCCCCCGCTGACGCCGGTCGGTATAGAGCAGGCGGCCGCACTGGCGAACAAGCTGTCGGGCAACGGCTATGACGGCATCTACTCCTCGCAGATGCTGCGCTCCCAGCAGTCCGCCGCGCCGATGGCGAAGGCGCTGGGCAAACAGGTGACGGTCTTGCCGGGCCTCAACGAGATCCCCGCGGGCTGGTACGAGGGCATACCCGCGTCGGAAACCTCCGACACGTTGCTGCTGGGGCCGGAGGCCTGGCTCAAAGGTGACCGTCGGTTCGGTATCCCGGGTTCGGTGGACGGAAACCAGTTCAACGGAGCATTCACCGCCGCCATTGGGAAAATTTATGGGAGTGGCGAGGACAAACCGGTCGCATTCTCCAGTGGGCTCGCGATCATGATGTGGACGCTGCTGAACGCCCGCAATGGCAAGCCGAGTCTGCTGCGAGATCATCCCCTGCCCAACGCGGGCCAGATTGTGCTCACCGGTAACCCGACGAGTGGGTGGACCGTCGTGGACTGGGACGGGATCACCAACTTCTCCATTGACGACTGACGCGCACTTCGCGATGCCGCTGCGGGTGCGGTATGCCGAGTGCGATATGCAGGGGCGGGCGTTCAACGGCCACTACCTCACCTGGATCGACATGGCGCACACCGAGGCGCTGATTTCGGTGGTCGGCAGCTTCGAGGTGTTTGCCGAACGGGGTATCGACTTCGTGGTGGCCGCGGCCGAGTTGCGTTTCCGCCGGCCCGCGCGGTTCAACGATGAGCTGGTGGTGAACGTCTCGATCGAAACGCCGGGTAACACCTCGCTGCGCAGCCGCTACACCTTCGACCGCGGCACTGAGCTGATCGCGGAGGCGACCATGACCCACGTCTGCGTGGATGCGGTGACCTTTGACAAGCAGCCGTGGCCGGACTGGTTCCGGGATCAGCTAGCTCACTCGTAAGCACCCTCGAGGTACCACCGGTGCCGCCGATAGCACAGCAGCAGCGCGGTGCCATCCACCAACACCTGGGCACATGCGGTCTGTTCGCCGGTCGGCCATGGACCGGCCCACCAACTCAGTTCACCCCGGTAGCGCGACGCCGTGCCGCCCAATCGGGACGGTTCGCCGGTGAACATCCCGCGATCGGTCACCTGAACCGGATTGCCCTGGAAATCAAGGAGTTCCACCGGTTGGTCCAGAAGCACGGCCGGCGCAGGCTGCGGCAGCCGGCCCGGCCAGGGCCGGTCGGGCGCGGAACTGGGAACCGACTCGTCGCCGAACGGTGTCAGGGTTATCCGCTCGGCGGGCAGGCGACCGCCGCTGAGCACCGGCAGCTGTACGGCGTCAAGGCCCAGCAGACCCTGCACCCGGGCCAGCGCCCGGCTGGCCCGCATCCGGTCATCGCTGCCGAGGCCGCCCCAGAGCGGCAGCTGAAGTGCTTCTGCGGAAACGACTTCCACGGGTTGCAGTCGCAGCATCGACACCGGGCCGGTGGGGCCACGCGCTCCTAACAGTCGGTGTTGCAGCCAGCCGTCGAGTTGCCAGCGCACCCGGTCGGCGGTGGCATCCTCGGTCAAGGGTTCGGCGCACCGCCATACCCGACTGTGCTCACCGCCGCCGACCGTGACGGCGTGGATGGCCAACCGGGTGCATCCGACACCGGCCGCCTCCAGGCTGCGGTGCAGCGCGGCAGCCAGTGTCCGACCGGCGAACGCGGCGGCATCAACCCGGTCGATCGGCGGGTCGCAGTGCAGTACCGCATCAAGATCCGGTGGCAACTCGCGTCCGGAAGGTCCGCGCCCGGGCTCGGCCCGGACGAATCGGTGGGCCACCACGGCATCGGTGCCGAATCGGGAGGCAACGTCCTTACGAGGTAGCGCGGCGAACTGGCCAAAAGTTCGGATTCCCATGCGCCACAACAGATCTGCGAGCTCTTCTCGGCCAGGACCGGAAAGGCTCGGCTCGGTATACAGCTGCCGGATGGACAGTTCTGACAGGAACGGCGCATCCTGACCGGGTGTCACCAACCGGCCGGCCTTGGCGGCGAATACCGCCGTGGGCAACTGATCGGCGATTCCCACCTGACACTCCGCACCGGCCGCGGCGACGGCGTCGACCAATCGTTCAGCCGCCGCCTGCTCAGAACCGAAGTAGCGGGCCGCGCCGCGGACCGGCAACACCACTAGCCCCGGCCGCAGCACTTCGACCCGGGGCACCACATCGTCCACCGCCGCCGTGACACCCTCGAAGAACCGCGCATCCCGGGCCTCGTCGGCGGCGACGATATGCACCTGCGGACAGCGCGCCTGGGCCTCACGCCGGCGCAGACCGCGCCGAACCCCCGCCGCCCGCGCCGCTGCCGAACAGGCGATCACCCGATTGGCGGATGTGACCGCGACCGCTGCGGTGTGCGGCAGTTCGGCCGATGCCGTCGCTGCCACCGCCGGCCAGTCCATGCACCAGATCGCCAGCACCCGGGCAGTCACTAACGGTGTCACTGACGCCCTCGCGTCCGGATCGACACCCGCACCGCACTGATCCGGCCATAGCCCGCCACCGGAACCTCGCCGGGGCCGCCGGGGCCCGAGGTGATGTCATAACCACTCACTCGGGCATCCATCCGGATCGACGCGCCCTGCCAGTCCCCCTGCGTCACCAGCAGAGTGCAGCCCCGCTGGCGGGCCCGCGCCACCACGGCGCGCGCTCGCGTCGCGGACACCGATCGCCCGGCCAGACCAAGCACCACCAGATCCATCCCGTCCATCAGCACCGCGGCCACCTCCACCGGATCGGCACCCGGTTGCGGGATCACCGCGAGCCGAGTGAGATCCGCGCCCATCTCGGCAGCGGCCAACAACCCGAAGTCCGGCAGTCCGACAACGGCCACATGACCGCCCGCGGCCGTCACCGCGGCGGCCAGGCTCACCGGTAGTGACCGGGCTCCCGACAGCACCGCCACCGCGCCCTTCGGCACCCCGGCCACCAGCGGCTCGGGCACCTCGACCGCCGGCGATCGGGCACCCACCTTCCCGGACACCGCCGCCATCTGGCGTCGAAGCTGTTCTAGCTGCTCAGAGCGGTCAAACTGGCCCTTCTCCAGGGCGATAGCCGCCGTCATCGCCCACCTCCCGCTGCGATCGACATCCACTTTTTTCGAATATATGTTCGATATTGAAAGTAAACACCCGTCCCCCGACAAGCGTCAAGCGGTCAGCGGCCGGGCACTATTCCCACTCGATGGTGCCCGGCGGTTTGCTCGTCACATCAAGCACCACCCGGTTGACCTCGGGCACCTCATTGGTGATCCGCGTCGAGATCCGTTCGAGCACCTCATAGGGAACCCGGGTCCAGTCGGCCGTCATGGCGTCTTCGCTGGAGACCGGACGCAGCACGATCGGGTGGCCGTAGGTTCGTCCGTCACCCTGGACCCCGACCGAACGGATATCGGCCAGCAGCACCACCGGGCACTGCCAGATCTGCTGATCCAACCCGGCCGACGTCAACTCCTCGCGCGCGATCAAATCGGCACGGCGCAGTGTGTCGAGCCGGTCCGCGGTGACCTCACCGACGATCCGGATACCCAAGCCGGGTCCTGGAAAGGGTTGGCGCGCAACGATTTCCTCGGGCAGACCGAGTTCGCGGCCAACCGCACGAACCTCGTCCTTGAATAACAACCGCAGCGGCTCGACAAGGGTGAATTTCAGGTCGGCCGGCAGACCACCGACATTGTGATGGCTCTTGATATTGGCAGTGCCACTGCCACCGCCGGATTCGACGACGTCCGGGTACAGCGTGCCCTGCACCAGGAACTCGATGTGCTCGGTACCAGAATCGTCGCCAGAATCGTTGCCAGCCAACAGGTCTCGTACCGCACCCTCGAAGGAGCGGATGAATTCACGGCCGATGATCTTGCGTTTGCCCTCCGGATCGGTCACGCCGGACAGCGCTTCCAGGAATCTGTCCTGCGCATCGACCGTCACAAGCCGGGCACCGGTTGCCGCCACGAAATCGCGTTGCACCTGTTCACGTTCGCCGGCGCGCAGCAGTCCATGATCGACGAACACACACGTCAAACGGTCGCCGACGGCCCGCTGAACCAGTGCGGCCGCCACCGCGGAGTCCACTCCGCCGGACAGTCCGCAGATGGCCCGGCCCTCGCCGATCTGCCCACCAACGCTGTCGATGAGTGACTCGGCGATATTGGCAGGCGTCCAGTCCGCGTCGATCCCGGCGAAGTCGTGCAGGAACCTGCTGAGCACCTGCTGGCCGTGCGGAGTGTGGATCACTTCGGGGTGGTACTGCACCCCGGCGAATCCGCGGCTGCGATCCTCGAATGCCGCCACCGGTGCGCCCGCGCTGGTGGCCACCACCTCGAAGCCCGCCGGTGGATGAGTCACCGCATCGCCATGACTCATCCACACCGGCTGCGTACCCGGCAGACCGGAATGCAGTTCGCCACCAACAACATTGAGATCGGTGCGGCCGTACTCGCTGGTACCGGTACGTGCGACGGTGCCACCGAGAGCCTGGGCCATAGCCTGGAATCCGTAGCAGATGCCGAATACCGGAATTCCGAGATCGAACACGCCCGGGTCAAGCTGGGGCGCGCCATCGGCGTACACGCTGGCCGGCCCACCGGACAGCACGATCGCCCGCGGGTTTTTGGCCTTGATCTCCTCGACGGTCGCGGTGTGCGCGATGACTTCGGAGAACACCCGGGCCTCTCGGACGCGTCGGGCGATCAACTGGGCGTATTGAGCGCCGAAGTCGACCACCAGGACGGGGCGAGGCGATACTGAGTCCGGTTGCACCGGCACAGTCTAGAGGCGGGTGTGCGACCGAAACTTAGCTACCGACGGTCAGTCCGACCTTCTGGAACTCCTTGAGGTCGCAATAGCCGGCCTTGGCCATCGAACGACGAAGCCCGCCGACGAGGTTGAGTGAGCCGAACGGGTCGTCGGACGGCCCATTGAGCACCTCATCGAGCGACGGCCGGTCGCCGAGTGCCACCTGGAGCATGCAACCGCGCGGCAGCGACGGGTGCGCGGCGGCAGCCGGCCAGAACCATCCGTTGCCGGGTGCTTCCGCGGCTACGGCCAACGGCGTGCCGAGCAGGACGGCGTCGGCGCCGCAGGCGATGGCCTTGGCAAGCTCACCGGAGGTGTGGATATCGCCGTCGGCGAGCACGTGAACGTAGCGGCCACCGGTCTCATCGAGGTATTCGCGGCGGGCCGCGGCGGCGTCGGCGATCGCGGTGGCCATCGGCACGTTGATGCCGAGCACCTCGTCACTGGTGGTCGCGCCCAGCGTCGAGCCGTAGCCGACGATCACACCGGCCGCACCGGTGCGCATCAGATGAAGCGCGGTGCGGTGGTCAGCCACCCCGCCAGCCACCACCGGAACATCGAGTTCGGAGATGAAGGTCTTGAGGTTCAGCGGTTCTTCATCGGAGGCAACCCGCTCCGCCGAGATGATGGTGCCCTGGATGACCAGCAGGTCGATTCCCGCCGACACCAGCGCCGGGGTGAGCGCCTGGGCATTCTGCGGGCTCACCCGCACCGCGGTGGTGATCCCGGCCTCCCGGATGCGGGCCACCGCCGCCCCGAGCAGTTCGGGGTCAAGCGGGGCCGCATGCAACTGCTGAAGGAGCCGGATGGAGGCCGACGGGTCCGCATCGTCGGCCAACTCGATGACGCGAGCGATCTTGGACTCGACGTCGGCGTGGCGGCCGATGAGTCCCTCACCATTGAGCACACCTAATCCACCAAGACGGCCAAGCTCAATGGCGAACTCCGGTGACACCAGGGCATCGGTCGGGTGTGCGAGGACCGGGATGTCGAACCGGTAGGCATCCAGCTGCCAGGAGGTGGACACGGCCTTGGATGAGCGGGTGCGCCTGGCGGGCACGATGTTGATCTCGTTGAGTTCGTATGTGCGGCGGGCGGTTCGGCCCATACCGATTTCAACCATGTCGCGCATGATGTGTTTGCCTAGCGGGCGTAGTAGTTGGGAGCTTCGACAGTCATGGTGATGTCGTGCGGGTGGCTCTCCTTGAGCCCGGAGGCGGTGATCTGAACGAACTGTGCGCGTTGCAGATCGGCGATAGTGCGCGCACCGGTGTAGCCCATCGCGGCGCGCAGGCCGCCGGTGAGTTGGTGGATGACGGTGGACAGCGGCCCGCGGAACGGTACCCGGCCCTCAATGCCTTCGGGAACCAGCTTGTCCTCGGAGAGCACGTCGTCCTGAAAGTAGCGGTCCTTGGAGAATGACTTGGTTTCACCCCCACCGGAGCCGCGACCCTGCATCGCCCCCAGTGAGCCCATCCCGCGGTAGCTCTTGAACTGCTTGCCGTTGACGAAGATCAAATCACCCGGCGCCTCCGCGGTGCCGGCCAGCAGCGAGCCCAGCATCGCCGCCGACGCACCGGCGGCCAGCGCCTTGGCGATGTCCCCGGAGTACTGCAGGCCACCGTCGGCGATCACCGGGACACCGGCGGGACCGCACACGGCCGCGGCCTCCAGGATCGCGGTGATCTGCGGCGCACCCACGCCGGCCACCACTCGGGTGGTGCAGATCGAGCCTGGGCCGACGCCTACCTTGACCGCGTCGGCACCTGCCTCCACCAGTGCCGCGGCCGCACTTCGGGTGGCCACATTGCCGCCGACGATCTCGACCCGGTGCCCCACCTCGGCCTTGATCTTGCCCACCATGTCGAGCACCCGGCGGTTGTGGGCGTGGGCGGTATCGACGACTAGGACATCGACGCCGGCGTCGACCAGTGCCATCGCCCGATCCCAGGCATCCTCTCCGACACCGACGGCCGCGCCGACCAGAAGTCGGCCATCGCTGTCCTTGGTGGCCAGCGGGTGCTTCTCGGTCTTGACGAAATCCTTGACGGTGATCAGGCCGGTAAGGCGGCCGTGTCCGTCGACGATGGGCAGTTTCTCAATCTTGTTGCGCCGCAACAGACCCAGGGCCGCATCGGCGGTGACGCCCTGCTGCGCGGTGATCAACGGCGACTTGGTCATCACCTCGGCCACCCGCTTGTCCATATCCACTTCGAAGCGCATGTCGCGGTTGGTGATGATGCCCACCAGCGCGCCGTCGCCGTCGACCACCGGAAGACCGGAGATATGGAACCTGGCGCACATGGCGTCGACTTCGGCCAGGGTGTTGTCCGGTGAGCAGGTCACCGGATCGGTCACCATGCCGGCCTCCGAGCGCTTGACCATCTCCACCTGCACGGCCTGCTCGGGAATGGACAGATTGCGGTGCAGCACGCCCATGCCGCCCGCGCGCGCCATCGCGATCGCCATCCGGGCCTCGGTCACGGTGTCCATGGCCGAGCTGACCAGCGGAACCCTGAGCCGGATCTTGCGGGTCAGCTGGCTGGAGGTATCGGCGGTCGCGGGCACCACATCCGAGGCGGCGGGCAATAGCAGGACGTCGTCGAAGGTCAGCCCCAGCATGGCGATCTTGTCCGGGTCGTCCCCGCCGGTTCGTTGCATCGGTGCGACCTCCATGAGCGTGCGGAGCCTTCATCCTATCGGCACGCCGGTTCGATACCTGGCGCGATACCTCCGGCGCTGCGTAGGCTGAGCAGGTGCGCGACCACCTCCCCCCTGGCCTGCCGCCCGACCCGTTCGCCGATGACCCGTACGACCCATCGGCGGCGCTGGACGCCATGGAGCCCGGACAGCCGCTTGATTCCGAGGAACGCTCCGCGGTGGAGGCCGACCTGGCCGATCTAGCGGTCTATGAGAACCTGCTGGCGCGTAGAGGCGTCAGGGGTTTGGTGGTGTGTTGCGATGAATGCAATGAGGATCACTACCACGACTGGGATATGTTGCGCGCCAACCTTCTTCAGCTCTTGATCGATGGCACCGTCCGACCGCACGAACCAGCTTACGATCCAGAACCGGACGCCTACGTCACGTGGGACTACTGCCGCGGCTACGCCGATGCCGCGCTCAACGAAGCCACATCGGACTACGACGGCTTTCGTTAACCAGCCGGGACCGGCAGCGGAATCACGACCGTAGTCGTGGTCACCGGCGCCGGCGCCTTCGGTGCTTCCGCCGTCGTGGTCGCGGCCGTCGTGGGCTGGGCAACCGTGGTCTGGGGTGCCTGCGTCGTCGTGGTCACCGCCTGCGCCGGAGCGGCCGTGGTGGTTGCCGCCGTGGCCTGGTCTGGGGTTGACGACTTCGCCGCGACCGAGGTCGTCGCGGCCGGCGCGGCACTTGTCGTCGGGGTCGCAGTCGTCGGGGCGACGGTCGTCGTCGGGGCCACAGTCGTCGTCGCGGTCGCAGTCGTCGGGGCCGTTGTCGTCGTCGGGACCGTTGTCGTCGTGGACTTCGTCGGTGCCGAGGTTGTCGTCGGGGCGGCACTCGTCGTCGTCGACGTCGGGGCGGCACTCGTCGCCGGGGCCGCGCTCGTCGTCGCGGCACTCGTCGTCGGCGACGCACTCGTCGTCGGCAATGCTGAGGTCGATGTGATGCTGGTGCCCGACAAGGCCGACTCCGGCGTGGTCGTCGCGGAGTCGGTCGGTGACGGCGCACCGGGCGTGCTGGTGGGCGGTGCCACCGCGGGTACCAGATCGGTGGCCGACGGCGGCACGGTATAGGTGATACCCGGCGGGGCCGTGGCCTCCGGATCGCGCTCCACCACCTTGGCCGACAGGTCGTTGAACTGGTCCATCAACTCCTGCTTTTGCTGCCCGTCCCCGATGGTCTCCACCTGGGAACTGACCGCCACCAACTTGTCCTGGGCCTGCTCCCAATCGCCGCGGGCGATGAGATCCTGGACCTGATTCAGCTCGGTACGCGCGGCGAGCGCCACCTGGTCATCACGGACCTGCGTCGGGGCGCCGAAGAGCATCGAGCGCAGCCCGTAGAGGGCATCGCCGGGGCCGGCGCCCGCAACCACGGCGCCGAAGCCGCCGATACACATCACGGCAGCGGCCGCGGCACCGACCACGCTCAGTCCACGCCTGCTGCGCGTGGTGGCCGACGATCGGATGTCCCGGACCTCCCGGTCGACGCGGGTCGGCTTCTGCGCCAGCCCGGCGTTCAGAGCGGCGATCGCGTCGGATTCGGAGATCAGGCCGGTCGCCGGCGGGAAGCGCATCTCGTCTCGCCAGCCGCCGAGAAGTGCCGCCAGGTCGGCGTCCGCAGCGTCACGTGGTGTCGCCGGTCCCCCGGTGGCAAGCGCGTTGATGAAATCGTCGCTGCTGCGGATCGCATCCAGCGACGGCTCGTCACCGGGCCCGCGGAAGTCACGGTCAGGCCCACGGTTATCAGGCCCTCGGGTATCAGACATAGTCGAACCCCGATCCGTCGATCTCCGCCTTCAGTCGCGCGAGGGCACGATGCTGGGCGACCCGCACGGCGCCGGGCGTGCTGCCGACGGCCTCGGCCGTCTCCTCGGCGGACATCCCCACCACGATACGAAGGGTCAGGATCTCGCGTTGCTTCTCCGGAAGTATCGATAGCAGCTTGGTCATCCGGGCGGAGGAATCGGACTGAATGGCCATCTGCTCAGGGCCCGCATCGAGCGAGAGCCGTTCCGGTACCACCTCGGTGGGCTCGGAGCGGTTACGGCCTGCCGCGCGGTGAGCGTCGGCGACCTTGTGTGACGCAATGCCGTAGACGAAGGCCAGGAAGGGGCGTCCCTGGTCCTGGTAGCGCGGCAGCGCCTGGATGGCGGCCAAGCAAACCTCCTGAGCAACGTCGTCAGCCGAGAGCCCACTGCGCTCTGCGGCCCCCACTCGAGCCCGGACGTACCGGACCACGATCGGGCGGATGATCTCCACTACTTCTCGGAGGGCATTCCGATCGCCTGCCACGGCCTGCGCCACAGCAGCGTCGAGACGCTCTCCTGGAATGGACATCGGCGACGGCATCTCCAACGTTACGGACCGGGGAATTCCGGCGGGCTGGCTCAGCTACAGACAATATCGGCCGGAACTGCGGATGGGCCGTTAGCTGCTGCGCAGGTGACCGCCGTGGCGCGTGACGAATGCGGCGCTGTGGTCCCGGATATCGGCGATTTCGGACTGGCCGTGGGTCGCACTGCCGATTCCGGCCAGCAGACAGGCCAGGGCCCAGCGAAGCGGCACCAGGCCGTAGGTCAGGGTGTCGGTCAGCGCGGCGTCGGCCACGGCGCGCGATGCCGCCAGGTCGCCGGCGCTGCACAACGCCGCCGCGAGCACGACGTCACTCTTCACACGATGGCGGCGCAAGGCCGGAAGCGCCTGTTCGGCGAGGTCGACCCCGCGCCGGGCATGATCGCGGGCATCGTCGCCGTGGCCCGCCGCCATCGCCAGTTCGGCGCGCACCCAGGACAGCCTGATCGGCACGCGGTCGGGCGGGGCCTCGGCACCGGCACCGTCCAACAGTGCGGTGGCGCGGGTGAGCAGTGCGGCCGAGGCGGCCAGCCGACCCAGCCCGAGTGCATCGGCCGCCAGACCGATGAGGGCGTCGACGCCGGCCTGGGCATCACTGCCGGCCCGGGCCAGCGCCCGGCCGTCCCACCCGCGGGCTAACGCGTGCCAACCCAGCTGACGGTAAAACGACGCCCGAGTGCTCATCGCCAATGACACCCATCGCCCCGGGGGGTCGCGGCGGAGCAGTTCGGCGATATCGGCCTGGGCGCTTGCATAGCGCCCCTGGCCGCCGGCCGCCACGGCACGCAGCAGAAATTCCTCCGCGCCCCGCGCCGCCGGCAACGGCCAGCGGCCGGGTTCAGCGCCGAAAGCGGCGGAGCCCAACGTGGAGGCCGACGTGCTCGAGATCATCGGTTGGCGACGTTATCAATCACGGTTAAGAGTTTGTGCTGCCCGCGTTACGGCCGTGTCAACTCAAGGCCTGAACTTCAGCACAGGCATGCCCAATGCCGGGGGTCTCCTGCGTGAATCGCAGGCAAACAGGTCCAAAGATGAACGTGACGTAAATTCCGGCGCTGCAGATACGGGATTTTACACATCCAAAGACCCTTGACGGCGTTTCATCAGCCCTCATAACGTTGCGGTCACGAGTGGTCAACGGCGACACAGCTCAACATTGATCCACGACTCATATGTGCGAAAAATGCACGGAGAGAGGGGCATTCATATGCTACAGCCGCAGCAGCTACCTGGTCCGAACACAGATACCTGGGACTGGCAGTTACAGGGCCTCTGCCGGGGCGTCGAATCGTCGGTGTTCTTCCATCCCGATGGTGAGCGCGGCCGGGCTCGGACCCAGCGCGAAATGCAGGCAAAGCAGATGTGCCGCCAGTGCCCGGTGATCACCCAGTGCCGGACGCATGCGTTGACGGTCGGCGAGCCCTATGGCATCTGGGGCGGTTTGAGCGAGGCCGAACGGGAACTCCTGCTCAAGCGAGGAATCGGACGCCGAAGCGCCTGAGGCTCTCAGATCGGATGGTGGCAGGCCACCGCGTGCTCCCCGGCGCCGGAGGCCCGCGGAACCAGTGCCGGTCGCTCACGGGCACACAGATCCGTTGCCGCCGCACATCGCGGGTGAAACGCACAGCCGGTCGGTGGCGTGGCAAGGCTTGGCACATCACCGCGGAGGATGATCCTTTCGCGCGTGCGGATCCCGGACACCTCGGGAATGGGCACGGCCGATAACAGGGCATTCGTGTAGTGGTGCGCGGGGCGGTCACACACCTCGAGCGCCGGGCCGATCTCGACGATACGGCCGAGATACATGACCGCAACGCGATCCGATACCTGCCGCACGACAGCGAGATCGTGTGCGATGAAGACGTACGTGAGACCGAGATCCCGCTGGAGGTCGGCAAGCAGGTTGAGAATCTGGGCCTGGACAGACACGTCAAGGGCCGACACCGGTTCATCGGCGATCACAAGGCGGGGATTGAGCGCGATCGCCCGGGCGATGCCGATACGTTGACGCTGACCGCCGGAGAACTCATGCGGATAGCGGTCGGCGTATTCGCGTCGTAGCCCGACGATCTCCAGAAGCTCCCGCGCTCGCTCCTGGCGCTGGGCTGCGGTGCCCACGCCATGAATGGCTAACGGCGCCCCGACGATCGCGCCGGCACGGTGCCGGGGGTTCAGCGATGCCGCGGGATCCTGAAACACGATCTGCATCTCCCGGCGCATCCGGCGCAGATCCTCGCCCCCGATACCTGTGATATCAGTTCCGGCGAAGGAGATCGTTCCTGAATCGGGGTCCAGCAGACGCAGCAGCACACGCCCGAGTGTCGATTTACCGCATCCCGATTCTCCGACGAGCCCGAGCGTCTCGCCCTCATAGACATCAAGCGAGACATCGTCGACCGCGTGGATCCATCCCCGGGTGCGCCTCAGTAGACCGCTACCGCGCAGGGGATAACGCTTGGAGACGCCGTCAGCGTGCAAAAGTGGCGCGCTCATCGAAGCGCCGCCCGCGGCCGGGGAAGGATGCACGCGTCACGATGTCCGGCGTCATCGGCGACGAGCGGCGGAGTCGTGGCGCACTCGGCCAGCCTGTGGTCACAGCGCGGGGCGAACACACAACCGGTCCGGCGCGCGTGCGGAGCCGGTGGTGCGCCGGGAATCGTCGGTAGCCGGTCCAGTCGGGGCCGGTCGACCCGGGGCATTGAGCCGAGCAGCCCCCAGGTGTACGGGTGACGAGGATCGTCGAAGATCGCCGCCGTCGGCCCGGACTCGATCACCTTTCCGTCGTACATCACCTGAACGTGATCTGCGATCTGGGCGACGACGCCGAGATCGTGGGTGATGAGGATGACGCTGGTGCCATAGTCCCGCGCGACGGCGCGGATCAGGTCCAGGATCTGTGCCTGGATCGTGACGTCAAGCGCGGTAGTGGGCTCATCGGCGATGAGAAGCTTCGGTTTACAGGACAGCGCCATCGCGATCATCAGACGTTGGCGCTGGCCGCCGGAGAACTCATGAGGATAGGAGTTGAGGCGCTGCGCCGGATCGGGAATCCCGACCTGGTGCAACAACTCAACGACCCGATCTCGGGCTTGCGCCTTGGAGAGACGCTCATGCGCCCGCAGTTGCTCGGCGATCTGAGCGCCCACCCGCAACACCGGGTGCAGCGAGGTCATCGGGTCCTGAAAGATCATCGCGATCTCCGCTCCGCGGATCTGCCTCCACTCGTCGCGCTTCAGTGCGAGAAGATCACGCCCCCGGTAGCGCACCTCCCCCTCGATGCGTGCGTTCGGGTCGATGAGCAGGCCCATGACGCTCATCATCGTCACGCTCTTACCGGATCCGGACTCGCCGACGATACCGACGATGCTCTGTTCCTCGACGGTGAAGGAGACGCCGTCCACTGCGGTTACCGGGCCGGTCTGGGTCTCAAACCGCACGCGCAGGTCGACGACTTCCAGCAATGGTGCGCCCATCAGGTTCGCGTCCTCGGGTCAAGCCAGGCATAGAGGACATCGACTGCGGTACTGGCGATGACGATGACAAACGCCCCGTAGAGAACCGTGGTCATGATGACCGGAAGGTCGAGGCCGGCGAGCGAAAGGTACGTCAGCCGGCCGACCCCTGGCAGTCCGAACACAACTTCGACGAGCAGTGCCCCGCCTGCCACCAGCGCGCCGAAGTCAAGTCCGAACAGGCTCACGAAGGTGATGAGCGACGCTCGGAGTTGATGCCGCAGCATTACTCGGCGCTCGGAAATCCCCTTGGCGCGCGCGGTACGGATGTAGTCCTCATTCTCCTTCTCGATGAGATCGGAGCGAAGGATGCGCGCGTAGAAACCGACGTACAGGATCGAGAGGACGATCCAGGGGATCACCAGGTGCTGAAACCACAGCAGTGGATTGTCTGTCAGTCGCGTATAACCAAGGGGTGGAACCCATCTGAAGATCCATGTGTCGTTCCACCGTTGCTGGGTGAACAGGTTCGCCACCATGCCCAGCCAAAACACCGGCAGCGACACACCGATAAGCGCGACAGCCATGATCAGCGGATCCCAGATCGTGCCGCGCAGCGAGGCCGCCACGACGCCGAGCGCGATACTCGCGAGCACCCAGATCACGGAAGCACCGAGCACCAGCGAGAGCGTCACCGGCGCGGCGCGGACGATCTCGGGGATCACCTGGACGCCGCGGTTTGTATACGACTCGACATCGCGCTGCACGAGGATGTGATCCATCATCGTGACGTACTGAATGGGCAACGGTCGGTCAAGACTGAACTCTGCGCGAATGGCCGCGATGTTCGCCGGTGTGGCGTTGCGTCCCGCCATCCGGCGGGCCGGATCGATACCGGGTGTGGCAAAGAAAATGAGGAAGACCAGAACACTCAGG
Source organism: Mycobacterium sp. (assembly GCA_026393245.1). Lineage (GTDB taxonomy): Bacteria > Actinomycetota > Actinomycetes > Mycobacteriales > Mycobacteriaceae > Mycobacterium. The sequence goes on along the minus strand of JAPLAO010000130.1, from coordinate 13,096 downwards.
GAGAACAGCACGACCGTCATCGATAGGAAACGGCGGACGATGAAGGCGATCATCACGCCTTCCGCAGCCGACGGGTGCGTACCTTCGCGCGGGGGTCGACCGCCTCGCGGATGCCGTCGCCGAGGACGTTGAGCGCCAGGATGGTGATGGTGATGAGGATTCCCGGAGCGATCGAGACCCATGGCCGGGTGTAGAGCTGGGCCTGCCCGTCGTTGATGAGGCTGCCCCAACTTGCCTGGGGGGGCTGCACGCCGATCGAGAGGAACGACAGCGCCGACTCGGTCAGGATGCACGTCGCGACCATGAGTGGAAATATGACGATCACGCTCGGGATGACATTCGGCAGTACCTCGCGGAAGAGCAGACGCCTGCGCTTTGCGCCCTGCGCGATCGCCGCCTCGACGTAGTCTCGGTGCCGTACCGCGATCACTTCACCGCGCACCGGCCGTGCCACGTAGGGGACGTAAATCACGCCGATGATGAGAATAGGCAACCACAGGCTCTGTGGATCGATCGTGATCGGCCCGATCGAAAGTCCCTGCGTGAGAAGCACGGTCGAGAGGGCAATCGCCAGAAGGTAGATCGGGAACGCCCAGATGACATCGAGGGTCCGTGAGACGACAGCGTCAGTCGCCCCCCCGAGGAAGCCGGCGACGAGTCCCACCAGCGTCGCGATAAGGCACGCGATCATCGCCGCACCGATACCGACGAGCAGCGACGCCCGGCCACCATAGAGAAGGCGCGCCGCCACGTCCCGACCCTGGGTGTCGGCACCGAGGAAGTACTGCGATCCCAGCGTCGGCGCGATCGGGATCGAACCGAGACCGCTTGCGTTCGGCTGGATGACCGGCACCTGTTGTCCGTCGATCTGCACCGTCCCCGACAGGTTTGAGGCAAAGGGATCGGTGTGGGCGACATGACTGGCGTAGACCGGGGCGAGCAGGGTGCCCGCAGCGATCAGAACCAGTGCGGCAGCCGCCAGCATCGCGGCACGGTTGCGGCGCAGTCGGGAGATCGCGGTCGCCCAAGTCCGCCGGCCGGGGCGGGCGGCGGCCTGCGTGGTCATGGTCACGTGCAGGTCATGTGGGCCGTTACTGCACCCAGGCTTGCTCGATCATGAATCCACCCACGACCGACGGGTTGTACTTGTAGTTGCCCACCCGCGCGGAGACGAAGTCGAGCTTGCTGCCGACGAACATCGGCACCCATGGCGCAGCATCGGTAACGAGCTTGTCGATCTCGGTCCATGCCTTTGCCGCAGCCGCGGGATCGGTGAGCTGCAACGCCTCGGCCTCCTTGGTTTTCTTGTCGATCGCCGGATCACAGAACATGGAGAGGTTCGGATTAGCCGTGCTGTTAGCCCGGTATCCGCCGCATCCCACGACAACGTCCAGGAAGTCCGCGGGCGCGGTGTAGTCCGGATACCAGTAGCTCGGCGAGATCTGTGCCTTATTCGAGGAGTCCTGGACATAGGTGTATTGCACGCTGGAATTCAACGCCTTCGAACTTGCGTCGTATCCGAGTTCCTTCAGCAGCGAAACGAAGTAGTTACTGATCGCGGTGTAGCCATCCTCGTTAGTCGTGATGATGACTACCTTCTGCCCTTCCGTTCCCGACTCCTCGACGAGCTGCTTAGCCTTCTCCATATCGGGTGCGCTCCAGGTAGTACCCGGGTCCTTCGTCCACGGGCAGTAGGGCTCATACGACGGGAAGTTCGGCGGCAGCACCTGACAGGTGATCTCCGCGAGCTTCGGGCCACCCCAGATCTGCTGCAGCGCCTTGCGATCCGCCGCGTAATTGAGCGCCTGCCGGACCTTCAGGTTGTCGAACGGCGCAACCTGGGTGTTGAGAACCATGTGATACACCTGCGGCCTCGGGTCGATGAAGATCCGATCCTGGTACTTAGTGCTGATCTCCTCCAGCCGGTCGGCCGGGGGCTGGTCGGCGATGAAGTCCGCGTCACCGTTGGCGACCTGTGTCGTGCCCTCATTCGGATTGATGGCGAGGTTGAACTCGATCCGATCCGGGTATCCGTTCGGCTGCGCCTCCTGCGACCACTGCACAAACTCCGGATTGCGAACCATCACCATGCTCTCGCTGGGCGTGTAGCTCTCAATCATGTACGGACCGGTCGCGGGCAACGGCTTCACACCGGCTTCCTCTGCCGGAGTATCGGCCGGCAGAACGTAGGCGAACGGAAGTGCGAGTTTCTGGAGGAAGTCAGGGTCTTTTTTGGCGAGCTTGAAGGTCACGGTCATCGCTGCGTCATCGGCGAGGATTCCGTCACTCAGATTGCACGCCTTGCCGGCTTCCGGGGTTGCTTCGCACTCCGCGCCGCCCTTGATCGCCGAGTAGAAGTTCGCAACCGGTCCGGGCAGCTTGTACTGACGCTCGATCGTCGCCGTGAAGTCACTCGGCTTGACCTCCTGGCCGGTCGAGTACTTCACACCCTTGCGCACCGTGAACTCGTAGCTGAGTCCGTCCTCGCTCGGCTTCGGGATCTCGGTGGCGAGATCGGCAACCAGGGTGTTGCCATCCGCGCCAGGGACGCGCTTCCAGGTGAGCAGGCCGTCGTTGGTCATCCGCAGCAGCGACCAGTTGCCGTCATAGTCGATACCCGGGTCGATCGATGATCCAAAACCCTGCCAGATGACCTTCATCGTGCCGCCCCGGTGCGGACTACCCAGAGTCTGATCCTTCGTTGGGTCGCCCGACGGTCCGGACGATGCCGACGTACCCGCCACGCTGCCGGTCGAGTCCGACGATCGACCGCAGCTGGCCACGCTGGCAACGACTACGGGAATGAGTAACAATCCGAACGTCTGACGAAACTTCATCTCATACTCCCTAGTGCACTCAATCAAGTGCGCGTTGCATTGCGGTAATGACTCGTTGCAATTCCTTGCGGGTGCGGGCGATGTGCCTATCAAGTGAGCGCTGGATCCACGGGCCATTCGCTCGGGCTTCCGGGATGCCTTGCAACGATGCGATCTCATCCCACAGGTTCGGCCCGACCGGAAGGTGACTAGCACCGACCCAGTGTTCGCTTTTGGTGTTCTGGGCGCGCCGTTCCAGGTGTGACGCGTGGGAATCGCGACTCAGGAGGGCCGCAACCTTGTTATCGCCGACTCTCAGCAGGTGTCGTGCCGCGCGCCGATCGTCCTCCGCCACCAGAGCGGTGCGGGCGGCATTGAGTTCCTTGAGATCCTTGGCGACCTGGGTGTGTGGGTAGCAGGTCGCAATTGAGCTGTCGACTGCCGACAATTCGGTGCCGACCTTGGTGAAGGCCGCGCGGCCCTTGCGCTTACCGTGCTTGTCTGCCGCGCGGTCGATACCCCCCGTGGGGACACCGCAGTCCTTCACGGCGGCTTTGAGATGGCGCGCCCGATCGGCGTGGTTGAGAATCCCGTCCGGATCCCGGTCGGCCATGAGTAGCAGGTAGGAGAAGAACCGCACCTGCTTTTCCAATTTGTTGAAGTCCAGCGCGTCGAGAGTGTCGAACTGGGTGTGATAGAGCGCCTTCTCAAACCACCGATCCCAGTTAAATGCGGTGACGCCGGGGACCCCGCGAATGAGGAACGGCCACTGTTCGGTTCCGGTGGAAGGACTTTCGCTATACCAACCGGTGTCGAGCCATCCCTTGGCTTCTCCGGTCCGGCCGGCCCCGCGCGCCCACCGGGCGAGTTCGGGCGGGGTCAGCATGATCATCCGCATGGTGGGGTGACCGCTGGCCTCGAGGCACAGGTGAAAAGCGGCGTTGGCACCCCAGTCCGGGTGGGTGTGGGCGACCTGCTCCCAGGCGCCGACGCACCAGTCGCAATCGGAGCCCACCATCCCGTACTCCTCGCCGGTACGAGAACTGAACGCCATCCGGTGGCGGGGGCTGATACCCGCCTGCTGAAGTGCCTCGGCCATCACGATCAGTGACGCCACACCGGTCGCGTTATCCCAGGCGCCATGATTCCAACCGTCGTGGTGGGCGCCGATGACGATCGGCTTACGCGGATCGCCGTCACCGAGATAGCCGATCGAGTTGTAGCCCACGGCATCGCGGGAGAGCTTGGCATCGAGGGTGACCGTGGCCCTCGCGTCGCCCCTGGCGAGTTTGTTCCTGATGTCGGCCGCATGTTCCTTGCGGATCAGAACGAATGGCGGAGAGCCCTCATGCCAGCCACTGTCGAATGCGCCGAGTGCGTTCGGAGCCTGGTAGTAGGGTCCGCCCGGCGAACAGTTGATGACGATCGCGCGAACCCCGCGCCGCCCGAGTTCAAGACCTGCCAGCCGTGGCGGATACGCCGCGCGATCCCAATCACACAGCACGACCGCGCCGGCAAGATCCAGACCCTCCAGTGCCGTGCGATCGCCGCGACCGACATCGACGAAACGTGCGGTGATGCCTTTGGGACCGGTGCCCGGCACACCACCGAAGCTCGTCGCCTGGTAGGTCTTGCCGCCGGCGACGGCGACACTCGCACCCTTGAGTCTCCACCCGTCGACCCGGACCCGTTCGGTACCGCAGCCATCCAGGCCGGCGCGCTTCAGATTCGACGCGACGTACTCGGCGGTGGCTTTATCCTCCGGTGTGCCGGTGACGCGATAGCCCAGATCGCACGAACCGATCTCACTGAGGTCACGGACAATGGCGCGAAGGCGCTTGCCGGTGATGGGTAGCGATTCGGCGATCGCGAGGGCTTCGGGATCATGTGCCCGAATGGCATCCGACCGGCGCTTGGGGACGGGGGCAGCCGACATTCGAGCGAGCCTACTGAGCTTTACGGCACCGTAAGCATTGAACCGGGGTAATACTTTTCGCGCCCGGTCGGGTAACCGCCACCGTCGGTGGCGATGTGAACGTGATCGAAATGGTTGGCGGTTTCGTTTCCGTAGTCCGCGGTCCAACTCGGCGCGCCGATGCCCGGATAAAAGCCCTGCCGCCAAATCACGTGCAGCACTCCCCACCGCTTCGCGTTCGCGAGGGCGTACCCGGCGATCTGGTTGCCGAGTTCAATACCTTCGGCTGAGTGGTAGTTGGGGATCATCACGTCGATCGCCAACCCGTTGGGATGCCACGGAAGTGGATCCTGCCGGACCCCGCCGATGGTCTCGATCTCCAGGAACATCATGCTGATGGCTCGGGCGGCCCAGATGGTGTGGACCTGAAGCCCTTGCTCAGGTGCGCGCCCGGTCGCTAACTCGAACTGAAAGTCCGCGGCGGGTACGGGTGCGCTGGCGACCAGCAGTTCCGCTTCTCTGGAACTGGCCGCGGGCGGCGCGGCGGCGGGCACGGAAGCGCTCGTCGGACTCGGTGCCGACACCGCAGTACCCGACGGGGCCGGCTTTCCCTGGGCAGCGAACATGGCGGCGGAGAGCACGACCGATGCCGCGACGGCAATCAGGCGGCCGCGGCCACCGGCGAACACGCTCATCACGGACGACAGCTTAACTGGCGTTTAGGTCCCCGTGGTGGGAGTGATCAGTGTGAGTGCCCGTGATGGCCGTGATCATCGTGATCGGCCGGCTTCTCGACGATCGCAGTCTCGGTGGTCAGGATCATCCGCGCCACGGAGGCCGCGTTGAGCACCGCCGAACGGGTGACCTTCACCGGATCGATGACACCGTCGGCGATCAGATCGCCGTAGGTCAAAGTCGCGGCGTTGAAACCGTGTCCGAGCGGCAGTTCACTGACCCTGTTCACCACGACCGAACCGTCCATGCCGGCGTTGGTGGCGATCCAGTACAGCGGCGCAGACAGCGATGCGGAGAACACCTCGACACCCAATGCCTCGTCACCCGTGACCGACTCACGCAGTTCCGTGAGCGCCGAGCGGGCCTGTACCAGCGCACTACCGCCGCCGGTCACGATGCCCTCTTCGACCGCAGCCTTGGCCGCCGCGACCGCATCCTCGACGCGGTGTTTGCGCTCCTTGAGCGCGGTCTCGGTGGCCGCACCGACCTTGATGACCGCGACACCGCCGGACAACTTGGCGAGGCGCTCCTCGAGTTTCTCACGGTCCCAATCGGATTCGGTTGCTTCGATCTCGCCGCGAAGCTGCTTGACCCGGTCGGCGATGGCCTCGTGGGTGCCACCGCCGTCGACGATCACAGTGGAGTCCTTGGTGACCACGACGCGCCGCGCCGAGCCCAGGACCTCCAGGCCGACGTCGCGCAGCAGCAGTCCGACATCCGGATTGACCACCTGTCCGCCGGTCACCACCGCCAGGTCGTCGAGGAAGGCCTTGCGGCGATCCCCGAAGAACGGCGCCTTGACCGCGACGGCCTTCAGGGTCTTGCGGATGGCGTTCACCACCAGGGTGGACAGCGCCTCACCCTCGATATCCTCGGCGATGATCAGCAGTGGCTTACCGGACTGGGCCACCTTCTCCAACAGTGGCAGCACGTCGGGCAGCGACCCGATCTTGTCGCGGTGCAGCAGTACCAGGGCGTCCTCAAGGACGGCTTCCTGGGAGTCGAAGTCGGTGATGAAGTAGGCCGAGATGAAGCCCTTGTCGAAGCCGACGCCCTCGGTGACCTCGAGTTCGGTGTCCATCGTCGAGGACTCCTCGACGCTGACCACACCGTCGCCGCCGACCTGAGTCATGGCCTCGCCGACCATCTCGCCAACCTCGGCGTCGCGCGAGGACACCGTTGCGACCTGCGCGATACCGGTCTTACCGGCCACCGGGGTAGCTGAGGCCAGCAGTGCCTCGGAGACCACATCGGCGGCGCGGCTGATGCCGAGTCCGAGCGCGATCGGGTTGGCGCCGGCCGCCACGTTGCGCAGACCGTTGTGGATCATGGCCTGAGCCAGCACGGTGGCCGTGGTGGTGCCGTCTCCGGCGACATCGTTGGTCTTGGTGGCCACCGACTTGACCAGCTGTGCGCCCAGGTTCTCGAACGGATCTTCCAGTTCGATCTCACGGGCGATAGTCACACCGTCGTTGGTGACGGTCGGGCCGCCGAAAGCCTTGGCCAGCACCACATGCCGGCCGCGCGGGCCGAGGGTGACGCGCACGGCGTCAGCCAGCTTGTCGACACCGGCTTCCATCGCACGACGCGCGGTCTCGTTGAATTCGATCAATTTGCTCATGTGCTGCGTTCCCGACTTTCGCTTAAGCGCGTTCCGCCCCGGAAACCATCGCGGTAGACGCGGGGTTTCCGGGGCGGTTCACGGTTACTACTTGTTGACGACTGCCAGCACGTCGCGTGCCGACAGGATCAGGTATTCCTCGCCGTTGTACTTGATCTCGGTGCCGCCGTACTTGCTGTAGATGACGGTGTCACCCTCAGCGACGTCCAACGGAATCCGCTTCTCGCCGTCCTCATCCCATCGGCCGGGGCCGACAGCAACGACGGTGCCTTCCTGCGGCTTCTCCTTGGCGGTGTCTGGGATGACCAGACCCGACGCGGTGGTCGTCTCGGCCTCGTTGGCCTGAACGAGGATCTTGTCCTCGAGTGGCTTGATGTTCACGCTCGCCACGATGGAACCCTCCACTGTTATGGCTGTGGCCCGGGGCTGTTCCCCGGACCGAATCGGTTTAACCAGGTGTTCGGCATTCGTCCGTGCCCTCGCGCCGTCATCGCGGGTGCCGACACAGGGTGGTGCGCCTGCCACCTAGCACTCTATACCGGAGAGTGCTAGCACTCAAGGGGGGTCCTCTGCGATTCGCCGTGGGCCGAAGGCCAGCGCGTTTACCGGGGCACGTCGAACCGACGGGGGTCGATGAGCAGATGGTCGGAGACGTCGCCCACCATCTCCACATCGGCGATGCGCTCGGTGAAGTGCCACCCGTTGGCATCACGAGCGAAGCGGTCGAAGTAGCGGCCCACCACGATCGGCTGCAGCGAGACCCGTTCGGTGGCCTGTACGACGCAGAAGGTCGAGCGGGCGGCGGCCGTGGCGTCGCTGGCACCCTCGACAGCCTCGGCAACCTCGATGATGAGGTTCAGAACCAGGTGCCGGGTCGCAGGCGTGCCCGGCGACGTCTCGGTGGGAAAGCGCCGGGTGGTCATGGCGAACAGTCCGGCGATGTTCGTCGCACCGGACATGGTCGGCGTCTTGGCCCCGCCGAAGTCTGCCCGGCCCAACAATGCGCCCAGGCCGTCGAAATCGCCGGCATCGATCAGTTCGGCGTAGCGGTAGATCAGGTCGGTGATCGCCCACCGGTCCTCGGTACTCACCTCACCTGCCCGGAAATGACCGGAAGGCCCGGATCGGTGGCGACGTCGAGCGGTGACGGCGCCGCCCCGGCGGCGAGCAGATGTGCGGCGAAGGAAGCGATCATCGCCCCATTATCGGTGCACAGCCGGGGCCTCGGTATCCTTAACGTCAAACCCGCTGCAGCACAACGCTGTTCGGCCAATTCACGCAGACGCGAGTTGGCCGCCACACCACCGGCGATCAGCAGGGTGGACACACCGGTCTCGGTGGCCGCGCGCACGGCCTTGGCGGTCAGCACGTCGGCGACCGCCTCCTGGAAAGACGCAGCGACATCCGCGCGGTGTGCGTCGGGGTGGGATTCGACGTAGCGGGCCACCGCGGTCTTGAGGCCGGAGAAACTGAAGGCATACGAAGCATCTCGCGGGCCGGTCATCCCGCGCGGGAACGCAATCGCGTCGCCTTTCCCGGTGCGGGCCAGGTCATCGAGCGCCCTACCGCCCGGGTAGCCCAGGCCGAGCAGGCGCGCAACCTTGTCGTAGGCCTCCCCCGCGGCATCGTCGAGGGTGCTGCCGAGTTCGATGATCGGCTCGGCCAGTGAGCGGATCGCCAGCAGATGGGTGTGCCCGCCGGAGACCAGCAGGCCGACGCTCTCGGGAAGCGGACCGTGGTCGTAGACGTCGGCGGCAAGGTGTCCGCCGAGGTGATTGACGGCGTAGAAGGGCACACCCCAGGCAGCGGCGTAGGCCTTGGCGGCTGCCACCCCCACCATCAGTGCGCCGGCCAGGCCGGGTCCGATGGTGGCGGCGACGACATCGGGACGGTTGATCCCGGCGGTCGACAGGGCGCGTCGCACGGTGGGTCCGAGTGCCTCGAGGTGCGCGCGCGACGCGATCTCGGGCACCACGCCGCCGTAGCGCGCGTGCTCGTCGACGCTGGAGGCCACCTCGTCGGCAAGCAGTGTGATAGCCCCACCCGAGTCGAGTAGGGCGATACCGACTCCGGTTTCGTCACAGGAGCTTTCGATGGCCAGGACGGTTCGGCCGGTCATTGCGGATCCCGCCGCATGGTGAAGGCGTCGGCTCCGCTGCTCTGGTAGTAGCGCTTGCGCAGACCGACGGTGACGAAGCCGAAACTGCTGTAGAGCCCGATGGCCGGCGGGTTGTCGGTGCGCACTTCGAGATAGACCGCGCTGTCGGTCCCGGCGAAATCCAGCAGTCGGGTCATCATGGCGCGACCGATCCCGTTGCCCTGATAGGCCGGATCCACCCCGATCGTGTGGATCTCGTAGTCGAACGGCGGTGTCCGGCCCAACCGCACGATGCCGGCATAGCCGACGAGGTGGCCATCCACCCGGGCGGCGACATAGCGGACGTCACGTGCGCGCAACGCACGCTGGAACGCCACCTCGGGCCAGGGGTCGTCGCCATCGAACAGCAGCGCTTCAAGTTCCGCGCACCGGGTCACATCGGCATCGTTTAACTCGTCGTAGACGATGTCCATCGGAGTCACCGCGCACGCTCGGCAAGTGTCTTGGCATCGGGGCGGCGCAGGTACAGCGGAACCAGTGGCAGCGGTTCAGCCTCCCAGTCGCCGACAGCGGCAACCAGACCGGCCGGCGACGGCTGGGCATCGGCCACCATCGCGGCACCGTCGACTCCGAGAGCGCTCATCGCACCCACGCCGGGTCCGTCGGTGCGCACCCCGTTGCGGTAGCGCGCCCAGTAGACCTCCCGGCGACGGGCGTCGGTGACCACGAGCACCTCACCGGTCGTCTGTCCGCCGATGGCATCCAGCGAGCACACCCCGTACACCGGAATGCCCAGCGCGTGCCCGAATGCCGCGGCGGTGGCCATCCCGATCCGCAGGCCGGTGAACGGTCCCGGCCCGCACCCCACGACGACGGCGTCGATGTCACCCATCGCCAGACCCGCATCAGCCACTGCCACAACGATATTGGGCGTGAGTTGCTCCGCGTGGGCATGGGCGTCGACGGTAATCCGTTGGGCGAGCACCTCGGTACGGCCCGCGCCATCGCGGCGCAACACCGCGGCGATCACCGCGTGCGTCGCGGTGTCAATAGCAAGCACGGTTCGGGTCACTGCCGACTCCACTGCCAGGTCGCGGTGCGGGTGTCATCATCGGCGCCACGGTGCAGGGTGACATCGAGGTGATTGGTCGACAGTCGCTCAACCAGACCCTCTCCCCACTCGACGACGACGACGGCGTCATCGAGGTCGGTGTCGAGGTCGAGAGAGTCCAGTTCGGCGAGGAGATCGGTGCCACTATCCAGCAGGCGGTAGACGTCAACGTGCACCATCGCCGGTTGACCGGCACGTCTGGCGCGGTGCATCCGGGCCAGCACGTAGGTGGGTGAGGTGATCGGACCCTCGACATCCATCCCGCGGGCAATTCCCCTGGCGAGAGCGGTTTTACCCGCGCCCAACGGGCCGGACAGCACGACGACGTCACCGGCGCAAAGCCCACGTCCGAAACGTTCGCCCAGCGCAATAGTGTCATCGACGGTCGGCAGTGTTGCCGTACCGCGGTCCAGACGGAGGTCAGTCACGCGCCGTCGCCCGTTCCACCAGCCGAAGCAAGGCGCCGTTGATGACATCGGGTTGTTCCAAGTGAACGAGGTGGCCGGCAGCGGGCACGATCACCAGTTCCGAATCGGGCAGTAACGCGGCTATCTCCTCGGAATGTTTCACCGAGGTGAGCAGATCCCTTGTCCCGCAGGCAATCAGGGTCGGGATCCGGGCCAGCACGGGCAGTGCCGCACTTTCATCGTGGACTTCCAACGCGTGCAGAAATTCCACCAGGGTCGCGATCGAGGTGCCGTAAATCATGGCCTCGGCGAACTCGACGACACTGGGACTGACGTCATCGCCACCGAACGATGCGGTCCGCAGAATCGGCCGCAGCACCGAACGGGTGGCGCCGCGGGTGCGGTGAATAAGCCCGGGGGTGTATCGGGCGGCGAACCGAACCGCCTCGAGCGCGGGGTTCTGCAGGATCTCTCCCAGTGGCGAACGGGGCAGCCCTTCCACCGCAGCCGAGATCAGCGCAGCGCCGACGACACACGGTCCGTAGTGCTGCGGGAACTGACGCGCATGGGACAGCACCGTCATCGCGCCCATGGAATGGCCCACCAGGATCACCGGCCCGCTCGGAACCATCACCTGCAGAATGGTTTCCAGATCCAGACCAAGTTGGCTGACGGTGTAGGTCTCGATCGGGGCCGCCGCGGACTGTCCGTGCCCGCGTTGGTCGTAGAACACCATCCTGACCTGATCACCCCAGCGCTTGGCCAGGGCGGCGCGCTGGAAGTGAAAAGATCCCATCCGAAGACAGAATCCATGCGCGAACACCACCGTCAACGGCGCAGTCACCGGGCCGACTTCGCGGACCACCAGTGGCGTGCCGTCGCCCATCGTGACAACGCAGCCCCGATCGGCATCGAGCAGCGCGAAGTCCTCGCCCTCGTAGGCGTCCTCGATCATCCTGTGCTGTCGCAGGGCCTTGGCGGCCGTGACGCCGGCGACCGCGGTGAGACCGGCGACGCCAGCCAGCAGTCCGGCCTTGCGGCCCACACCCAACTTATCGGCCATCGGGGCCGGACCCGATGTAGCTGCGCAGCACCCGGCCGCGTGGGCTGGTGACGACTTCATAGTGGATCGTGCCGAGTTGATCGGCCCAGGTCTGCGCGGTCGGCTCACCGGAGGTGCCCGGCCCGAACAGGATCGCCTCGTCACCCTCGGCGACATCGGAAACACCGGGACCGAGTTCAACGACGAACTGGTCCATACAGATACGCCCGACGTTGCGCCGCAGACGGCCGTTGATCATCACATCCAGCCTTCCGCTCAACGTCCGGTACACACCGTCGGCGTAACCGATCGGGAGAAGTGCCACAGTTGTATCCCGGTCAGCGGTCCAGGTGTGACCGTAGGAGACACCCTCGCCGGCGCGAACCGATTTCACCGCTGCGACAGTGCATTTCAGCGTCATCGCCGGCCGCAGACCCATCTCGCCGCGATCCGGGATCGGGCTGAGGCCGTACACCGCAATACCCGGACGAACCATATCGAAGGCGAGGTCAGGCCGGGTCATCGCCGACGGTGAGTTCGACAGGTGCGCCACATCAAAATCGACGCCGCAGTTGCGGGCCTCGGCGAGCATCGCGGTAAACCGTTGGGCCTGAAGATCATTGAGCGGGTTGTCTGGTTCGTCACCGCTGGCAAGATGGCTCATGATGCCGCGGACCCGGATCGCGTCGGCGGCGACTGCCCGGCCGAGTGCGGTCAGCACGTCGGGGTACTCCTGCGGGCCGACTCCGTTGCGGTTCAAACCGGTGTCCACCTTGATCGTCACCTGTGCGGTGCGGCCGGTCCGGGCGACCGCGGCCAGCAGATCCTCGATCTGACGCAGTCCGGAGATTCCGATTCCCACATCCGCGTTCAGGGCGTCGTCAAAGGCCGTGCCCGGGGCGTGCAGCCAGGCCAGCACCGGGGCGGTGATCCCGTCGGCGCGCAGGGCCAGCGCTTCGGTGACGGTCGCGACGCCGAGTTCGGCCACCCCGGCTGCCAGTGCGGCGCGGGCCACCGCGGTGGCGCCGTGCCCATAACCGTCGGCCTTCACCACCGCCATCACCTGGGCCGCACCGGCGTACTCGCGAAGGACGGCAACGTTGTGCGCGATGGCACCAAGGTCAACCACGGCTTCGCCGTTGACCGCCTGGGCCTGTGATTGCGTCGACGAAGTCGACGGTGTGGTCTGCATCGTCATGTCACCGTCGTGAATTGTCCCACGTCCACCAGCGAGCGGGTTCGCGGTTAGTGCGCGAAGTGCTCCTGGGTGAAGTGGCCGGCAGGCCGGGTCGCGTCAAGGTGGCCCAGCACGGAGTGCAGGTCCTCCCATAGTGAGCGGGCCAGGTCCGCG
>JAPLAO010000040.1 GCA_026393245.1 Mycobacterium sp. | reverse complement strand
GCCACCGGCCGCACCGTTGCCACCGAGACCACCGACGCCGCCGGCCCCGCCGATACCGCCCTTGGCGCTACCCACGTAGGCGGTAGTGGACTCTTGCTGCACCCCGGTCCAACCGCCGGCGGGCTCGGAGTACTCGACGAGATAGCCGCTCACGATGCCGGCACCATTGAGCGGGAGGTCATTCCACGCACCACGCGTGTTCCTGAAGTTGGTGGACCCGTAGTGCTCCGCTCTTCCGGCGTTGTCCGGCTGACTAACGGCCCAGGCGGCGTAGTTGAACGGCCCAGTGGCGATACCGCCCTGTGCGGGTGTGCCGCCCTGCCAGAACTGAATTCCGGCTTCCGGACCGTCCATCCACCTCCAGACCCCCTCGACCGCCGCATCGTAGGCTCCGATCCAGATGTTGGCCGCGTTGACATTGTTCTTGACGAACTCGTTCTCCTGGTCGGTGGGGATGTTCGGCAGATAGCCCGTCGCGCCGTTAAGCGTCCTGGTCTGGGCCGCCGCACGTGCGGCGGTCCAGGTGATGTTCGGGGCAGAGATGTACTGGTAGTAGCTGTTTGTGACCGTGTTGTAGTAGACGTTCGTACCGGTGTTGATCGACGACGTGATGTCGAAGTTGAACGCGCCCTGAGCCGCGTCGGTCGACAGTTGCATCGAGGCCAGCGCAGTGTTGACGTCGGTCTTTGTTCCGGTGAAGTTGATCGATGTCATAGTGTCGCCGAAAGTGAAGCCGAAGCTCGGCGTCAGGCCGTTCACGTTGGTGAACTTGAACGTCGTCCCGGACGGAGCGTTCGGGATGGACACCGACACCAGCAGGACGTCGGTGGCCGAGAAGCGCCGGATCGATAGACCCGAGACGGCCTGGTTGGCAGTGCTCGGGGTGAATACCGCGCCGGCGGTCACGCCGGTGCCGCCGACACCGCCCTTGCCTCCGACGCCGCCAGCACCTGCGACGCCCGCGTCGCGACCGGTCCCGGCGCTGCCACCGGTGCCACCAGTTCCCGCACTGGCGCCGCTGCCGCCCGCACCCGCGTTGCCGCCGAGCCCGCCGCTGCCGCCGGCAGCACCGTTGACGTTGGTGCTGTCGCCGTTGCCGCCGGTTCCGCCGACTCCACCGTCACCTGCCGCCCCACCGACGCCGCCGTCGCCGCCATCACCGTTGGTGCCCGATGCTCCACCATTGCCGCCGAGGCCGCCACCGAGTCCGCCCTTGCCACCGGCCCCGCCGGCGCCACCGTCTGCGCCGTTGCCGGTAGCCGCCAGGGCACTACCACCGGCGCCGCCGACGCCGCCCTTGCCGCCCGCGGTTCCGTTACCCCCGTTGGCTTCAATACCGGAGGTGCCGCTGGCGCCGGCGAAACCTGCCCCGCCAGCTCCGCCGTTACCACCCTCGCCGGCCGTGCCTCCGACGGTGGTGCCGCCTGCGCCACCCGCGCCGCCGTCACCGCCGACAACCCCGGCCGTCGAGGAGGCGAAACCTGCACCGCCGCTACCACCCTTGCCACCGTTGGCCAGGTTCGATCCGGCCGTGCCAGCGGTGCCATTGGTGCCGCCAGTGCCGCCGGTGCCCTTCGCTCCGAGTGCACCACCGGCACCAGCGGTACCCGCATTGCCACCAGCGCCACCGGCCGTGCCGTTAGGCGATGCCGCGGTTCCCGCGACGCCGTTACCGCCGGCGCCACCCGCCCCGGCGTCGCCACCGGCGCCGCCGTCGCCGCCGCTACCATTCGTGCCGCCAGTGGTGCTACCGCCCGTGCCGCCCCTGCCGCCGGCCGCGCCGGTGCCACCAGTACCGCCCTTAAAGCCGCTATCGCCCACTCCGCCTATACCGCCGGCGCCGCCGGTGCCGGCATTTCCACCGTCACCCGCTGTGCCCGTGGTCGCCGACCCGCCGTTACCGCCGTTACCACCGATACCGCCGGGGCCACCGTTGCTTCCGGCGCCACCCGCGTTGAATTTCCCGGGACCTCCCTGGCCGCCATTGCCCCCACTGCCGCCGTCACCGGCGCTGCCGCCCGTGGCGCTGCCACCGCTACCGCCCTTACCGCCCAAGCCGCCGCTGTTGCCGGAGCCACCGGCTACCAGCCCGGCATTGCCACCGTTACCGCCTTGACCACCGTTGCCGAAGGAACCGGCCGTGGTGACGTTCGAACCAGTGCCTGCCGTACCTTCAACACCGGCATTGCCACCGTTGCCGCCGGCTGCACCGTTACGGTTCGCAGTGTTGACGAAGACGCCGGCGAGGCCGTTGCCGCCGTTGCCGCCACGCCCACCGCTTCCGGCATTGCCGCCGTTGGTGGCGTTGCCCTGGGTGCCATCGGTTCCGGTGGCGCCACCCTTCAGGCCAGCCGTACCGCCGTTACCACCGTTGCCACCGTTACCGCCGGCGCCACCGTTGGTACCGACCTCCGCAGGAGTTCCCGTAGCGGTCAGAGCGCTCAGGCCGTTGTAACCGTTGCCGCCGTTGGTGCCGTTACCCGCGGTGCCGGCCTTACCGCCATTGCCGCCGCTACCGTCAGTTCCAGCCGATGCTGAGCCGCCACCGGCACCAGCCGCGCCACCATTGCCGCCGTTACCGCCGTCACCGGCATCGCCGCCCAATCCGCCGGCCTTGCCGGCAACACCGGCGGTGAGACTCGCCGTGCCCGCGACGCCATTGCCGCCGTTACCGCCGGCAGCGCCGGTGCCGCCCTTGCCACCGTCGCCGCCCTTCGAGTCAGCCCCGGCGTTGACGCCTGTGCCGCCGGCAGCGCCCTTGCCACCGGATCCACCCTTGCCGCCAGCGCCACCGTCAGTTCCGGCCGTTCCGGCATCACCGGCGTTGGTGCCATTGGCACCGTTGGTGCCGGCCGCGCCGTTTCCGCCCTTGCCGCCGTTACCGGCCGATCCCGCGTTGCCGCCGTCGGCGTTGATGCCTCCTGCGGTCGCGGTGCCGCCGTTACCACCCGCACCGGCGTTGCCGCCACTGCCGGCATTGCGTCCAGGGAGGGCAACGGCGGTGCCGCCGTCACCGCCGACGCCGCCCGAGCCGCCAGCACCGCCCTCACCGGCTGTGCCGGTGGTGGCCGATCCACCGGAACCACCCGCGCCGCCGTTACCGCCGCTGGTGCCAAGCTCGTCGGTCAGACCGGACCTGCCGGCACCGCCGTCACCGCCGTTGCCGCCGTCGCCGCCACTGATGGCTGACCCGCCCTTACCGCCGGCACCTCCGTTACCGCCCTGGATGGTGGCTACGACGAGGCCGGTGGCCCCGGCGCCGCCGGCACCGCCGTTGCCGCCGATGGCCGTATCCGCGCCGGCGGTTCCGCCGGTCCCATCAGTACCGCCGGTACCGCCGGTGCCCTTGGCGCCGCCGGTGCCCTTGGCGCCGCCGGTTCCGCCGTTGCCGCCGTCGCCACCCTTGCCGCCGACGGGGTTGCTGAAGTCACCGGCCGCACCGTTGCCGCCGTTGCCGGCAGTGCCGGCATTGCCGCCATTGCCGGCGTTTCCGCCGTTGCCGTTGGTGCCCGCTGCAGCGCTGCCGCCACCGGCACCGGCGTTACCGCCCTTACCGCCGTCCCCGCCGCTTCCGGCGTTGCCGGCATTGCCGCCGTTCTGGCCGGGGTCACCCGCGTTGACACCGTTAGCACCGGTTACCCCGTTGCCGCCGTTGCCACCGTTGGCACCGGCACCGCCGTTCCCACCGGCACCTCCGACCGAGTCGTTACCCGCCGCACCGCCGGGACCTCCGGCAGCACCACCGGCAGCACCGGCACCGCCGGCACCACCCAGGCCACCCGCGCCGCCGTCCACGCCGTTACTGCCGTTGGCACCGGCACCGGAGCCGTTGGAACCGGCCGTGCCGGCCGTACCGTTACCACCGACGCCGCCATTACCGGCCGTGCCTGCCGCTCCACCGTCGCCATCGTTGCCGACGACGGTGGTGCCGCCCTTACCGCCGGCTCCGGCGTTTCCACCGGCGCCACCCTTGCCGCCGGTCTGACCCGAGCCACCGTTCCCGCCGTCTCCAGCGTCACCGCCGACGCCGCCATTGCCCGCAGTGCCCGACACTGAAGCACCGCCGGTGCCGCCGGCACCGCCGACACCGCCGAACGTGCCGTTACCACCGGTCCCGGCAGCCGCCGAGTAGCCGTTACCGCCGGTACCGCCGGCGCCACCATTGCCGGCCGTGCCTGCACCCGAGGCGCTGCCGCCGTTACCGCCGCCGCCGCCGTTACCGCCGACGAAACTGGCCGTCACCGAGGTCAGGCCGGCGCCACCGGTACCACCGTTGCCGCCGTCGGCGCCAGTGCCGTCGGTACCGGCGCTGCCGCCAGTGCCGGTACCGGCCTTGCCGCCCACGCCCACGGCGCCGGCATTACCGCCGTTGCCGCCCTTGCCGCCGTCGGAGCTGTCACCGGTCGCCCCGGCAGCGCCGTTACCACCGTCACCGCCGGCGCCAGCATTACCGCCGTCACCACCATCGCCGGCGTTGGCCTTAGCGCCCGCAGTGCCACCGGTTCCGCCGGTGCCCTTGGCGCCGCCAAGACCGCCAGTGCCGCCGACACCACCGGTGCCGCCGTCGCCGCCGTTGCCACCATTGGTTCCGGGCGCACCGGCGGTCGCACCGTTGGCGCCCGGCAAGCCGACGCCGCCATTGCCACCATTACCGGCGTTGCCGCCCAGACCGCCGGCGCCGCCATCACCGTTGATACCCGCGACAGCACCCGTGCCACCCGCAGCACCGGCGTTACCTCCAGCCCCGCCGACACCACCGCCGCCGGCGTTACCACCGGTGCCGCCAGCCGTGCCGTTGACACTTTGCGCGGTGCCGTCAGCACCGGTCACACCGCTGCCACCGCTACCGCCGACGGCACCCTGACCGCCGATACCGCCGTTGCCACCGTTGGCGTTCGTGCCGGCACTGGCTCCGTTACCGCCCGCCGCACCACCGGTGCCACCGACGCCTCCGCTACCGCCGAGACCGCCTGCACCGCCGGTGCTTCCGTTCTGGCCGGTTCCGGCCGCACCGCTGTAGCCGAGGCCACCGGCAGCGCCGATGCCGCCGTCGCCACCTACCGAACCTTCCCCGCCGTTGCCGTTGGTGCCCGCCGCGGCCGAGCCACCGCCGGCACCGCCCGCCGCACCGGCGCCGCCGGAGCCGCCCTTGCCTGCTTTACCGCCGGCACCGCCGGCCTGGCCCGCGACGCCGACGGTCGTGCTGGCCGCACCGGCCACACCGTTACCGCCATCACCGCCGATACCCGCCGCACCACCGGTACCGCCATTGCCACCCTTGGCGTCAGCACCGGCCGTGGCGCCCGCGCCGCCGGCCGCACCACCGGTGCCACCGTCACCACCAATGCTCGCCGCACCGCCACTACCGCCGTTACCGCCGGCCACGCCAGCAGCACCGGCCGTGGAACCGTCAGCACCGCCCAGTCCGGCGCCACCGACACCGCCGTTGGCGCCGTTGCCACCGGCGCCGGCGTTGCCGCCATTGGCGCTCGTGCCATTGGTTCCGCCTGCGGTCGCCACACCGGCCGCACCGCCGTCACCGCCGCCACCGCCGGCAGCGCCCTTGCCGCCGGTGCCGCCGACGGCTCCGTCTGGGCTGCCGGGCGTGCCGGCCTTACCGTCGATGCCGCTGCCGCCGCTACCACCTACGCCGCCACCGCCGCCCAGGCGACCGTTGCCGGCCTTGCCCGTGGTGGCCGCACCGCCGGCGCCGCCGTCTCCACCCTTACCGGCAGCTGTACCGTCCAGCCCGGACTTGGGCGTACCGCTGAAGCCGTCGCCACCGGTGCCACCGGCGCCACCGTCACCGGCCGTGCCGATCGTCGTGTCGCCGCCGGCGCCGCCGGCGCCACCCTTACCGCCGGTCAGGCCGGCCACCGTCGAATCCCAGCCGTCGCCACCGCGGCCACCCTTACCACCACCGGTGGCCTTACCGTCAGCACCGTCAATTGCCCCGATGCCACCCTGGCCCGCACCGGAACCGGAACCGCCGTCACCACCGGCCGTGCCGTCGGGATTCTGCTGTGTCCCGTCAACACCACGCCCGCCATCGGCAGCCGCACCGGCGTTACCGCCATTGCCACCCGCGCCACTGTTCGAGCTGCCGCCGTTACCGCCCTTGCCGCCGTCGCCGCCGTCACCGCCGGGGCCGTCGATCGCATTCCCACCGATGCCGGCTTTACCACCGTTGCCGCCGTCGCCGCCCTTACCGAGATCTGCGTTACCACCGGAGCCGCCCGCGCCACCGGAACCGCCATTACCTCCGGTAAACGCATTGCCGCCGTCGCCGCCGGCACCGCCCGTACCGGCGTCGGCCGTGCCAGTCAGGATGGTGTAACCCTTGCCGCCCTTGCCGCCGTTGCCGGCGTCGGCGGAGGCACCGTCGGTACCGTAGGTCGCTCCGGTCCCGCCGAGGCCCGCTGAGCCACTGTCGCCACCCCGGCCGCCCTTGCCGCCGTTCGGCGTTTGGGCGTCGCCGTCGGCACCATCGCCACCCTTACCGCCCTTGCCGGCGTCACCACCTTTACCGCCGGTGCCACCGGCCGCGTCAGCACCGGCCTTACCGCTCGCCCCGCCCGCAGCACCACCGGCACCGCCCACGCCGGCGTCACCACCCGTGCCGCCGGAACCGCCGCCGCCGCCGCGGGTGCCGTCGGCACCGTCACCACCGAGACCACCGGAACCACCACTGCCGTCGATGCCATCGGTACCCGTGGTCGCCGCGCCGCCGGCGCCGCCGGCGCCGCCCCTGCCGCCGCGACCGCCCTTGCCACCGTCTTTACCCGAGGTGGCATCGGGGGTCAGGTTGCTGCCGTTGTCGCCGGCGGTACCGCTGCCACCGTTGCCGCCCTTGCCGGCGCTACCGCCCTGGCCGCCGGCACCGGCCGTGCCCGAGGTCGCCGCGCCACCGGCGCCACCTTCACCGCCGGCGCCGCCACGGGTGCCATCCACACCGGACAACGCAGCCGCGGTAAAGCCATCGCCGCCGGCACCGCCCGCACCGCCGTAACCGGCCACACCCGACGTCGCGGCGCCGCCGTAACCGCCCTTGCCGCCCTTGCCGCCGGCAACGCCGGCAGAATCCGATGCCGCACCCTTACCGCCGGCACCACCGTTGCCGCCGTTGCCCGACCCCGTCGCAGCACCGCTATTACCGGGGGTGCCGTTATTGCAGAACAGGAACAGGATCCGGGCCTTGCCGGCCAGTCCGGCCGTCCCGCCGGTGCCGGCCGATCCGGCCTTGCCGCCGTTGCCGCCGGCCTGGCCCTTATCGCCGGGGTTGACCCCGTTCGCGCCCGCCGCACCGTTGCCACCGTTACCGCCGGCCGCCGAACCACCGTTACCGCCGTTGCCGCCGCGGCCCAGCACCCAGGAGCCATCGCCGCCATTGCCGCCAGTGCCGCCCGCACCGCCCCCACCACCGTCGGTACCCGACTCCCCGGGCGCCTTCCCATCGCGGCCGTTCACGCCGACACTGCCGCCACCATTACCACCGTTACCACCGGCACCGATCACCGACAGCAGACCCGTGCTGCCGCCATTACCGCCATTGCCACCCAGGCCCGCGCTGGCAGTACCGGCATCCCCGCCGTCACCACCGCCGCCGAGCACCAAACCACCCCGACCACCGGCACCACCATTGCCGCCATCGGTGACACCAGCACCACCGACCGCGCCGTCACCCCCGAGACCCCACAACGTCAACAAGCCCGAATCGCCGCCCGCACCGCCATTACCGCCCACACCGTAGGAGCCAACACCGCCGACGCCGCCAGCACCGGCGACGCCACCATCGCCACCGAAGCCGATCAGCGAGAACACAGCACTGGAACCGGCATCGCCACCATCGCCGCCGAAGTAGTAGCCATCACCACCAGCACCACCATCGCCGCCGGCATTGAGCACCGACAGCAACCCGGCGCCACCCCCGGCACCACCGTTACCGCCATAGCCGTAATAGCCGCCGTAGCCACCCGCACCACCGACACCACCAACCCCGAACACCGACACGATCGCGGCCTTACCGCCAGCGCCGCCATCGCCGCCGGAACTGTAGTAGCCGCCGTCCCCACCCGCGCCACCGGCGCCGCCCTTACCCCACAGGGCGATCACGCCCGAATTGCCGCCCGCACCACCCGCACCACCATCGCCGTAATAACCACCCGCGCCACCGGCACCACCCGCACCACCTTTGCCCACCAACGCGATCGCACCCGAGATGCCACCGGCACCACCGGCACCACCATTGCCGCCCACGCTGCCACCAGCACCACCGGCACCACCGGCACCACCGCGGCCATTCAAAATCCCGGCACGCCCGCCAGCACCACCAGCACCACCGTCACCACCACCGGCATTACCCGCCCCACCGGCGCCACCGGCACCACCGGTGCCGAACACCGACAAGAACCCGGTATTGCCACCAACCCCACCAGCGCCACCAGCAACGCCGACGGTGACCGCGACCGCACCCGCGCCACCATTGCCACCGCCGCCCAAGAACAACCCGCCCCGGCCACCCACACCACCAGCACCACCATCAACGCCGGCCCCACCATTACCGCCGTACCCAATCAGGATCGCCGACCCGCCATTGCCGCCGTTGTAGCCGTTTCCGGCATTGCCGATCAAACCGGCATTGCCGCCATTGCAAGCGGTGCTACCCGTGCACGACGACGCCGTATACGAGTAGCCGTTACCCAGCAGAATGCCTGCGTTCGGGTTATCGGCGGTGCCACTACCGATGAAGATCCGCAGAATCGAACCCGGATACCAGCCACCCAACGCCGCAGCAGCAGGAACCACCGGCTCACCACTGGCAACCGCCGCCGCCGCAGCCACCGTCCACGCCGCACCACCGAACTCACGACGACTCGCCGCCGCCACCGTCCACGCCAACGGCTCCGCCGCCGGCGAATCACCACTACCCCCGGGACCCAACCACGCCAACAGGTTGCCGCTCACGCCGCGCACACCACCGGCCGCCGCCCGCGCAGCCGTGATCACCGGCACCGACGCAGCCGCCGGAGAAGCCAACTCAACCACCGGCGCCGACGAGCCCTCGCTCACCGCATCAACCGAATCCACCACCGGCACAACAGAATCCACGCCTGAATCCGACGGCGACAGACTCACCGAGTCCGCAACACCCGTCGAACTTCCAACCCCCGACACCACAGAGCTCGGCCGCGGATGACGCGCCGTGGACCCCGCCGCACCCGCAACCGAAGCCCGGTCCGACGAAGCGCTATCCGACGAACCCCGGTCCGACGAACCGCTGCCGCCTGCGGTCGACGATGCCTCACTACCCGAATCTGCAGTCGCGCTACCCGATCCGCGCCGCCCCGAACCGGACGACGAACCACCGGAGGAATCCGAAGCCGACGAGCCGGCACGACCCGTTCGCGCCGCACCCCGCGACGGAGCCGACGCCGTAGAGGCCGACGACGCAGACGACGCATCCGAGGAACCCGTCGAGCCACCTGAGCCTGTGGTATCCGCAAACGCCACCGGCACCGACGCCAACGCACCAACCCGACCCACATAGGCCGCATAGCTGCGAGCCACGGGCTCCGTCGCCGACACAGCACGACGGCTGTACTCGATCGCGCGCACCTGCCCCTTCAGCGAGCGACGGTGACGACGGGTGGGCTCAGTCGAATCAGCAAAGCTCATCTGAAGGATCCTTCGACGGACGGGCGCAAGCGGCCTCACGCGACTTCGCCAGTATTACGACTGGCAAACACTATGTCCACCGAATCAAGTATTCGTATGACATGAGTGTGAAACGCGCAGGCCAGCGACTCAGCTCCGCGTGTCCGATCATGGTGGCGACCGCACCGATACCGCATAGTCCGATTTCAGCAACGCCCGAACTCTGCGGATTGCGGCCAGTCACCGACGGTCGAAGTGCAACTTTCCGCGGTACTGCAGCAGGAGTGCGACCGTCGCGGTCCACCCGGTCTGGTGACTCGCACCGAGTCCACGGCCGGTGTCGCCATCGAAGTACTCGTAGAACGGCACCAGGTCCCGCCAGTGCGGATCGCTCTGGAAGTACTCGTTGTCGCCAAACGCCGCGCGCCGGCCATGTTCGTCACGAACCATCAGTCCGGTCAGTCGCCGGGCCATCCGATCGCCGATATCGGCCAGCGAGGCGGTGCCGGTCGGATCCGCCGGGTCCGGCACGACGAACGTGTCGCCCAGGAACCGCGCGTAGGAGTTGAGCGCCTGCACGAACAAGAAGTTCGTCGGCAGCCATACCGGTCCGCGCCAATTGGAGTTCCCGCCGAACATCCGGTTGCGTGATTCGGCGGGCGCATAGTCGACAACGTGGTCCTGGCCCTTCACTCGGTAGGTGTAGGGATGCTCCCGGTGATCAGCAGACATAGAACGAATTCCATTGGGCGACAGAAACTGTTCGGGATCCAGCGCCCGTTCGAGAATCGCCGCCAACCGATCCTGGTGGACGACGGCGAGCATATAGTGCGATCCATCTCCCCCGGTTAGTTCAAGGTCGACGTCACGATCGGTGTGCTCGTAGGCCCGGGACAGCTCATCGAGGCACCGTTTGATCGTATGCACCGCGTCCGTCGCGGTCACCGGGATCGCAAAACCGGCGAACAGTGGGACGACGCCCTGCATCGAGAACACCTCGAGCGAGC
Organism: Mycobacterium sp.; assembly: GCA_026393245.1. GTDB lineage: Bacteria > Actinomycetota > Actinomycetes > Mycobacteriales > Mycobacteriaceae > Mycobacterium. Next base: position 16,460 of record JAPLAO010000040.1, on the reverse strand, counting down.
GACTCGTGCCGTCGGGCAACTCGATCACGTCGTGATAGAAACCGGTCGCCTCATTCCAGAAGCTGACGTGGTCGCTGCCCTTCTCCAGCGCATTGGCAATCAGCCAGGCGTCCCACACCCATCGGCCGAGCATCCGCAGATACCCGGGGTCCTCAACGGCGAGTTCGATCGTCATCTCGAGAAGGTGGATGGTCAGCGCAGCCATCCAGGCGGTGCCGTCCACCTGGGCGAGAGTTCCGCCGGTGGGTAGCGGATGGTCGCGGTCGAAGACACCGATGTTGTCCATGCCGAGGAAACCACCGCCGAACACCCCGCGATTCGACGCATCCTTCTGGTTCAACCACCACATCGCACCCAGGGTCGCCGACCGGTAGACCATGGCCAGAAAGCCGCGATCGCCCGTTCCGGTGCGGGCGCGGTCCAGTTGATAGACCTGCCAGCCGGCCCAGGCGTGCACCGGCGGGTTGGTGTCGCCGAACGACCACTCGTACGCCGGAATCTGCCCGTGCGGATGCTGAGCCGTGGACTGCTGCAGAACCAGCACCTGCTGTTTGGCGAACTCCGGATCGATCAACGCCATCGCCACACAGTGGAAAGCCAGGTCCCAGGCTGCGAACCATGGGTACTCCCAGGCGTCCGGCATGAGGATCACCTCGCTGATCGCGAAATGCTGCCAGTCGGTATTGCGGCCGGCCCAGCGTGCGGCCGGTGGGACGGGTTGACCCGGATCACCTTTGAGCCAGCGCCGAACCCGATAGCTGTAGAACTGCTTGCACCACAGCAACCCCGCCAATGCCTGGCGCTGCACCAACCGTTCATCGGCACTGAGATCTGCCGAAGCCAGGCCCTCGTAGAACTCGTCGGCTTCGGCCTTTCGGACGGCCAGCACGGTGTCCGCATCGTCAAAGGGCAGGGCAAGCTCCGCCGGCGCGAACCGTACTGTCACCGTGAAACTCTCGCCCGCCGCAAGTTCCGCTACTGCGTGTGCGGCAACCTTGCTGCCCTCGGTCGCGCTGACAGCCGAATCGTTCCCGTGCACGACGTAGTCGTTGATCCCGTCCTTGGCGCTCGAGTTCACGTTGGCCGATCCGAACAGCAACCGGTTGTTGGTCTCGTTCTCACAGAACAACAGTTCGGGCACCTCGCCGGTCGAGGACGTCACCGAAAACCACCGCTTCCCCAGTTCCGGATGCCGTAATGCGGCAACATCATTGCGGCGCTTGGTGATTCGCGGTGCAACCTCACCGGACTGCCACGACCAGGTGTTGCGATACCACAGCTGTGGCAGCACATGAATCGTTGCCGCCTGCGGCCCGCGGTTGGTCACCGTGATGCGGCAGAAGAAGTCTTCCGGGGAAGCCTTAGCGTATTCCACCGCGACGTCGAAATACCGCTGCGCAAGCCACTCTTCGCGCAACGCATCGAACAGTTCATACTCGCCGACGTCCTGGCCGCGGTTCCGATTCGTCTGCAGCAGATCGGCATAGGGAAACGCCGCCTGCGGATACTTGTAGACCATGGACGCATAGGCGTGCGTGGGCAGATTGTCGGTGTAGAACCAGTAGTCCTTGACATCCTCGCCGTGGTTGCCCTGCTCGTTGGACAGCCCGTAGGGCCGTTCCTTGAGGATCTCGTCGCGGCCGTTCCATAGCGCGACGCCCATGCAGAGGATCTGATCCCGATCGCACCAACCGGCCAGACCGTCCTCATTCCACCGGTAGGCGCGGCTTCGGGCATGGTCGAACGGAAAGTACGACCACGCATCGCCGTCGCCGCTGTAGTCCTCACGGACCGTGCCCCATGCCCGCTCACTCAGGTAGGTGCCCCACCGCCGCCAGTCCGCCGACCCTGCCTTGACCTCATCGAGGCGATCCTGTTCGGCGCTGCTCACGCGGCCGCGGTCACGATTCCTTTTCGTTGTGGCCGCCGAATTCGCTGCGCATCGCCGAGAGCACCTTGGCCGTGAAATCGCCCAGGTCGCGGGACTCGAAGCGCTGGTAGAGCGCCGTGGTGATGACCGACGCCGGGACACCCTCGTCGACGGCGGCGAGCACCGTCCAGCGTCCTTCGCCGGAATCCGAGACCCGCCCGCTGTATTCCGCCAGTTCCGGCGATCGGGCCAGGGCCGACGCGGTGAGGTCGACGAGCCAGGAACCGACCACCGAACCGCGCCGCCACAACTCGGCCACCTCAGCCACGTCGATCTCGTACTGGTAGGCCCAGGGGTCGCGCATGGGTGCGGTCTCGGCGTCGGCAGTGCGGCCCACGCTGCCGGCGTTGGCGTGCTTGATGATGCTCAGGCCCTCGCCGATCGCGGCCATCATGCCGTACTCGATACCGTTGTGAACCATCTTCACGAAGTGGCCGGCACCGTTGGGGCCGCAGTGCAGATACCCCTCTTCGGCGGTGCCGTCGGTGCGGGTACGGCCGGGTGTGCGCCCGACGTCGCCCAGCCCCGGTGAGATGGTTTTGAAGATCGGATCCAGTCGGGTCACGACTTCTGTTTCGCCACCGATCATCAGGCAGTAGCCCCGGTCCAGGCCCCACACCCCGCCGCTGGTACCGCAGTCGACGTAGTGAATCTTCCTCTCGGCCAGGTGCTTTGCCCGGGTGATGTCATCGCGGTAATAGGAGTTGCCGCCATCGATCAGCACGTCGTCGGCATCCAGCAGCGGGCTTAACTCATCGATGATCTTGTCCACGATCGCTGCCGGGAGCATCAGCCAGATCGCGCGTGGCTTGTCCATCTTGGCCACCAGGTCCTGTAGCGAGCTGGCACCGGTGGCGCCCTCGGCCTCGAGAGCCTTCACCGCATCGGGGTCGACGTCGTAGACGACGCAGCGATGTCCGTCACGCATCAGCCTGCGGACCAGGTTGGCCCCCATTCGGCCGAGTCCCACCATGCCGAGTTGCATCGGTTTATCAGTTGCCATTTCCGCCTTCGCTTTCTCCGGGATGTCGCACCGTAGCCCCCTAATGCAAAATCTAGTTGTGCGGAAGGCAAACAGATTGCCTTTTACCGGCTTAGCTGGAAACCCAACGAAAACCTGCTCGCACGGCGTGGTCGTGTTGACGCTGGAGTTGCTGGCCCGATAAGTTTGAAGATTCAGCACAAATCGCGGTCGCGGTCGGCTTGTCGCTGGCGGTTCCCCAGGGTGTCGCGCTGGCGGACGACGCCGCGACCCGATCCCCCGAACCGGCGGTCACCGAGAGTGCCGCCCCGGCGCCGCCGAAGAGTTCGACGCCACGCCGGTCGGTGCGCGGCGCCGACTCTGCGGGCAGGGTGGCCGCAGACCGCCGAGCCCCGGTTGCGGCGAGCAGGCCGGCAGCCGCCCGAGCGGTCACAGCACCGGCAGGCGCCCGAGCGGTCACAGCACCGTCCGCGGTCCGGCCGACGGTCAAGCCGAACCGCACCCGCGCGGCATCCCCCGATACCGCATCGCTGACACCGCCCACTACTGACGGTCGTGTTCCAACACCGGTTGCCTCGGCAGGGTCTGATCAAACAGGGTTCGACCAAACCGGGTCCGCTGAATCGATCAGCACTCCGACGGCTGCACCAGCGTCGAGTTCGACAACCGTAGCTGCTACCGAAAACCCCACGGCGCCAACTGTTTTCCGCCGCGCACCTCGTGCGGCCGCAGCCGTCAGCGCCTTGGCCACACCGTTCACCGGCGCCGCCACCACGTCGGCGAACGACCTCCTGTCGGAACTGCTGTCCCCGATCCAGGGGTTCGTCGAGGGAATCGCGCTGCTGGTGCGGCGCACCTTCTTCAACCAGGCACCGTCGATGAGTCCGGTGCAGATCACCGGACAGAGCCAGGGACTGATCACCGGCGACCTGGGCGCGGTCGACCCCGAAACGGATCCGATCCTCTTCAGCATCCCCAGCAATCCACAGCACGGCAGCGTGGTGATCGGTTCAGGCGGCAGCTACACGTACACGCCCGGCCAGGATTTCACCGGCACCGACACCTTCACCGTCGCCGCCGCGGACACCGGGCTCCACATCAACCTGCTCGACCTATTCCGCGCCCCGAGCACGTCGGCGAATGTCGTGGTCAGGCAGGGTGCCGCGGCCGCGGCGTCGCTGCTGCAGTTCCAGTTCTTCTACGGCAGCGGATCGCAGTACTGGTCACCCGCGGCGCGTAGTTCGCTGGAGGCGGCCGCCGGCGCGATCGCATCGCACATCGTGCTGAGCACACCGGTTATCGTCACCTTCGACGTCACCGGGGAGTACAACCTGCTGTCTGCGACGCTGGCGACCGCGGGCAGCGATTTCATCAGCGCCGACGCCGGCTTCCTGCCGACGGTGGTTCAGAACAAAATCCTCACCCGCGTCGACTCCAACGGTTCGGCCGCCGACGGCGAGATCACCTGGAACTTCGCCCAGCCCTGGGTCGCCGGCGACTCGGTGGCCTACGGCCAGTACGACATCGAGTCCGTGGCGATGCACGAGCTGCTGCACACCCTAGGATTCCTGTCCTATGTGGACGCGCCCGGGGCGAACGGCGGAACGAGTTGGACAGTGTTCGACAGCTTCCTGGTGGATTCGTCCGGCGCGAAGCTGATCGGTAGCGACTTCACCTGGAACACCGCCTACGACGCGAATCTGACGGGCGGCAGTGCCGGCGTCTTCTTCGGCGGGCCCGACGCCGTTGCGGCCTACGGGCGAGTCATTCCGCTGTACACGCCAAGCCCCTGGGCATCAGGCAGTTCACTGTCGCACCTCAACGATCGCGTCTTCGCCGGCGGTAACCGGAAGCTGATGAACGCGCAGGTCGGTTCAGGCCTGGGCATCCGGGTGATCAGCGCGACCGAACTCGGTGTCCTTGCCGACCTCGGCTACACCGTCACGCCGTAGCCCGAGCCCCCGCGAGCAGGGGATCCTGTCTGCACGCCCGGATAGCACATGTGCTACCTTAGCGTCATGAAGGCGGGGACTTTGTGAAAGCGGTGGGATTGCGCGAGTTGCGCCAAGATGCATCCGGATTGATCCGCCGTATCGAGGATGGCGAAGAAATCACGATCACCGTCGCCGGTCGTGTCGCCGCGAGGCTGGTTCCGGCGGCGCCGCATACCTGGCGGCGATGGGCTGAGGTAGCAGAACTCTTTACCGGGCCGGCCGACCCCGCGTGGGCACAGGATCGTGAAGCCGTCGATCACGAAGTATGCGACCCGTGGACTCGCAAGTGAGAGCCGTCCTGGACACCAGCGTGGTGCTGGCCAACGACATCGGTGCCCTCGATGGTGAGCTTGCCATCAGCTCAATCACATTGGCGGAGATACATTTCGGTGTCTTGGTGGCGAAAGAGCACAGCATCCGTGCCGAGCGATTGCGCCGACTGCTTGTCCTCCAACGCGCGTTTGACGCCCTACCCCTGGATAACGCTGTTGCAGCCAGTTATGGCCAGATTGCTGCCGCCGTCGTCAATGCCGGGCGTCAACCACGCGCACGCTCTTTGGACCTGCTGATTGCCGCAACCGCGCACGCTCACTCGGCCCTGCTGTACACCCGCAACCTCACCGACTTCCAGGGTCTCGAAGGACTCGTGGAGGTTGTTGCGGTCTGACCGTTCGATACCCCCGTCGCAGACTGCTTCGATACCTGTCAATATAGACAGATGTCGAATCGAGAAACCCCAGACGGGCTGGCCTGCTGCCCGGTGGCGCCGTTGGTGGCAGAACCGCTGACCATGGCGGCGGCCAGCGACATGGCAGCCAAGTTCAAAGCGCTATCCGACCCCGTGCGCCTGCACCTGCTGAGCCTGGTGGCCAGCCATGCCGGCGGCGAGGCCTGCGTCTGCGATATCGCCTCGGGCGTGGGGGTCTCCCAGCCGACGGTGTCACATCACCTCAAAGTGCTGCGCGACGCCGGGTTGCTGACGTCGCAACGCCGGGCATCGTGGGTGTACTACGCGGTGGTGCCCGAAACACTCACCGCGTTGTCAGCACTGTTGCGTACCGGAGTCGACGCGGCGACACCCGTCGGGGCGTCCGCATGACCAAGACGGCCGTGCACGACGACGCCTCGGGAACCCTCGCCCGACTCTCCACCCTGGACCGCTTCCTGCCGATCTGGATCGGTATCGCGATGGCGGCCGGCCTGCTGCTCGGCCGAATGATCCCGGGACTGTCCGGTGTGGTGTCGGCGGTCCAGGTCGACGGAGTCTCGCTGCCGATCGCACTGGGCCTGCTGGTGATGATGTACCCGGTACTGGCCAAGGTCCGCTACGACCGACTGGGTTCGGTCACCGGTGATCGCAAACTCTTGATGACCGCGCTGGTCCTGGTCTGGTTCGTCGGCCCGGCGTTGATGTTCACTCTCGCGTGGGCTTTCCTGCCTGATCTGCCGGAGTACCGCACCGGGATCATCATCGTGGGCCTGGCGCCGTGTATCGCGATGGTGATCATCTGGAATGACCTCGCCCTGGGCGACCGCGAGGCCGCCGCCGTTCTGGTGGCGATCAACTCCGTCATTCAGGTGTTGTTCTTCGCCGCGCTGGCCTGGTTCTACCTCACGGTGCTGCCGGGATGGCTGGGATTGAAGCAGACGACGATCGACTTCTCGACCTGGCAGATCGCCAAGTCGGTACTCATCTTCCTCGGCATACCACTCGTCGCCGGCTATCTGACCCGCCGCTACGGCGAAAGGCTCAGGGGCCGTGCGTGGTACGAGACGACGTTCCTGCCCAGGATCGGGCCGTGGGCCTTGTACGGACTGCTGTTCACCATCGTGATCCTGTTCGCGCTACAGGGCGAGCAAGTCATCTCACACCCGTGGGACGTGGCACGAATCGCCCTGCCCTTGCTGGCGTACTTCGCGGTCATGTGGGGCAGCGGCTACGCGTTGGGCGCCGCCATTGGCCTCGGCTATGCGCGCACCACCACCCTCGCGTTCACCTCCGCGGGCAATAACTTCGAACTCGCCATCGCCGTCGCCATCGCCACCTTCGGCGCCACCTCCGGTCAGGCGCTCGCCGGTGTCGTCGGTCCGCTGATCGAAGTTCCGGTTCTGGTCGCCCTGGTGTACGTCGCGCTGGCATTGCGTAAGCGATTCGCTTCGAAACCGGCACTGGCACAGCGGGAGTCATGATGATGCCCAGTGTGTTGTTCGTCTGCATCCACAATGCCGGCCGCTCGCAGATGGCCGCCGGGTTCCTCACCGATCTGGCCGGTGACGCGATTGAGGTCCGCTCGGCCGGCAGCGCACCGGCCGCGAGCATCAATCCGGCAGCCGTGGCGGCAATGGCCGAAGTCGGTATCGACATCTCGGCCCAGTCGCCGAAGATCCTCACCCCGGATGCGGTCGAGACCTCCGACGTGGTCATCACGATGGGCTGCGGGGACACCTGCCCGGTGTTCCCGGGAGTGCGCTATCGCGACTGGGAGTTACCCGATCCGGCGGGCAAGGGTATCGACGCGGTTCGTCCGATCCGCGACGAGATCAAGGTGCGCGTCCAAGCCCTCATCGACGAACTGACAGCGTCCTCTCACTGACAGCGCCATAACCCGTCACCAACCACCCGTCATCAACCAGAGCGCGCCCAGTGGCGCGAGGTTCAGCAGCAGCGTCCCGATCTTGAGGCCGTCGATGATCGCCGGCCAAAGCACTCCCGCGAGTAGCGAAACCAGATTCGGCAAACCCGCCCTGACATGCGCGGATGCGGTTTACTATCGATTGCTATGACCGAGCGTGGGGCCCTGCCGTATGAGGATCTCGGCGCATGGTTCACCGATGATCTCCGCCCGGGCTGGGCCCGCTACTGGAATGAGGCGCCCACGGCGGCCCCCAAACCGCCCTGGTACCGAAATACCCGGGTGCTGCTCGCCGTGATCACGGTGGCCGCTGCCGCCCTGGTGGTGGCCGCCGTATTGCTCGTGACCCTCAGCAAGACAGACTTCAACCAGACCACACAACTCAGAAGTATCAACCCGGCGCCCACGGCGACGGAAACGCGCCCGACCGAGATCGCCAACGCGACACCAGCACCGACGACGGCTCCGGCACAAGAGTCTGAAGTGACACCGGCACAGAGCCCGGTGCCATCGGCGGATGCACCCCCACCACCGCCGGTGCCGCGCTCTGTCGAACCCACTCACTCCGACGGCCCGCGTATCAACGTCACGCGAACGCCGATGAGTTTCACCCCTGGGCAGACGTCCAAGAACTGAAGCGCGTAGGCTCTATCGCGGCTCCCGCACTGCAAATTATTGCGACTCAGTGGATTTCACTGATTCGGGAGTAGCCGGGGGGCGGGGATGTTCCGATGACAGCATCGAACAACCGGACGTAGCGGATCGCGACTATGACCAACGACGAATCGATGGACGCCAAGGCAAGGTTCCTGGCCGCCGTCGAACGAGTGCCCGATCACGCCAGCGGCGCGGAACGCCTATGTGCCGCATGCGTGCTGGCCCTGCCGGTACGGCGGGCCGCCATCGCGATATCCGTCAGAAGTGCTTTCCGCTACCGACCAGATCGCCGAGCAGGTGGAGTGGACACAGGTCACGCTGGGCCAGGGGCCCGGATTCGATGCCGTGGCCAGTGGCGGTCCGGTCTCGCTGGTCAGCCTCACGCAAGCCGATGGGCGCTGGCCGATGTTCATCCCGGAGATCGCCGGGACCGGTATTGGAGCCATGTATGCACTTCCACTGCAGGTCGGCGCGATCAAGGTAGGTGTGTTGGATCTCTACTGCGACCCCGGGGAGTTCCTTGATGGACCCGATTTCGCCGATGCCGTCGCAGTCTCCGAACTGCTCACCACGGTCCTTCTCGCGGTCGGTCCGGACGGCCGGATTCCGGAATCCCTGGGCCCGTGGTGGAATCAGCCACTGGGCACCCGTGAAGTCCATCAGGCCACCGGGATTTTGATGGAACAGCTTCGCATCGACGCCCGGTCTGCCTACGTTCGGCTTCAGGCCTTCGCATTCGGAAATCGCCAATCCCTCAGAGACGTTGCCGGCGAGGTGGTGGGTCGGCGGCTGAGGTTCGACCCCGATTCGGGCGACGCCACCGCCTCCGAAACCACTGCACACCCATGATGTGCCGTCCAACCGCCCCACTACCGCCTCGGGTGTGGGACGATTTCTTAAAGGAGGATTTCCGTGGATGACTACGGGCGTTTGGCACAAGCGTTCGTCGGCTTGGCTGACACGCTTGTCGCCGACTACGACCCCATCGAACTCTCCCAGCAACTCATCGAGAGCTCGATGGCCCTCCTACCCATCGCCGCAGCCGGTCTCCTGATCGGCGACGTTCACGGCAAACTTCACGTTCTCGCATCGAGCAGCGAGGAGATCAGGCTGCTCGAGCTACTTCAATTGCAGGCCGACGCCGGACCATGCCTGGTCGCCTACGGCACCGGTCAACAGGTCCTGGTCGACGATTTGAATCTCGAGTCGCAGCGCTGGCCGGCCTTCGCCAAACAGGCCACCGAGTACCAATTCCGGTCGGTGTCAGCGCTGCCGTTGCGGCTGCGCGACGAGCGTGTGGGCGCCTTGAACCTATTCCGGACCGAGGTCGGCGCCATGTCGCCCACCGATATTTCTGTCGGCCAAGCCCTCGCCGACGTTGCTACCGTCGGGATACTGCACGAGCGAACCCTGACCCACTCGCATCTGACCAGCCAGCAACTCCAGGGCGCCCTGAATAGCAGGGTGATCATCGAACAGGCCAAGGGCGTACTTGCCGAGCGCGGTTCCATCGATATGGACCGAGCGTTCGTGTTGCTTCGGGCCCACGCTCGCAAAACTCAGCAACGTCTCGCCGATGTCGCGCGTGCGGTGGTCAACAATGCCGACACCTCTGCGATCCTCGCACCGGAGCAGATTTAGCCTTTTCCGGCACGCCCGATCGATGAAGTTCGCCCCCGGGCTCACACCGCGGTTGTAGACTCATCCACGCAAGGCTTTCCCCAGCCCCTGGTGAGCAATTCGATTTCAGCTCGTTACCAGGGGTATTCCATGCCATTGCATCAAGCCGGATTCAATCTTCCGAAACGCCGCACTGTGCCCACAGCGGAGACTCCGCGTTCGCCCGGCTAGGGCGGGACTGTGCGATTCGGGGGTGGCCTTGCCGGTGATGAGGGGTCCGGCAAGTCCACCCTCCAAACGCACAGTCATCAATCCGTCGCGAAGTCGGCTTCCGCGTCCCGTTGCAGGTTGACATAGGCGTCCTCGCTGACATCGAAGGCGACGGTCTGGATTGTGCCGCCGGTGAACGTGCCCGGGTTCTTGTACTGCTGGGAGACGTTATCGCCACTGTCGTAGCCCACGCACAACCCATCGCCGGCCAACGTGAACTTCCCGACCTGGGCCCGCATCGGTCCGCTGGTCACCGGCTTGCCATCGACGAAAAGCGTTGTGGTGCCCAGTGACTCGCCGTACTCGCCGGCCTTCTCACGCTTGAATTCCATACCGAGTGCATGCTTGCCCGGCGTCAGTGGCCCGGAGACGAAATCCTGCTCCGGCTTAATGCCGAGAAAGTTGTAGACATAGTGCAGGCGGCCATCTTTGATGAACAAGGTGTGCCCACCGAACCGGGAGCCGTGCGCAAAGATCACGCCCTGAGCATTCGCCGCCAGATCGACGGTACCGACGACCTTGTAGGACTTGCCCCGGATGTTGACCGCGACGCCCTCGGGCACCGGCGCGGTATCCGGGTAGTACAGATAGCGGTTGCGCGGTGGTTCGGCCTGGGGCCGCGGGGTGGCGGCCTGTTCGACGGCCGAGCGGTCATCCAGAGGCAGGACGAAGTTGTCTCTGGCTTCCTCGTCCCAGGCTTTGATGAGCTCTTTGAGCTTGTCGGGGTACTGATCGGCGACGTTGGTGGACTCCGAGCGGTCCTCGGCGACGTGGTAGAGCGCCCAGCGGTCCTGATCGAAATGGCCCTGGTTGCTGATCGGCGCGTGCAGTGCGGCGGCCTTCCAGCCGTCCTGCCAGATGCCGCGGGTTCCCAGCATGGCGAAGTACTGCCGCTTGCGCGTCGTCGGCGCCTTCGGGTCATCGAAGCTATAGCGCATCGAGATCCCGTTGAGCGGGTACTGCTTGATGCCCTTGTATTCCTTGGGCATCTCGAGTCCGGCGACGTCCAGAACGGTGGCAGCAACATCGGTGGCGTGGTGATACTGATCGCGCACTTGGCCTTTGGCCTTCATGCCCTTCGGCCAGGAGATGATCATCGGATCGCAGGTGCCGCCGGCGAACTGCGCATACCGCTTGAACATCTGGAACGGGGTCGAGAAGGCCGTCGCCCATCCGGTCGGATAGTGCTCGTAGGTGTCAGGGCTGCCGAGTTTATCGATGTACTGCATGTTCTCACTCAACTCGTCGGGATAGCCGTTGAAGAACTTGTTCTCATTCACCGACCCGTTGGGTGAGCCTTCGCCGGAGGCACCGTTATCGGCGCAGTAGAAGACGATGGTGTTCTCCAACTGACCGGTCTGCTCCAGGTAGTCGATGATCCGACCGACCTGGGCGTCGGTGTACTCCGAGAATCCCGCGTATACCTCAGCAAGGCGGGAGAACAACTTCTTCTCATCGGCATTCAGCGAATCCCAAGGCCGCACAGCGTCATTGGCCGCCGCGACATCGGCGGGCAGCGGGTTGATCGGCGTCATCTTGGTACCCTCGGGCAGCACGCCCTTCTCGATCATCCGTGGCAGAACCCAGTCCCGGTAGGCCTCGTAGCCGTCGTCGAAGCGGCCCTTGTACTTGTCGATGTACTCCTGCGGGGCCTGATGTGGGGCATGGTTGGCTCCCGGGCAGAACCACATGTACCAGGGCTTGGACGGGTTTGACGACTTCTGGTCGCGCAGCATCCGGATCGCGTTGTCGGTGAGGTCCTTGGAGAGGTGGTAGCCCTCTTCGGGGCTGTACGGCTGTTCGACGAACCGGTTGTCCTCAACGAGGTCGGGATACCACTGGTTGGTCTCCCCGCCGAGGAACCCGTAGAAGCGGTCGAAGCCCTTCTGCAGCGGCCACTCCGACTTGCTGCCGCCGCTGGAGACGTCCTCCTCGGGCACGTTGTGGTTCTTGCCGAGCCAGAACGTGCTGTAACCGTTGTCCTGCAGCACCTGACCGATGGTGGCGCACTGTGCGGGCAGCCGGGCGGCCATGCCCGGAAAACCATTGGAGCCCTCCGTAATTGACCCGGAGCGGTTGACATGCTGGCTTCGTCCGGTGAGAAAACACGACCGGGTCGGCGAGCACAGCGCAGTAGTATGCCACTGCGAGTACATCAACCCGTTGTCGGCCAACCGCTGCATGACCGGCATCTCGATCCGCCCGCCGTAGGGTGACCAAGCCGCCAGACCGGTGTCGTCGTAGAGAACCACCAGAATGTTCGGCGCGCCTTCGGGCGCCTTCTTCAGTTCGAACGGCTTCCAGTCCGGCGTCGAGTCCCGGACGTCGAGTTCGATCTTGCCGTCGAAGCCCTCATTGATACCGGTGCCATACCCGGGCGGGCCGTCGCCGCCGGCGCTGTTGCCACCCTTCGAATCGCATCCGGCAGCCAGGCCGCCTGCGGCCGCGACACCCATCCCGGCGGCGAGGCCGCCGAGGATTTTACGCCGAGAGACTCCCTGACGTTCAGAGGGCGTGGGATCTCCTGCTGCGTCGGTATCAGTCATGGGTCGCTTTCCTGTTGGAGGTCGGGTTAGTTCGCCTCGAACGCGGCTGCGGCATCTAGCTGCAGGTCGAGGTAGGCCTTCTCGCTGACGTCGATAGCCACGCCCTGGATCTCCCCACCGGTGAACGTGCCCGGGTTTTTGTATTGCTGGGAGACGTTGTCGCCGCTGTCATAGCCCACGCACAAACCGTCGCCGGACAGCGTGAACTTGCCGATCTGCGCCTTCATCGGCCCTTCGGCGACTGGCTTTCCGTCGACGTAGAGAACCGTCTTACCCAACGACTCTCCGTGCTCGCCGGCCTTCTCCCGCTTGAACTCCATACCCAGGGTGTGTTTGCCCGGCGACAGCGGCGGGGAGACGAAATCCTGCTCGGGCTTGATGCCCAAAAAGTTGTAGACGTAGTGCAGCCGTCCGTCCTTGATGAACAGCGAGTGCCCACCGAACCGAGAACCATGGGCGAACAGCACACCCTGCGCATCCGGCTTCATGTCGACATTGGCGATGATCTTGTATGAACGGCCTCGCACACTGGCCGCCACGCCCTCGGGCACCGGCGCGGTGTCCGGGTAGTAGAGGTAGCGGTCCCGCGGCGGTTCAGGCTGCGGGCGTGGATTAGCGAGTTGTTCTACCGCCACCCGGTCATCCAACGGCAGCACAAAATTGTTCTTCGCCTCTTCGAACCAGGCGTCGATAAGTTCTTTGAGCTTATCGGGGTTCTGCTCGGCGAGGTTGGTCGACTCCGAGCGGTCCTCCTCGACGTGGTACAGCTCCCACTTATCCTCGTCGAATTTGCCCTGGCCGCTGATCGGCGCGTGCAGCGAGGATGCCTTCCAGCCGTCCTGCCAGATGCCGCGGGTGCCCAGCATGGCGAAGTACTGCCGCTTGCGCGTCGTGGCCGCCTCCTGGTCGTCGAAGCTGTAGCGCATCGACACCCCGTTGAGCGGGTACTGCTTGATGCCCTTGTACTCCTTGGGCATCTCCACGCCCGCCACGTCCAGAACCGTCGCCGCCACATCGGTGGCGTGGTGAAACTGGTGGCGCACTTCACCTCTGGCCTTGATGCCCTTGGGCCAGGAGACCACCATCGGGTCGCAGGTGCCGCCGGCGAACTGACTGTACCGCTTGAACATCTGGAACGGCGTAGAGAACGCCGTCGCCCATCCGGTCGGATAGTGCTCGTAGGTGTCCGGGCTGCCGAGGGTGTCGATGTACTTCATGTTCTCGCTCAACTCGTCGGGATAGCCGTTGAAGAACTTGTTCTCATTCACCGACCCGTTGGGGGATCCCTCGCCGGAGGCACCGTTGTCGGCACAGTAGAAGACGATCGTGTTGTCCAACTGCCCGGTCTGCTCCAGATAGTCGATGATCCGCCCGACCTGAGCATCGGTGTACTCCGAGAATCCGGCGAAGACCTCCGCCATCCGGGAGAACAACTTCTTCTCGTCAGCATTGAGCGAATTCCAGGGCCGCACCGCATCATTGGGTACCGATTTCGCAATATCCGCGGGCAACGGGTTGATCGGCGTCATCTTGGTGCCCTCGGGGAATACACCCTTGGCGACCATCCGCGGCAGCACCCACTCGCGGTAGGCCTCATAGCCGTCGTCGAACTTGCCCTTGTACTTGTCGATGTACTCCTGCGGCGCCTGGTGCGGCGCATGATTGGCGCCCGGGCAGAACCACATGTACCACGGCTTGGACGGATTGCTCGACTTCTGGTCGCGCAACATACGAATCGCGTTGTCCGCCAGATCCTTCGACAGGTGATACCCCTCTTCGGGACTGTACGGCTGCTCGACGAAGCGGTTGTCCTCGACCAGGTCGGGGTACCACTGGTTGGTCTCCCCGCCGATAAACCCGTAGAAGCGGTCAAAGCCCTTCTGTAGCGGCCACTCCGACTTGCTACCGCCGCTGGAGACATCTTCTTCGGGGACGTTGTGGTTCTTGCCGAGCCAGAACGTGCTGTAGCCGTTGTCCTGAAGCACCTGGCTGGTGGTCGCGCACTGCGCGGGGGTTCGGGCGGCAGCGCCCGGGAAACCGTTGGAACCCTCGGTGATGGCGGCGAATCGGTTGACGTGATGATTGCGCCCGGTCAGGAAACAGGACCGGGTGGGCGAGCACAGCGCGGTGGTGTGCCACTGGGTGTACATCAGACCGTTGTCGGCCAGCTTTTGCAGGGTCGGCATGTTGACGCGTCCGCCGTAGGGCGACCAGGTGGCCATCCCGGTGTCGTCGTAGAGCACGACCAGAATGTTGGGCGCGCCCTCGGGCGCCTTCTTCAGCTCGAACGGCTTCCAGTCCGGCGTCGAGTCTCGGACGTCGAGTTCGATCTTGCCGTCGAAGCCCTCATTGATACCGGTGCCGTACCCGGGCGGGCCGTCACCGCCGGCGCTATTGCCACCCTTTGAATCGCAGCCGGCAGCCAGGCCGCCAGCGGCCGCGACGCCGACACCGGCGGCCAGGCCGCCGAGGATTTTGCGGCGCGATAATCCGCCCCGGTTGGGTTGCTCATCGGGCGTAGCAGCGTTATCGGTACCGGAATCCGTCATCGAAGATATCCCTCGTCGGTTTGCTGTGGTCGCTTGCCGGGGGACGTTACTAGAGTTGCCCTGCTTTGTCCCCGAGACACCCCAGAACCCCTAAGACGGCGCCGGGTCCAACGCCTCGACGACCATCTGGAGGGCCACCGGGGAGGTCGCGATATCACCGACGAACGGATGCGAGAGTTCCAGCACCAGGAACAGATTCGCCGCGACCATCGCGCCGACGATGGCCACCATCGGATAGTGCATGGCGGGTTTCTCGACGCCGTAGACGATCGTGCAGCCCATGACCAGCCCACTGGTCAGGAAGATGACCGCCCACAGCGGCCAGGTGGGCCCGACGTCATTGGTGCCCTCGATGATTCGTTCGGTGCGGGACTGGCTGAGCTTGTCGAGATTGGCCAGTGAAGTGGACAGGAAAGACTTCTGGATATCGGTTCGCGGGATCAGTTCCTGGTAGCTCTGGTAAAGCATCGTCAGCGCCTGGTCAGCCTCGGGCAGTGACTGGCCGCGGGCGACCATGGGCCACTCGGCTTCGGCGGCACGCCCGTAGGAGAGCAGGCTCTTGCGGATGCGGTCGCCGTCGGCCTGGTCGAAGACGGAGGCGTCCCGGGCCAGTTGCACCCCGGCCGCGCCTTCGGTGCGTAACAGGGTGTCGGCATCGTTGACTTGCCCCCACATCGCCGAGACCACGAATCCGATGAAGAACGCGTAGACGAATCCGATCACGCCATAGCCGAACCTCAGGGCGTCGTTGTGTTCGTCCTGGGTGATCCGCGGGAAGCGCTTCCGGATTGCAACCGCCGCCACAACGGATCCGCCGGAGATGACGACGATGAGAACCATCAGCAGCAGCCAGGGCGGGAGGGTGCTCACGATCCAACGACTCATCTGCCACTCCCCATCGGGATTCCGACACTACCGTCAGCCGACGAAAACCCGCCCGAATCGGCTCATCGCGCTCCAGTAGATATCCCGCGACCATCCCGGCGACGGAAACACCACACCCTGGGTGAATCCCCCGATACGTGCGCGGCCCTTTTCAGCGCCGGTCTCGATATCAAGCACCACCACGTGTTCGCCGCCGCGGCCGAAGTCGTTGGTCACGATCTGACCGCTGTCGGGCAGGCAGATCATGTGGCTTGCGGCGCCGAAATCGTCCCTGCGCCAAAGCGGTTTCAGCCCGCGATCGAACGACCAGGCCCGGATTACCCGATTCGCCGAGTCATACCCCACCACAATGCGTCGGGCCTCATCCACGAGCGGCGGATTGGTGATGGTGCCG
>JAPLAO010000180.1 GCA_026393245.1 Mycobacterium sp. | reverse complement strand
TCGAGGGCATCCAGCAACTCCGCCACCGGAACCGCCGGCGGGCATGGCTGGCCGGTGTAATCGTTGGCGCCGGTGTAGGTAACCACCAGGGTTTCGGTGGCCGCCCCGATTGCGTCGAGCAGCAGTTGGCGATCCTCGGAACGGACGTCACGTTCGCCGGTCATCGACTCACGCGCCAGGGCATCGTCGCCGTCGGCCACCCCGATCCGCGGGAACACGGTGTCATCGAGTCCGACCAGACACACCACCCGGTGCGGTACCGAGCGCATCGGGACCATGGTGCAGACCGTCAGTGTTCCGGTGCGAAAGTTGGCCCGGGTGGGACGGCCGGCGAGGTGCTGCCGCAGCAGCGAGTGGATGTCCGGCAGTCGCAGCATGGTGTCGCGACGGGACCCGGCGCGTTCGAGGACCTCGTTGAATTCGCGCTCCAATTGGCTGATCTGCCAGGCGTCAGCATCGCCGACCCGGGTGATCAGCCGAATGGCCTCCGCCAGCGAGCCGAGCCAGTCCCGCAACCCTCGGGTGCCGGTGAGGGAATCCACGGCGCGCCGCAACCTCTCGACGTACTCGGTGAGGCGGCCGGTGAGTTCGACGCTGTTGGAGCCGACATCGTCCAGTGGAAGGGTGTTGCCGATCCAACCGGGGGAATCATCGGACAGTGCCACCCCGGCCAGCACCCGGTCGAGGCCGAAGCGCCAGGTGTTGTGGACGAAGTCCACGCCGTACGGCGTCCGGTGCTCCTGATCGAAACCCCACCGGATGTTCGCCTCCCGAACCCACCGGGTGATGTCCTCGAGGTCGTCGTCGGTGAAGCCGAACCGATCCCGGACCGGGGCGGACTGGGCGAGGTTCAACACCTCGGTGGCGGTCACCCGGCTGCCGGCCAGGCTGAGGAGTTGGGCGGCGACCTGCAGCAGCGGATTGGTCTGAACCAGCGAGCGGTCGGCCAACCGGACTCGCAGCCGATGCGCGGGGTGGCCGTCGGACACCACGTCGCCGAGTCCGAAGTCCGCGGCGATCAATGGTGCGTACCGCTCGATATCCGGGCACATCACCAGGATGTCGCGCGGCTCCAGGGTCTCGTCGTCGACGAGCAGGCCCAGCAGTACCTCGCGCAGCACGTCGACCTGTCGGGCCGGGCTGTGGCAGCTGTGAATCTGCACCGAGCGGTCCTCGGTTCGCAGCGAACGCCCCTGCGGCCGAACGGCGTTGGCGGAGATATCCGATTGCAGCCAACCGAGCAGGGTGTCCGGATGGCTGCCGGAGCCCGTCAACGCCTCGTCGGTCTCAACCGAAGCCGGCAGGCTGCGCTGCAACTCCCGCAGATCGCGGCCGAGGGTGGCCAGCAGCGGGTGCGTGATGCGGCGGTGACTGTCGTCGTCGCGGCGCGCAACGACCCCGCGAAGATCGGCCAGAGCCGCCCACGCCTGCGCGCTCGGGTGTGGTAGCCACAGGTGCAGTTCGTGGTGGGCGGCCACCGCGTCCAGTAACTCGACTTCGGTGGCGGGCAGCCGGGTATGGCCGAACAGTGACAGCCGGGCGGGCAACCCAGCACCCAACTCCCGAAGCAGCGCAACAGTTTTCGCGTGCCGAATATGCGGCGGGTCAATCGCCATGACCTCGACGAGCCGGCGCCACAGTTGGGGCTGCCAGGCCAGATCGGCGGTGAGCTCGGCGGTGTCGCCGGCCAACCAGTCGGCCGGCAGCCCCGGCCGCTGCCGTGCGTAGGAGGCGAACAGACCGGCGATCCGGCGGGTCACGGCGTAGCGGCGGGCGGCGCGAAGCTCCCTCTCCTCGCCGTCGGCGAAGTGACCGAGATGATCGGCCAGGGTGCGACACCACGGCTCGTCGAGGCTGGCGTCGATAACCTCCAGCAGCGGCCAGGTCATGGCCTCCGGTGACCACGGGTCGTCCTGGCCGGTGCCGGCGATCTCGGCGATCAGCGAGGCGGGCGACCGGAAGGACACTCCCGCGCAGATGCCGTCGGAACCGGTGCCACGACCCAGGATGTGGGACAGCCGCTGGCTGAGCCAGCGCTCCACCCCGCGAGCCGGAACCACCACGAGATCCTGGGCGAACGGGTCAGCCGGGGGCGTGGCCAGTAGCGCGCCCAGTCCATCCGCGAGGACGTCGGTGCGCTCCGCGCGGTGAATGTGTAAGGCCATCGTCGCCCACCGTAATGCAGGTCACCGACAGATCGGTGCGATCCTCGACGGCCCGACTCAGGGTGGGCCGAAACCCGCCGCGGCCAAGATCTTCTGGCCCGCATCGCCGGTGACAAGGTCGACGAACTTACGGGCCACCCCGGGATCGGTCGCCTGACTAAGAATGCCGATCGGATAGGTGTTGACCGCTTCCGCCGCCTCCGGGAAGGCGACGGCGGTCGCCTTGTCACCGGCACCTTGGGCGTCGGTGGCGTAGACGACACCCGCGTCGGCCTGCCCGGTGAGCACCTTGTTGAGCACATCGGTGACCTGAGATTCCTCGCTGACCGGATCCAAACTCACGCCGATCGCCTGTTCCACCTTCTGTGTCGCCGACCCGCACGGCACCTGCGGTGCGCAGACCACCACCAACAGACCCGGCTGCGTCAGATCCTGGAAAGAGGTGACCTTCTTCGGATTACCCGGCGCCACCACGATGGTCAGCGTGTTGGAGGCGAAGCTCACCGCGGTACCGGCCAGCAACCCGGCCCGGTCCACCCTGCCCATGTTCGTAGCGTCAGCGGCTGCAAACACGTCCGCGGGTGCTCCCTGAGTCAACTGCGTCGCCAGATCGGCTGAGCCGGCGAAGGCGAACTCCACGTCGCTACCGGGGTTATCGGTCGTGAACTGTTCACCAATTTCGGTGAACGCCTTCTTCAGTGATGCCGCGGCGAACACGATGAGTTTTCCAGCGGCCGGTGTCGCCGGAGACGGCGTCGACGATCCACACCCCGCCAGTGCCACCACCGCGGCGAACAATCCGGCGGCTACACCCTTCACGGGACTCAGTTTAGGCGGGGCGGGGCGGCCAGCAGCGTCATGGTGAACGTGGCACCGCGGCCCGGTATTGACGACACCCGGATGTCACCGCCGTGCGCCTGCACGATTTCCCGCACCAGTGCCAGACCGATGCCGTAAGACTCGCGAGCGGCCCGGGTGGTGTGGGCTGCGCCGTGCGAGAACCTGTTGAACAGCGTCGGCATCACGTCGGGATCGATGCCCTCACCATCGTCGGCGACTGAGGCGATCACCTGTTGTCCATCGCGGTACACCCGCAATTGCACTGTGCCGCCGCTGTGTTCATGACCAAGGGCATTGTCGATCAGTGCCGTCACAGCGCGCCGCAGCGCGGCCTCGGACCCCATGACATCGACACCGCCGATGTCGTCCGCACCGGATACGTCGCAGCCCAATGTCACGCCGAGTGAACCGGCGTAAACCCCCATGCTGTCGCACACCGAACGCGCCAGTGCTTCGAGATCGACCCGCGCCGCCTCCGGTGTACCCGCCGTCATCGTGGCCGACGCCAGCAGATCGTCGACGATCCCGCCCAGGATGCGGGTGTCGTCAACGAGGGCATCGGCGTCTTTGCGGGCCGCCGCCAGGTCCCCTGAGCTGACCCGATTGGCAAGCAGCTGTGCCCTGGTGTGCAGCACCGTCAGCGGGGCCCGAAGTTCATGGGACGCGTCGGCGACGAACCGGCGCTGCAACGCCAGCGCCTGGGCCAGGGGCCGCACCGAACGTCGGGTGAAGAGCACCACCACCCCGATCGAGGCGAGGATGCCCGCCAGTTCGGCCAGCGCCAGAGCGCTGAGCAGCCGACCCCGACTCGCGCCGAAGGGGGCGAGATCCATCAGAGCTATCACCCGGCCCTCGGGCCGGTCCACCACCAGGGCCCGGTAGTGCCGATCGTGATCGCTGAGGTCGGTGAAACCCTCCGGCCCGGACAGCAGCGGCACGCCCGCCTCTCCGCCGTCACTGGTCGCGACTGAATCGTCGTTGTCCCGCAACACCAGTTCCACCCCGGGCGGCGGATCGCCGACATCATCTGCAGTCATCGCGACCTCATTCAGCTCAGCGGTCACCTGATTGTTCTGCGCCCGCACGAACACCGTGGCGATCACCAGACCGACCAGCAGCAGCACCGCCGCCAACGCCAGGGAGGTCTGGATCGCGACGATCCGGCCGGCCCGCCGGACGACGCTGAGGTCGCCCGCCGGCGTCATTCGAGACCAAACCGGTAGCCCGAACCGTGAGCGGTGCGGATCACCTGCTTGCCGAGCTTGCGGCGGAGGTAGTGCACATAAAGATCGATCGTGCCGTCGGACTCGGCTCCCTCAAACGCGCGGTCGAGCAGTTGAGCCCGGCTGAACACACGACCGGGCGCACCCATGAGCGTGGCCAGAAGTGCTGCCTCGCGGTCGGACAGCTCCACATCCTCGCCCTCGGGCGTCGCACCACTTGCCCGCCGGGTGACCAGGTCGAGCCGCAATCCCCCGGCCTGCAGAACCGTGGCCGCGTCATCGTTGCGGCGCAGCAGCGCTCGGACCCGGGCTAGCAGCTCCGGAATCTCGAACGGCTTGACCAGATAATCCTGGGCACCGGAATCCAAGCCCCCGACTCGATCCTCGACGTAGCCGCGCGCGGTCAGGATCAGCGCCGGCGTGGCGATGCCCCGCGACCGCAGTAGCGCGACCAGATCGGCACCGTCCATCACCGGCAGGCCGCGGTCGAGGACCATCGCGTCGTAGTTCCCGGTCAATCCGAGATGCATACCCTGCTGGCCGTCGAAAGCGGTGTCCACCCGGTAGCCCTCGCCGGAGAACAACTCGACCAACATCGCACTCAGTGCGCGATCGTCCTCGACGAGGAGCACGGCGGGCGCAATCTCGGGCACGTTTCCAAGCGTGCCACGGGAATTCTTTCAGCGCTCAAAGAACACCCGTGCACACTGGCCCGCATGCCACCGGCGATGACTTCGACGCGGACATCCGTCGGCGAGCACGCGTGGAACCGCTGGAGCACCGAGATGCATCTGCTGGTGACTGACCGCACTGTGTTGACCCGTGCCTGGCAGGTGGTCGACTCCGAACTCGATGCCATTGAGATCGCGGCGTCGCGCTTTCGGTCCGATTCGGAGATCTGGGTTCTGGCCGGTGCCGACGGTGTCCGCACGCCGGTCAGCCCGGTGCTCGCGGACTTGATCACCGCTGCTCTGAGCGCAGCGCGGTTGACCGATGGTGACGTCGATCCGACGGTCGGGTCGGCGATGATCGCGCTGGGCTATGACCGTGACTTCGCCGAGATCGACGCGGTGACGCCCCGACTCGCGTCGGTGACAGTGCCGGCTGACTGGACATGCGTCGAGTTCGACGGGAGCAGCGTCCGTCTTCCTGCGGGGGTTCTGCTTGACCTCGGCGCGACCGCAAAAGCCGTTGCCGCCGATCGGTGCGCACACCTGGTACACCAACAGACCGGCAGCGGTGTTCTCGTCAACCTCGGCGGCGACATCGCCACCGCCGGACCCACCCCGGACGGGGGTTGGCGAATCCTGGTTCAGGACACCGAATTCGACCCGGCAAGCCATGTCACGATAGGAACCGACGCCGGCTTGGCAACATCGAGTACCCGGCGCCGACGATGGTGGCGCTCGGGTCACGCGCTGCACCACATCATCGATCCACGAACCGGTGCGCCCGTCGATCCGGTGTGGCGCAGTGTCAGCGTCGCGGCGGGAAGTTGCCTGATCGCCAACACGATCAGTACCGCGGCGATTATCCGCGGCCACCGCGCACCGGAATGGATGAGCGCTCTCGGCATGCCGGCCCGACTGGTCGACCGCGACGGCGCCGAACGCTTTCTGTGCGGATGGCCATCATGAGCAGGCTGCACATCGACTGGACCCGATGCGACGGGCGCGGGCTGTGCACCGAGTTGCTGCCTGAACTTCTGGACCGAGACGACTGGGGCTATCCGATATCGCGGAGCGGATCTCGCGAGCCGGAGGTACCACCTGCACAACAGAAATATGCGGTGGCTGCGGTCAAACGATGCCCGCGATTGGCACTACGACTGCTGCCTTCAGAGCCGTGACAGTGCTCCGCGCCCAGGCGATGGAACCTACTAGGCGATGGACCGCAACGCTGCGGGTGCAACAGGGCCGACCGCCTGAACCGGTGTGACGTAGGCGTGCGGGGACAGGCACCCGGCAAGGACGGCGACGGCACCGACAGGGGCCGTCACCGGCACCGCCCGACCCGCAAGCTCTACGACCCAGGTTCCCGGTCCCACATCACCGGCATAGACGGGACGGGCATTCGAGTCCAGAGGTGACGGCGATGCGGACGGCGCCCGGTGGGCAGGCATCCGGCCGGTGCGACCGTAGCGCGGCCCGATCCCAACATGTTCGTGGAGTTTCACGGTGATCAATCTCCCGTCCCTGATTGCCAAAGCGGTGTCAACGGAGGTGTTTTCTTTCAAACGTTGGGTGAATTGTTGCGCAGCGTGGTAGCGACGCATTAGGGAAGAAAGTCACCTCAGAGAGGGCCTAGGGGCAGTTCTTATTCCCCCAGCAATCGCGTGATCGATCCCAACGGCAGGTGCAACCACTCCGGCCGGTACCGGGCCTCATAGGCCGCCTCGTAGACGGCCTTGTCGAGTTCGTAACCAGCGAGTACAGCAGCCTGCTCCCGCGGATCCGATCCAGAATGGTGCGCGTAACCCTCGCAGAATGCCGCGCAATTGCGTTGTGCCGAAGCGGGATCCACGGCGGCGTAGGAGAACGACCGAAACATGCCCGCAACATCGCGCAGGGGTGAATCCGGTTTGCGCCGGATGGCAAGTGGGACACCTGGTTCACCCTCGAAGTCGATCAGCACCCAGCCCTTCGGCGTCCGTAATACCTGACCGAGGTGGAGGTCGCCGTGCACGCGTTGCACGCCAATCAGGTGGTTTGCCAGTGCGGCGTAGCAGTTTGCGATAGCAGAGGCATACCCCGATAGCTCAGGAACGCTGGTGATTGCTGCCGCGAGGCGCTCATACATCCGATCGACCGGCATTGTGGCGGAGGCGGTTCCGAGTTCGGTGGCAAGTGTGGCGTGTACGGACGCAACCGCTTCGCCCAGTCGGTGGCACTCCCCGGCGAAGTCCGTGCCGTCGCGGTCGGCGGCGGTAGCCAGCGTCCAGCCGTCGGCGGAGCCGGCGGAATACACACTCAGCATGCCGAGCGGACACGGGTCACCGCCGTCGGTGGTCTCGAAACTGCCGAGTAATCCGGCAACATGCGGGTTGCCGGCCGCGCCGAGAGCCCGATTGAGTTCGATGTCGGGATTGACCCCGCACGCCACTCTGCGGAAGAACTTGAGGATCGCCTGCTCGCCGAACACCACACTGGTGTTGCTCTGCTCGGCGTCGATCACCCTGGGTTCGGCATCCACGGGCAGCCCCACGCCGGGCTCTCTGATACACCTCAGATCGCCGATCGCCGGCGTTGAGTCGATCAGTGACAGCAGCGCCCTCGCGCAGTCGCCCACCGAATCCGGCGGCAGCACAACCTGATAGCGCTCGGCGGTGCCATCGGTGTAGGCCACATCGATCAGGGCGATCTCCACCCCGACCGCCACCGACAGGACCGCATGCGGCTGTACCGATTCCAGTGTCCGATCCCGACCGGCGTACCAACGCTGCAGCAGGAGCCATTCGATCCAGGGCCCTCCTGGACCAAGTCCAGGAAGGCCTTCCCGCGGCCGGTGTGGATTCACCGAACTCAGTCGCGGACGCGAACCACGACTTTGCCTCTGGCGGTGCGGTTCTCCAGCGACGCGACCGCCTCGGCAGCACGCGAGATCGGATACACATCGGGCTGCGGGACGGCCAGCCTGCCCGATTTCAACAGTGCCGCAAGGCCTTCCCATTGTTCGGCGAGCGCACCGGGGTGGGTCATCGTCCAGGCGCCCCACCCGACACCGACCACGTCGACGTTATTGAGCAGCAAACGGTTGACCTTCACCGTGGGGATCTCCCCGCCGGTGAATCCGACGACCAGCAGTCGCCCGGCGGGTGCCAGGGAGCGCAGCGAGTCGGTGAACCGGTCGCCTCCCACCGGATCCATGACGATATCGACGCCCTTGCCGCCGGTCAGTTCCGCCACGGCGTCCTTGAACCCGTCGGCGAGCACCACATCGGTGGCGCCGGCCGCGAGTGCGACATCCTTTTTCTCCTCGGTGCTGACGACCGCGATCACCCTGCTCGCCCCGAGCGCGGGCGCGAGCCGAAGCGTCGATGTTCCGATCCCGCCGGCAGCCCCGTGCACCAGCACCGTCTCGCCCCTGGCGAGCCTGCCCCGGACAGTCAGGGCGAAGTACACCGTCAGGTCGTTGAACAACAGGCCGGCGCCGGCCTCGAAGCTGACGTTGTCCGGCAACGGAAACACCCGATCGGCACTGAGCACCGCGGTGTCCGCCATGGCGCCGCCGATCATGGTCAGCCCGAGAACCCGATCGCCGGATTTCACCTGCGCGCCATCGGGCGCCGAGCGCACCACCCCCGCCAGTTCGGCGCCGAGGGTGAACGGCAATTCCGGCCGGTACTGATAGAGCCCGCGGGTCAGCAGCGCATCGGGAAACGCCACCCCGGCGGCGTGCACATCGACGACGATCCCGCCGTCGGCGGCCGGTTCGTCGACCTCGGCGAGTTCCAATGATTGCGGCCCATCGAGCGAGGTGACCCTGATCGCGCGCATCAGGGTGTCTCGATCGCGAGCAGCGTCACCTGCAGCTCACCTCGCGGAGTCTGATAGGTGATCCGGTCACCGGCTGAATGCCCGAACAGCGCCAGGCCCAACGGGCTGTCCGCGGTCAGCGTGGAATCCTCGGCACCGGCCGGCGTCTCCTCGATGTAGTTCACCACCCGCATGCGAACGTCGGTGGCATCATCCGGGAAGCGCAGGGTGACCGCGGTGCCATTGGGAAGTTGCCCCTCGACGTTGGTGTTGCCGCCGGCCAACAGCCAGCTGACATGCCCGATCTGTTCCTCGATCCCGGCCAAATCCTCTGCGCGCTGCAACGCGTCGGCGGCATCACCGCTGTCGCCCACGGTTTCGGCTCCCTGCTGCAACTCGGCTCGCATCTCGTCGCGGCGGCGGCGCAGGTCGGCCAGTTCTGCCTCCAGCCGGGCGTGTTCCTGCTCGGCGAAGCTTGCTGTTCCGGTGTCGGCAGTCATGGCTGACAAGGTACCGCCGGAGCCCCAACCCGGTACCGGGCACCCGCGTATCGTCGCGGTCGTGACTTCCCTTGATCACGGCGACCCCGGCGACGCTCCGAGCATTCCACCGCCGCTCTGCGAAATCGTCGACGCCACCCGGCCGTCGGCCGCCGAAGAGGCCCGCAGCATCTCCGCCTCGACCAATATCGGCACCATGGCCAGCCTGACCTCCGCCGGTGATCCCTGGGCGTCCTTCGTCACCTACGGACTGCTGAACGGCGCACCGGTGCTGTGTGTCTCACATCTGGCTGAACATGGCCGCAACCTGGCGGCCGACCCGCGGGCCAGCCTGGCGGTGGTCGCACCCGACGCCGGTTCCGACCCGTTGGCCAGTGGCCGCATCACCCTGGCCGGTGTCGCGGAACGTCCAGTCGATGACGAGTTGGCAGCCGCCCGCGCGGCACACGTGGCCGCGATCGCGGCGGCGAAGTACTACATCGACTACAGCGACTTCTCGGTATGGGTGCTGCGTGTCCATCGGGTGCGCTGGGTGGGTGGGTACGGCCGGATGGACTCGGCGAGCGGTGCCGAGTACGCCGCCGCGGTACCGGATCCGATCCGGCCGCAGGCTGCCGGGGCGATCGAGCACCTCAACGCCGACCACGCCGCCGGACTTGCCGATATGGCTCGGGTTCTGGGCGGCTACCCCGACACCGACGCAGCCGTGTGCACCGATATCGACCGCTACGGACTTGACCTTAAGGTCAGCACGCCGCGGGGGGATGCCTACACGAGGGTCGGCTTCGGCAGACCCCTGTCGTCATTCACCGAATTACGCGGTGCCGCAGCCGATCTCGTCCATCGCGCTCGCGGCGCCTGATTCCACCCTGATTCCGCCCTGATTCCACGCCCCGGAGCGACCCCGCCCCCAACGGGGCTGACCGCGAGTCGCGCAGTAGCTTTGAGGCGCACCGAGACCGACGCGAACGCGGGGAGACATCATGACCACTGCGACCGATGAGCGCACCGCCCTCGCCGAGTCCAGCGAGCAGCAGGGCTGGCAGCGGCGGGCGCTCGACGACAGAGTCGACGTCTACACCCGCGGCCTCATCCGGATCCGGCTGATCTGGCAGGGCGGCGACAAGATCAGCGGGGCGTCGATCTTCGTCAACGAGTGGTACGACAACTACACCCGCGACTTGGACACCGTTCGCGCCTGGCTCAAGCGGTAGCGCCGGACAACTCGAGCACACCGGCGAGTTCGCGCAGTGCCGGCCGCGGATC
Organism: Mycobacterium sp.; assembly: GCA_026393245.1. GTDB lineage: Bacteria > Actinomycetota > Actinomycetes > Mycobacteriales > Mycobacteriaceae > Mycobacterium. The sequence continues at coordinate 4,582 of JAPLAO010000180.1, read as the reverse complement.
CCAGGCCGGGTTGCCGTCACCGAGAACCTGCACCACCACATGATCGGCGCCGGCGTCGAGGTGCGCGGTCACCGTGGCCGCGGCCTGCTGCACCGAACCCATGCCGACGATGCCGCGGGCCAGCCGTTCGGATCCGCCGGGCGTGAAGTCGGATTCGTCGAAGCCCTGGCGCAGCCAGGAGTTGCGGTAGTTCGGCAGGCCCGAATAGATCTGCAGGTGCAGGTGAGCCCGGCGTAATTGCTCGGCGTCGTCGCCGTCGACGTCCCGGCCGACCACCACCGCCTGCTCGGAGACGATCCACTTATCCGGGCCGAGGATCGCCCGGGTGGTCGCGGTCTGTGCCGGTGTCACCAGATAGGGATGCGCCCCGTCGGCGTGAGTGCCGGACAGCTCAATCATCTTGGGCCCCAACGCCGCAAGCAGCCGGGTGGGCCGTCCCGAGCCCGGCTCGATCATTTCCGGCAGCGCCGCCATCCGGTCCAGGTACGTGCGCATGGTTTCTAACGGCTTGGCGTAGGTGCCGCCCAGCATGTTCTGCACCAGCGGCCCGTGGCTGACGCCGAGGCCCAGCACGAACCGGCCCGGGTACAACGCGGTCAGGGTGCGGCCGCCGCCCTCGGCGGTTCCGGCGATCCGAGCGTGGATGTTGGCGATGCCGGTGCCCACCACGAGGCGCTCCGTGGCGGCCAGAAACGCCGCCGACTCCACCATGGCGTCCTTCAGGCCGACCTCGGGCAGAAAGAGCGAACCGTATCCAAGCGCCTCGATCTCCCGGGCCACTTCCTGGGCGGCCGGCATCGACCAACTGTCGCTGGCCCACCACACCCCGATCCGGGATGGGAAGTCGATACGGGCGCGATCGGTGCTCACGGGCACTCCTGGTCTCAGTCGGCAGTCCTGAGCACTGTAAGCCCCGACCTGGCGCCGAATACAGTGTGGCCATGGCTAACGATCGCGCCGACTTCGACCTGTCCACGGTGTTTCACACCGTAGCCGCGGAACTACCGGATCAGACCGCTCTGATCTGGCGGAATCTGCGGCTGACTTACGCACAGCTGGACGCCCGCATCGACGGGGTCGCGCACTACCTCGCCTCCCTGGGCCTGGGTTGTCACACCGAACGCGACCAGCTGCAGGGCCACGAGTCCGGTCAGGACCACCTCGGTTTGTATCTGCGCAACGGCAACCAGTACCTCGAGGCCATGGTGGCCGGCTACCGCGCCCGGGTCGCGCCGTTCAACGTCAATTACCGCTACGTCGAGGAGGAGTTGCTCTACCTGCTGGGCGATGCGCAAGCCAAAGCCCTGGTCTACGCCGCCGAGTTCGCCCCGCAGGTGGCCGCGATCCGAGACCGGCTGCCTGATCTTCAGGTGCTCATCCAGGTCGCCGACGATTCCGGCAATCCACTGCTCGACGGTGCGGTCGACTACGAATCCATCACCGCCACAGCACAACCCACCACCGGAATGCCCACCGCCCGAGGCGACGATCTCTACATCCTCTACACCGGCGGCACCACCGGGATGCCCAAGGGTGTGCTGTGGCGACAGCACGACATCTTCATGTCCGCCATGGGCGGCCGGTCGTTCACCGGCGGCGCAGAGTTGAACACCTACCAGGATCTGATCGATCAGGTGAACGCCGCACCCGGCGTGCGGTCGTTCCTGGTGCTCCCGCCGCTGATGCACGGCGCCGCCCAGTGGGGTGTCTTCAACACCATCAGCGCCGGCGGCTGGATCGCCGTGCCCGATGACGTCACGCGTTTTGATGCCGATGCCATTCTGCAATTGGCCGCGCGTGAACGCGTGCTGAGCATCCCGGTGGTCGGCGACGCCATGGCAAGGCCCCTGGTCGATGCGATCGAGACGGGTGACTACGACCTGTCCGGGCTGATGGCCCTGACCAACGGTGGCGCGCCGCTGTCCCCGACGGTTCGCGACCGGCTACTGATGGTGCTGCCCAACCTGATGATCCTCGACGCCGTCGGCGCCTCGGAGTCGGGCGCGCAGATGACCAGCATCGCGACCAAGGGCGCCGATATGCAGACCGCAACCTTCACTCCGCTGGCCGACACTACCGTCGTGGCAACCGATTTCAGCCACGTGCTGTCCCCCGGCGACGGCGAGGGCTGGCTCGCCCGACGGGTGTTCGTGCCACTGGGTTACCTGGGCGATGCGGAGAAGACCGCACGCACCTTCCCCACCATCGACGGCGTGCGGTTCTCGATCCCCGGCGACAAGGCCCGCTTTCTGGCCGATGGCCGCATCGAACTGCTCGGCCGCGATTCGGTGACCATCAACTCCGGCGGGGAGAAGATCTTCGCCGAGGAGGTCGAGCGCGCGGTGGCCAGCCACCCGGCCGTCTACGACGTCGTCGTCACCGGCCGTCCCTCGGAACGCTGGGGCAGCGAGGTGGTCGCGATCGTCCAACTCGCGCAGGGGAAGACCGCCACCGACGAGGAACTGATCGAGGCCTGCCGCCCGCATATCGCGCAGTACAAGTTGCCGAAGGCGTTCGTGCGCACCGATCACGTGGTGCGCTCGCCGGCCGGTAAGGCCGACTATCGGTGGGCCAAGGCGCTTGCGGCGGAAAGCCTCGGAGCAAGCTAGATCTTGAGGTAGCCCTTGTCGGCTGCTACCTGAGCGCCGGTCATCAGCGCTGAGGCGTCGCTGGCCAGGAACAGCACCACCTCGCTGACCTGTTCGGGTGGGGTCAGTGACATCGTTTCCAGTGCACCGGGCGAAAAGCTGTACGCATACCGCGGATACTTCTCGAAGGTCGTGTATAGCGACGGGTCGTTGCCCAGTGGGGTATCGACACCATAGGTGTGCACCGAGTTGACCCGGATGTCGTACTCGCCCAATTCGATTGCCAGCGAATTGGTGAGCCCGACGATGCCGAATTTGCTTGCGCTGTAGTGCCCTGCGCCGGGTACCGCCTTGATGCCCGCGGCCGAACTGATCGCGATGATGGACCCACCATTGCCCGCCTCGATCATCGCCGGTGCCGCCGCCTTGATCGTGTTCCAGAATCCGGTCAGGTTGATGTCGATCATCTCCTGCCACTGCTCGGCCGGAATCTCCCAGGCGCGGCCCCAACTCATGACGCCGGCGTTGGCGACCACGACATCGAGGCGGCCAAATTGCTCTATTGCACTGGCGATCACGCGCTGTTGGCCGGCGAGGTCGCGGACGTCGACGGGGTGGGCAGAGATCTTGGCGCCCTCGTCCTCGACCAACCGAACGGTCTCGGCCAGATCCTCGGGCTGTGCGGGCGGGTAGCCGATGTGCGCACCGACCGGACCGCAGGCGTCGATGGCCACGATGTTCGCCCCGGCGCGGCCCAACCTGACGCAGTGCGCCCGGCCCTGTCCGCGGGCGGCGCCGGTGATGTAGGCGACTCTGCCTTCCAGCGGCCGCTGCGCCGAGTCGCTCATACAGACACCGTCCGGGTGGCCTGGGCTGGCTGCGCCGTGAATGCCCGCGCCGTGAATGCGTAATCCTCCAGCGGGGAGGTTCGGCTGAATCTCCTTGATGCGGCGATGGTTTCGGGCCGGTAGTACACGGCCTGTCCGAGGGAGTTGACGAAGTAGGTGTTCAGCCCGGGATTGCACTCAGTGAAGTAGAGCCGCATGGCTCGGCCCTGGCGCTCGAGTTTGCGGTTGCGTTCATCGAACGCGGCGGGCGTGACTTCGGCGGCCGCTGCCCCGCGACGGCGGGTCTCGGCGATGACCCGGACCGCGTGGGTGGTGACCGTCTGCAAGTAGTCGAACCACGCGAAGCCGACGAAGCCGACCGGGCCGACCAACTCCCATCGGTTCGGCAGGCCGGGGTGGGCGCTGCCGGCGTAGCTCTGCAGACCGTGGGTGCGGTACTGCACCGCGAGGTCAAATCCGTCCCGGCCGATGATGGTCCCGGGCCGGTAGGTCTCCGGATCGGTCCACAACTGGTAGCCGGTGGCCGTGACGATCAGGTCGACGGGATGGTCAATCCCATCGGTGGTTCGCACCCCGGTCGCGGTGATGCGCTCGATCGGCGTGGTGACCAAGGCCGTGTCGGACCGGTTGAAGATGGGCAGGAACGCACTCGAGATCACCGGGCGCTTGGCCAGGATGCCGTAGCGGGGCAGCAGTTTTCTCCGGATGGATTTGTCGCGCACGGTTGCTCGCAGCAATCCGCGGTACAGCGTGCGGCAGTACGCGTCGTAGAGCGGCATCACCCGCTTCAGGGTGCGCTCGGACAGTCTCGACAGCAGGTGGCAGATCGGCCCCACCAAGAGCAGATCCATCATCCAGCGTCCGGCGGCATCGACCGCCGGCAGGACACCCGGCACTTTCAGCACAGTGCGCATCCGGGCACTCATCTCGAAGTCCACCTTTGGCAGCACCCAGGCCGGCGTGCGCTGATACACGTCGAGTTGGCCGGCGACCCCGGCGAGCGCACCGGCGATCTGCACTCCGCTGGATCCGGTTCCGATGAGCGCCACTCGTTTGCCGCGGACGTCATAGGAGTCGTCCCAGTCGTTTGGGCGCATGACCCGGCCACCGAAGTCGGCGATCCCGTCGATCGGGACATCGGGTTTG
>JAPLAO010000223.1 GCA_026393245.1 Mycobacterium sp. | reverse complement strand
CGGCCGAGCAGCCAATTCAGCCGTGGACGTTGCAACACCGGCGCGATGTAGGTCTGCGAACCAAGCGCGTAGCCGGGATAGGACTGCTCCCCCGCCGGTGGCGGACCGGCGGTCTCGAGGCGCTGCGGCCGGAAGGGCCCCCGCCGCTCCCGACGCGACTCACGCGAGGACGCGCGGGTGGCGACACCGCAGGCCGGGCAGAACGCCATATCGGGCACGACCATCTCGCAGTGGATGCACAGCAGTGGTCGGCTCTCGTCGATCGGATCGTGGGCCTCGTGCAACAGCGCCAGTTGTAGCGCGAGGCGCAATGCCAGGAGCACCGCGAGCGTCATCACCAGGTGCAGGCCGATCATCCAGGTCTCGGGCAATCCGACCATGTCGATGGTTCCCACCGCGGTGTGAACCACGAGTGCGGATGCGGCGAGCAGAGCGAGGACCAGGCGCACCCGACCCGGGTGATCCTCGGTGCTGTCGGCCCCCGGGTGACGAAACCACAGCAGGATGCCGGCGATGCCGCCTGCGGCTGCGGCCGTGATCGGAACGGTCACCCCGCACAACCCGGATTCCACCAGGAGACTCCGCAACGGCATGGTGTGGGCGAACAAGCCGGCGCTAAGACGGCCGAATAGGAACGGCCCGTTATCGTCGCTGACCGCCGCCGGGGCGAAGAACCTCGGCGCCAAGCGGGTCAGAGTCGCCCCAGCGCTGAACGCCAGCGCCCCGAGAGCGCCGATCACGAACCCGTCAAGAGCCTCCGCCGGCCGGCGGGCAGACCTCGCCAGCAGTCGCACCGCGATCACCGGTACTACCATCAGAATCATCGCGGCCGTCGGAATGGCTATGCCCGTGCGCAATTCGTGGCGCAGAGCCAGACCGGCGGACATCGGCAACCCGTAGGAGGCCGACACCAGTCGCCCGGTCACCAGTACCCACCCAACGCCCAACGCGGCACCGAGGGTCGCGGCGAGTACCAGAAATGACCGCGGGATATCCCGCCCGACACCGGAGGCGCGCAGATAGAGCCCGAACAGCAGTGGCAGTCCCAGCGCCGCCAGGGCGATACCGGCCGACGGGAGTCGCGCAACCGCGAAGGCAACCAGTGCGAGCGCACCGAGGAGCAGGATGATCCGGAATGGCCGCCTGGACCGGTTCGGCAGGTGCGGGAACAGCGAACTGAACAGATACGGCCGCAGTACGGCCTCGCCGGGTGCCGCACCGAAGGTGCCCAGCCGCAGCCATCGGCGCCCGCCGGTCCGCCCACCGGTCAGGTCCGACCCGCACACCCCGCAGAATTCGCCGACCGGTACGTCGCTGGCGCACCGGGGGCACCGCGTTCTGGGCACCGCGTCCGGGTTCAGATCGATGCTCACCGCACCAATTTCTGGACCAGGAGGAGGTTCTTGGACAGGTTGTTGACGTCGGGCGTGCCCAATCCGCTCACCAGGTCATAACCCGGCCCGGCCGCGTCGACGGCATTGCCGCCCAACACGACGTCACGGAACGCCGGCAGTCGCGCCGCCTCGGCCATCTCGTAGAGAACCGGGTTCAGATCACCAATCCCCCGGCCTCCGTTATCGACGAGATACTGGTTCATCACCGCGGTCATCCCGGCCCACAGGGGCGCCGACAACGAGGTGCCACCACCGACCAATTCCTGTTGGTTGAACACGATCCGCACGCCGGTGAACGGGTCGGCCACCGCCGAGATGTCCGGGGCGAGCCGCCTACCGGCGCCCCGGCCTGGGTCCAGCGCAGCCTGCCAGTCGGGGCGCTCGAACAACGACGACACCCCGCCCGCAGTGCCCTGGGACAGCGGCGCGTCAAACCAGGCCTGCTCGGCCAGCCAGGCGCCGGTGGCGTCGGTCGACACCGTGGTTCCGCCGACGTTGGTCATCTCCGGTATCGATGCGACCGCATCCAGGCCGACGTCGTCGGCGCTGGGCGGGGCCGACCACTCCTGACCGCCTTTGCATTCCAGACCGGCGAGGTCGCCACTGGCATCAAATGCGGTCGTCCCATTCGCCAGTGCTTTAGTCAGCGCCGCACGCGCCGGTGCGAGATCCGCTGCGGTGATCAGCTTGTCGCAGCCCCAACCGATGGAGAAACTCCACACCGCACCCGGATACGCCCGGTCGGCCTGTTCCATCATCGCCGCGATCTTTTCGTAGGAACCCTCGCCCTCCACGGTCGGCCGGGCGTTGACGAGGACCTTCTTGGCATCCGGCGCGATGGCATGGATGGCCTCGAGGTCCATCGTGGCTTCCCCACGGCGTGCCGGCGGTTGACCGCCGACCACCTCGGGGCTGAACTTCGGCAGGTTGAACGTCGTCGAATACAGATCCAGATCGGCCTGATCGAAACCATCGAACGCGAACACGATGGCAGTGACGCCCTTGCCGGTGTAACCGCCGTCCCGCAGTGGCCCGATGTTGTAGGTGCGCAATAGGGCCTCCGGTGCGAGACCTTGCGCCGGCACCTCCAGAGGCATGACCGGGGGTTTAGCTTCGCGGTGCGGTGTGTAGCTGAGGATGCGACCCAATTCGGCCACCTCGGCGCGCACGGGGTTGGGAACCGGCGGCTGCTGGGGCGAGGCGTAGAACAGTTGCCCGCGCCGACCGCGATAGTCGTGCACGTCGACGCCGAAGGCCTGCGCCACGACCGCGGGGGCTCCGTCGATGATCGCCCAGCGATCGTCGGGCCGCCAGCGCACCGACAGGTGATGGCGTTGGGCCCAGCCAATCAATTCGCCCGGCCGGGCACTGCCGTGCAACGCCGCAGTCACCTGCACGTGGTCGCCGCGGGCCGGGCCGAGATCCGTCGAGTCATCGAGCAGTCCCGCGTACGGACCGGTGATCCGGTCAACCGCAGTCAACGCTGACGGCCCCCGCGGCGACAGCAGCAGAAAAGCAGCGACGGTGATCGCGGTAAGTAGTACCGCGATCACCGTCCGCCGCAAAGATCGGGCCGTCATCGGCTACTTTCTCAATTCAGCCGAAATCACCCGTTCCGGTTCACCCGCCCGTGATGACGTTGCCCGGCAGACCCGTGGGCGCCGGCCGAGCCTTGACCGTCGGCGAGAAGGAGTTGGCCCCGCCGGGGCCTACGGACTTCTCGGTGGGCGACGGCGAGGCCGGAGCGCTCGAACTCGGCGACGAGGGTGCTTCGGTGGGCTTGTCCTTCGTTGACGTGCTACAGGCCGTAAGTGCTCCCATACCGACAATAGCGACCCCGCCCGCCGCGAGTGCGAGCTGCCTGGTCAAACGTGCTGACATCATGGTTTCAATCCCCTGTTTTCTAGGCCCGTTCATACGGGCTAACTTGCTCAACTATACGTCGCTGCATGGTGTTTCCGCCTGCCGGACGGGTGACGATTGCTGGCGTTTGCGGCGTGCGGATCGCGAGGAAGCCCGAGCGGCCGCGCCGCAGACCGGACAGAACGCCATAACCGGGGACAACTCGTTCGCAGTGCTAACGCAGCGCGGCTTGCCACGAACGGCGCGGCAACTGGGCCGTTGCGCTCTGCAGTGTTAGTAACAGTCATGGTGGTGAAAGGCATGGTGTTGAAAGGCACAGCAGGAAAAGGCACGGCAGGAAAAGTTCCGGAGAACGAGTGCCGCGAATGTCTGTCCGGGCAACCGCACTGCCACGGCACCCTGATCCGCCATCACGGTGCGCATCGGCAGTGCACCGAAGCCGACTGCGCGCATCCGGAGGTGCTCATGCACGCTCTGGAAGTCGACTGCGAAGCCATCGGATGCGAGTGCGGCGACCGCGGCGAGCGTCGCCTGGCGATCTGAGGGCGCTCAACCCATCGGGTCCAGGGCACGCAGTGCATCCTCGACCGGGTGCACATCCGGTTCCGGGTAGAACGGCGGGGTTCGCGAGCCCCATTGCACGCAACTCCAGCGGCCATCGGTGATCGGCACCAGTACCACGGCCTCGGTATTGGCCAGGTGGTGGTCGAGGACGAAACTGCCGTCGACCCCGGCCAGCGACGCGCAGGCAAGCCGAATGGCCGCGCCGTGACTGACAACGACGATGTCGCCGGTCCAGTCGTCGTCGTCGAGATACCGCAGCCGTAGACCGGAGAGCACCGGCAGATAGCGGTCGAGCACATCGTTGCCGCACTCTCCGCCGGGCATGGCCACGTCGAGTTCACCCTCAAGCCAGCGTTGATAGACGCCGTTGAACTCCGCGATGGCGTCGTCGTCGCTTCGATTCTCCAAATGGCCGGCCTGAACTTCATATATCGCGTCGACTTCGCTTGGGAGCACGGCACATTCAGCACTGATTTCGTGCGCGGTCTGCGCCGCACGGCGAGCAGTCGAATGCAGCAGGAGCCCGGGCAAATCACGCCGGGAGCGGGCGAAGATACGTGCCTGCTCCCGGCCGAGGTCGGTGAGTTCGGCGCCCGGCGGTCTGGTGTCGAGACGTCGTTCCACATTTGCGAGTGACTGGCCGTGTCGAACAAGTATCAGTCGCCCGCTCATGACCTGCCGTCGCGCATTCGGGCCAACCAACTGTCGGCATCATCCAGGTGCGGTGGCAGCGCACCGGCTGCGGCACCGGTCGGCCATGACCCCAGATAGCGGACATCAGCACAACGGCGGTGCAGCGCCTTGAGTGCCTCCGCCACCGCGCTGTCATCGATGTGGCCTACGCAATCGAGAAAGAACACATACGTACCCAGGCTGGTTCGAGTGGGCCGGGATTCGATGCGGGTCAGGTCGATATCACGAATGCCGAACTCGTTCATCGCCGACACCAGAACCCCCGGTGCGTGGTCGATCCGCAGCACCACCGAGGTCCGGTCGGCACCGGTGCGCGCGGGCGGGCGACCGGGGTGCCCGACGAGCACGAAACGGGTGCAGGCGTTGGGTTCATCGACCACACCGTCGGCAAGCGTGGCCAAGCCATAGCGTTGCGCCGCCAGTGCGGTGCTGACCCCGGCATCGGCTCGGCCGGCGACGACGTCGAGGGCTGCGGCCGCATTGGAATTCGCCGCTACGAGTTCGGCCCCCGGGAGATGGGCGGCCAGCCACTGGCGCACCTGGGCGGCGGCGACCGGAAACGCTGCCACGCTTCGCACCTGTTCGGCGCTGACGCCGGGGCGCGTGACGATGCTGAAGGACACGTCGAGAGTGAGTTCTGCATAGATCTGCAAAGGCGATCCGACAGCCAGGCTGTCCAGGGTGGGCAGCACACTTCCTTCGATCGAGTTCTCAATCGGGACACACGCGAAATCCGCGGCGCCGGAGCGGACAGCCTCGAGTGCAGACTGGTTTGTCTCCGCCGGTTCGGGGTGTATTTCGCCCCCACCCGGCACCACGCCCGCGGCGGTCATCTCCAGCAGCGCCGCTTCGGTGAACGTTCCCTCTGGTCCGAGGTAGGCGATGCGAGCCACATCGCAACCTTATCGGGTCCGGGCTTGGGAGCCCGGCGAGTCCGCTCCGGGTCGACCGACCGCTACCGTGGATTCGGTGAGCGCCACCCACGGCGAGTTCGGTGAAGCCGACCGGCGGGCCATGCGCGTCGAGGTCGCGGTGATGCTGGCCGTGACGTTCGGCGTCAGCGCCATGATTGCGGTCCTGCAACTGGCGGACGCGGTTCTCTCCGGCCTTCCCGGCCACCGAGTGCGGCTCAACCCGAACCAGTCCCGCTACGACCTGATCAACCTGGGCCTCAACCTGGTCTCGGTCGGACAACTGTTGGCGTGGGGCGCGCTGGCGCTTTACCTGCTGTGGCGTAGTGGAATCAGCCCGGCGGACATCGGACTCGGCCGGTTACGTTGGCGCCCAGACATTTTGGGCGGGATCGCTCTGGCGGCATTCATCGGCATCCCAGGGCTGCTGTTCTATCTGGCGGCCCGAACGCTGGGCATGAACGCCGAGGTCGTGCCGTCGGCCCTGAACAGCTCGTGGTGGCGCATTCCCGTGCTCATCCTGGCGGCATTTGCCAACGGCTTCGCCGAAGAGGTCGTGGTGGTGGGTTTCCTGATCACCAGGCTGCGGCAATTGGGGTTGACGCAATCCTCAGCGGTTTGGACATCCGGCGTCCTCCGCGGCGTCTACCACCTCTATCAGGGCTTCGGGGCCGGACTGGGCAACGTGGTGATGGGCCTGGTGTTCGGTTACGCCTGGTGCCGCACCGGCCGACTGTGGCCGCTGGTGCTCGCGCACGGGATCATCGACTCCGTGGCGTTCGTCGGATACGCACTGTTATCCGGCCACCTCAGCTGGCTCTCATGACCAGGGGGCGGCCACCGGCCGAAGATCCGCCGACTGATCGGATTCCGAGAGTCGGCCAACCCCCGCCGACGCCGCGCGAACCCGCGCAGTTCATCCGGCGTGAACCCGCGCCGCCGCCCCAGTCGCCCGGACGGCCCCCGCAGCCGCCGCCCCCGACTCCCGGACGGCCCGCGCAGCCGCCGCGACGGCCCACGCCGCCCCAGTCGTCCCTGCCGGCATGGCCCGTCCCGCCAACGCGGCAGTCATCGTCGCCACGGCAATCACAGTCTCTGCAACCAGCACAGCCGGCACCACCACCACCTGCGCGACCAACGGCACCGCCGCCGAAGGCACCAAGGTCGACACCACCAAGGTCGACACCACCGAGGCCAACACCACCAAGGTCGACACCACCGAGGCCAACACCACCAAGGCCAACACCACCAAGGTCGACACCACCAAGGCCGACACCACCAAGGCCGCCGGCAGCGGCGAAGGGGCCCGCGCGTTCCCCGAAACCTCCTCGAGGCAAACCTAAGAAGAAAGTCCGCTGGGGTAGGCGAGTTCGATTGGGCGCCATTGCCTTTGGCCTAGTCGCGGTGATTTCCGCTCTGGGTATCACGATCTGGGTCGAGTCATCGCTGCGGCGGATCCCGGTATTCGTCGAATACCCCGACCGGCCCGCCGCCGCGAGTGGCACCAACTGGATGCTGGTCGGTTCCGACGGCCGAGGAGACCTGAGCCCGCAGCAGCAGGACAATTTGTCCACCGGTGGCGACCTGGGCAGCAGTCGCACCGACACCATCCTGCTGGTCCACATCCCGCATCTTGGCTCGAACCAACCGGCGACCATGGTCTCGATTCCCCGCGACTCCTATGTGGACATTCCCGGATACGGCACCGACAAGATCAACGCGGCCTTCGCCGAAGGCGGCGGCGCTCTGCTGGCGCACACCGTCGAGCAGGCCACCGGACTTCGACTCGACCACTACGCGGAAATCGGTTTCGGCGGGTTCGGGGCGATCGTCGACTCGCTCGGCGGAGTCGAGATCTGTCCACCGGAGCCGATCAACGATCCACTCGCCGGAATCGACCTTGCGGCCGGTTGCCAGACGCTCGACGGGCGAAACGCCCTCGGCTACGTCCGAAGCCGCGCCACCCCCCGGGCCGATCTGGATCGGATGTTGCACCAACGCGAATTCATGTCAGCCCTGCTGCGCCGCGCCGGCGATCCGGCCGTCTGGCTCAACCCGTGGCGCTGGTACGCAGCCCCGCACGCCGCGGTGGCGGCACTGACGGTCGACCTGGACACACATGTGTGGAATCTCGCCCGGCTGGGCTGGGCACTGCGTGGTTCCCCGGACACCGTCACGGTGCCGATCGGCGAATTCACCGGAAACGACTCGGGTTCGGTCCTGATCTGGGACACCGGGGCCGCCACCGCCCTCTTCGATGCACTGCGTACCGATTCACCCATCCCACAGCAGGTACTCGACGCCCAGCCGTGAGTTCGGCGCTAGCCCTTGCCCGCTCCGGTCACTCCGTTGCGCAACCACGCCTTCGTGCGGCCGGGATGGTTAGTGGCGATCCAACCGACCCCGATGTCACGGCAGAACTCCACATCCTCGTAATGGTCGACGGTCCAGCAGTACATCGCACGACCCTGCGCGGCAGCCCGGTCGACCAGATCGGGATGTTCCCGCAACGTGGCGATGGACGGACCCACCGCGGTCGCACCGACTGTCGTCGCTGCACCGCCACCGAGATAGCGCGAGGTCTCGCCGAGTAGAACGGTGGGCAACATGGGAGCCGCGCGACGAATACGCCACACCGCTGCCGCCGAAAAGGACATCACCACAGCGCGGGACAGATCCGCTGAAGCCGGCGAGGCGATACCGTACCGGTGCAGCAACGCCAACACCTTGCTCTCGACGAGAGCGCCGTAGCGCACCGGGTGTTTGGTCTCGATGAAAACCTTCACTGGGCGGCTCCAATCGAGAACCAGCCGCAGCAATTCATCAAGGGTGAGTAGGTCGGTATGGCCGAGATTACCCTCGGGTCGACAACTGGTATGTCCAGCGCCCCAATCGAATTGCTTGAGTTCAGCCAGTGTCATATCACTGACCAGACCGGTGCCCGTGGAGGTCCGGTCAACCCGCCGATCGTGCACGCAGACCAGGTGACCGTCGAGGGTGAGCCGTACATCGCATTCGACCCCATCAGCACCCTCTTCCAAGGCCAGTTGATAGGCAGCCAGGGTGTGTTCGGGACGATCGGCCGAGGCGCCGCGGTGGGCCACAACGAAGGGAGGGTGCTGCCCGTGCGGTGCGGCGGCCGACGACATGGTCCTACGCTTCCGGTTCCCGATGACCAGACTCAACGGCCGACACCAAGTCGCCGTCATCACCATCGACTGCGTCGACGGGCGAGTCACTCGCGTCGGCCGCGGCGATCTGATCCGCCGGCGCATGATCAACGGTGAGCTGATCCTGGGGCACGACAACCCAGCGGTGCAGGGTGCGTTGAACCGACTTGCGGTCGAATCCGTCGAACACCCGCCACAGCAGTAGCAGGATCGCAAGGCCCGCGAGGTAGGCGATGATCACCGTGACGGTGTTATCGGCGATCCCCTGGGCATCGGTGGCTGAACTGGTCCAGATCGCCCACGCTGAGATCGCCGTCGAGAAGATCCAGCCGATCCACCACATCGTGATCGGTCCGCGCAGACGTGCCTGGGACTGCTCCGCACGGGCCAGTTCGATCAGAAAGATTGGCGCCCACACCAGATTCACCACCGGCGTCATGCAGCCGACCCACAACTCCCACTCCGATCGCGGATCGTCGTGACCCAGGTAGCCGAACACCTCGGCTCGGCGTCCGATCAGCCACGAGGTCATGACTGCGGCGGTGACGATTACCGAAACCATCGCTGCCAGGCTGACCAACACGCCCATCAACAGCGTTCCATTGGCGACCAATGGCGGCAGTAGCACGGTGCGGTTGATGAGTAGGAGCAGGTACCGCAAGATATGGGCCAGCGCCGCGAGACCGAAGACCGCTGCCGCCGCCAGCAGTGTGGCCCTTACCGCGGTGGCCGATGCGTGTCGCCGTAGCGGGTGTTGTGCGGTGGTTGCGCTTGGCGCGACGCGGTCAATTAATCCCCAACGCGGGACACTGCGATATCGGGGGGTGGGCCCCAGCGGTCGACGATTGAATCGGGCCGGTGGCGGCGGGCCGGGCCGCACAGCGATCCAGCGGTAGCCCGCGGGAAGCCTGGCCGCGACACGTTGCCGCGGATCACGAGCGGCCGAGCGACCCGCGGGGTTGCTCGCCGCATACGGCGGTGGCACAACCGACGGCGCGAGCAGTGGACCGTTACACCGAGGACACCACACCCGGCGGCTGTCCCGCACATTCCACCGTGTCCCGCACCGGGAGCACACCTGAATCACCGCACCAGCCTAGCCAGGGCACCGCCAGCCGACGACGATCGCCGCCAGACCGCAGGCAATTGCCACCGAGCTAATAGCTCGTAATTTCTTTAGCGCACCGTTCCCCGGACTGGACGGCTCCGTCCATCGTCCCGCGCTTGGAATAGGGCGCCGTGTGTTCGCCGGCGAAGTGGACGCCACCCTCACGTCCGGCTTCGGCGCCGCCGATCGTGGTGAAGCCATTGATTCCGTAGAAGGCGTAGGAGCCCTTCACCCAGGGGTCCGCCGGCCAGTTGTCGAGGTAGAACTGGCCTTTGATCCCCTTGGCGCTAGCGCCGGTCCACAGCTTGTCGATCGCGGCGTTGGTTTCCGCGATGACCGCCGCGGGTGCCGGACCGTGGGCAGCCGCACTGCCATAGTCGCGGTTATTGAGCGCAAGCAGCCATGCAGGCGTCTTGGCTTGATAGCTCGCCTGCCAGGTGGCTCCGGTGACCATGTCCGAGGACGAGTCCCCACTCTGTTTCTGATCCGACCAAGGACGACCGGTGAACTGGATGTTCAGCTTGGCGTTCGTGCCCATCTTCTCGCCCTGGATCGCGCGTATCTTCGCCGCCGAGAAGCCGGCGCGGGTGACGTCAACGGTCTTGAGGATCGACAGCGGAATGGCGAGGACGACGCGGTCGGCTACTACCTCCGACCTGGCTGCTCCGCTGGCGAAGGTCAGCGTGTAGGACTTGTCGGTGTTGAGTCGAATCGCCGCGAGTTGCTGACCCAGGCGCACTGTTCCAGCCGGCAGGTGCGCGGCCAGGGCAGTCGCCAAGGTGTCATTCCCGCCCGGAACGGCGTAGCGCTCGTCATAGCCTGACTCCGCGCCCCAGAAGCTCCCCTCCTCGAGGATGCCGTGCAGCGAACTCGTGACTTCGGCGGGCCCGCCGTATTCCTGGGCGAAGTTCGCCTTGAGGTAGGCCCGCGCGTTGCGGTCAGAGATCGCCGCGTCGATATAGGCCGCGAGAGATTGCGCGTCCTTGGCTTTGGCCCAGGCATTGGAGGCTGCGTAGGTCGGGATCGTCTTGCCGATTTTGGCCCAGTCCCGGCCGCACTGGGCGGAGAAGGCGGCGACCGGCGCGGCCAGAGCTTTCCAGAGGACCTTCGTCCCGCCGAAGGAGTACAACTCGTCGGCCTTAGGGGCGTTAAGGAAGGTGTCGACTAGTGGGCCCAGGCCCAGTTCACTCACCAGGTTCTTGATCGTGGGCTCATTGGAACTGATACCTGAGGGACCCGCCTCGGTGTACTGGCCGCCGGCACCAGTGCGGATCGTTCGTGCGCGGCCACCGACTCGGGTCTGCGCCTCATAGACCGCAGGCACCCAGCCTTTGAGCTTGTAGATCCGGTAGGCGGCAGTCAGCCCTGCGAACCCGGCTCCGACGATGATCACTCGCGGTGCAGTAGCCGCATTCGCGTGCGGCGCGGTGGCGCCCAGTTCCGCAACCACCCCGGCTGCGGAAACCCCGAAGAGGGCACTGCACCTCAGGAAGTCACGCCGGTCCATCCCGGCGTGCAGCATCGCAGCGATCTCTCGCCGCTGACCTTCGAGCTGCGCGGAAATTTGCCGTGATAACTCAAGCCGATCGGCACTGTGTTGCTCGAGCCGGCCGAAGACGTCGTCGATGGCGGCGCCGGTAGCCTCCGCCTCGCGGTCGGCTGCGCGCAGCCGCCGCGCCAAGAGTCTGATTCGGTCCACAGCCACCGTCGATCCCTCTCGCAGCACGAAGCACCTCGATCATGCCCGCGGACGCCAGCGCACCGGTCCCGACACGCACTACCGATCGGGCGCCGTTGCGGCACAGAGTGCCTATTTCATGCAGCCGACCGCATAGCAATATCGGGCCTATCCACAATTTCCACAGGTCTATGCACACCCGCCGGCCCCGGTGAATCCCCTCTGAACAGGCATCCGCTTGCCATGGGGCGGGTCCGTCTGTGGATAACTCGCCGACTGTTCAGGTGGCTGACTAACAGGCGCCCGAACCGGGGAGCGAAGTGCATTGCCGGGCTAACCGTACGCACCGCGGCCGCGACGCGCCGCACGACGCGCCGATCTTTAGCCGCGGCCCGCGATGACCCCTGTCGTCGCTTCGGCGGTTACGTCGGGAAGCGATTCTTTGAACGCCGCCGAATCAGCGGCTATGATCGCGATCGCGCTTCATCGATGTGACAAATTTCACTGGCCGACGAGGGGATGGTTAGTTGAACACGAAGGCCGGGACATTCTGATGGCGTCCCAACCGGTTGAGTCGTCTGCCGCCCAGGTTTCCCCCTGGGCGAGTTCGACGACGTGCAGTCGGTCCTATCAGGTCGCCGCCATGCGGGCCGCAATCATCGCGCTGGTCTTGCTGGGTATCCTCGCGCTGGTCATTCTGTTCTGAGGCGACCTGATCTGGGACGACCGGTTCTGAGACGACCGGGCGCCGGGCGCGCGCCGGCAACCTGAGTACCGGCACCGTTCTTGCGGTGTACGCGGCCATAGAGCAATGTGAGTGGTTCAGTGGCTCGTCGACCGCTGCTCACAAGATATCTAGGAAGGAACTTCGTGGCTGACTACACCTTGCCCGAATTGGACTGGGACTACGGCGCATTGGAGCCCCACATCTCAGGCCAGATCAACGAGTTGCACCACAGCAAGCATCACGCCGCCTACGTCGCGGGAGCCAATGCCGCCGTCGCCAAACTCGAAGAGGCGCGGGCCAACGACGATCACGCCGCCATATTTCTCAACGAGAAGAACCTTGGCTTCCATCTCGGCGGTCACGTCAACCACTCGATCTGGTGGAAGAACTTGACCCCCAACGGCGGAGACAAGCCGACCGGGGATCTGGCCGCAGCTATCGACGACGCATTCGGCTCATTCGACAAGTTCCGGGCGCAGTTCACCGCGGCCGCCAACGGCCTGCAGGGTTCGGGATGGGCGATACTCGGCTACGACAGTCTGGGTGACCGGCTGCTCACTTTCCAACTCTATGACCAGCAGGCGAACGTGCCGCTGGGCATCATCCCGTTGCTGCAGGTGGATATGTGGGAGCACGCCTTCTACCTCCAGTACAAGAACGTCAAGGCCGACTACGTCAAGGCTTTCTGGAACGTAGTGAATTGGGCGGACGTCCAAAAGCGCTTCGCAGCAGCGACCACGAAGACCAAAGGGCTCATCTTCGGCTGATGGATCGTCTACCAGGGGCGTCGCGCGTCAGCGCGGCGCCCCTGCGTAGCGTTCGCGCCTTTACACATCCGCCGTCGTGTCCTGTTGTGCGCCGGCACTCGGAGGCTCATGCTAAAGCGAACGATCCGAGGAGTCGAGATGGACAGCAACTCAGGACGTGCGGTGGAAATATCCCCCTTCCATTCCAGGGGGTGCCTCAAGGGTTTCGTGGTGTCGGGCCGCTGGCCGAACTCCACCAAGGAGTGGGCTCAGCTTCTCATGGTCGCGGTCCGTGTTGCCTCGGTGCCAGGACTGCTCTCCACCACAACGATTTTTGGCGTGCGCGAGGAACTTCCGGAAGTCCCTGCGCCCGGCACCGTGGGTCTGGTCTTGGCCGAGGGCACGGTTGTCGGCCAGGCGGCGATCGCGCCGGGCTATTTCGCCGACAAGCAACCGCCCGCACTGATCCTGCTTCACCCGCCCTCGGAAACGACGCCGTCCCTGCCAGAGTGCTCGGGCGCCGCATCAGGATGTGTACTGCTGCCCGGATTGCCCTATCTGGGCCTGGAGCATCGCGCCGCCTGGGTGGAGGCAGAGGCCGACGGCACGGTGACGAGTATGGTCAGCCGCGTCGGAGTGGACCCGATCAGCCATCCGGACACCGCGATCCTGGCCATGCTGCTCGCCTCGTAGCGAGTGGGCCCGCGCCACCCGACCAGCCGGGGGTAATCGTAAATCTGATAGCAGGCTTAGCTTCGACTGCAATTTCTCAGCAAACCAACAAGGAGGTGGTGCCGCTGGAGGGAACAGTTGCCAGCCGAATTCGCTCCGCCTGCATAGAAACCGATTTCGTGGATGTCGCGTCGCCGATCCATCCTCCACTGATCGTCGATTTCTCTCAGCTTTAGCACAGTTTTTGCAGTTCGGCGTCCGCCGCCGCAATCCCCGAAGGTTTGCCCTCGCCCAGTCCGACGACCTGAAATTGGGGTCGGCCAGCGTTTGCGCTTGGCGATTTGGTTACCTTGCCGCTACATTGATCAGCAAACACGTAGAGGGTCTTAGAAGCTCCTTGTTCGTCTCTGGAGGTTTTCGATGAGTACAACGTTCTCAGCGCGGCTGAATCGCCTGTTCGACACGGTCTACCCGCCGGGTCGGGGGGCGCACACCTCCGCGGAAGTGATCGCCGCACTGAAATCGGAGGGCGTGACCATGTCCGCGCCCTACCTTTCGCAGCTGCGTTCGGGCAATCGAACGAACCCGTCGGCGACCACCATGACGGCGCTTGCCAACTTCTTCCGCATCAAGCCGGAATTCTTCACCGACGATGATTACTACGAGAAGTTGGACAAGGAGTTGAACTTCCTAGCCAGCATGCGCGACGACGGAGTTCGTCGGATCGCCGCGCGCACCGTCGGTCTGTCCCCGGAGGCGCAACGCGACGTTGCCGAGAAGGTCGACGAGTTACGCCGCCGAGAGCAACTCGACGCTTAGTCGCCGGCGCCGCTAACGGCGCCGCTGAGACCTCCCGGCGCCGACAGCGGGGCCGCCTTGGGCCTCCGGCGTTAGCCCCCGGCGGCGTTAGCGCCGTCCGCGGAGAGTCCTGCGTCGTCGCCGTTGCCGCCTCTGGGCGCTGCGGCGCTCCGGTCCAGGGCACGGTACTGCCGTGCGATTTCCAGAATCCACTCCCGATCGGAGTAACTCGTCGGCTGGCGGAGCCAACCCCGGCCGGGGAAGCCGTCGGGTCCGGCGCCAGTTCCGGCGCCAGTGGAAGCCGTCGGGTCCGGCGCCAGTTCCGGCGCCAGTTCCGGCGCCAGTTCCGGCGCCAGTTCCGGCGCCAGTTCCGGCGTGGACCCATCGTGCGACGGCAAGCGCCCGATCGGTCGGAGTCACACCGCTCGGCGGATCCGAAACCACACCGGGCGCCGCCGGATGAGCCGCACTGGCCTCGAGATACAGCGAGTCGGAGATCAGCGAAAGTTGTTCTGCGACAAGGAAAACCAATGGACCGCGGGGACGCACTCCGATACCGATGTCGGGATGGCGTCGACCCAATTCCCGTCGCAACGGCGCGATCAGACGAAGTTCCCGACGAGCGCCGAACCAATCCTCCACCGTCGGTAGCAGCGATCCGGCCGCAACGATCGCCATCGCGCACATCAGCAGGGCGGCGGCAGTGCCGACCCCGACAAGTTCAGTGTTTCCGACTGCACGAATCAGGAAGAAGGCACTGGCCGCGACGATCAACGCAATTCCAACGGTGAAGATGAACAACGCCCGGCCGCGTCGGCTGGGATTTGCCACCCGCATCCCCACCCAGCACGCCAACGTCAGCACCAGCAGCACATAAAGCAGCGGGACCAGCCAGTGCATGGCCGTGGATCCTGAACCGAGATTACGGGCGAGGTACTCCTTGGGCGTCATCTCGGGCTGGCGCTTTGCGGTGGAGAACAGCACCAGGGTGACAACCGCGATCAGCGCCGCCACGCAGTACTGGATGACGGCGAGACGGCGGGTGACCGACGGGTGTCGGGTGGAGGCCACGGAGGTAATCATCACGCAACTGCCGGCCGCCGACGCGATCAACGCCACCTGGATCAATCCGACCGAGATATTGGCCTGGACGGCGTCGACAAGTGATGTCACCGGCGGCCAACTGAGCGCGGCGACGATGGCAAGGCTGCCCAGCGCGACGATCATCGCGCTGCTGACCACCGAGTGCCGGTTCACCATGGCCCACCCGATCCGCAGACCGGTCGCCATCCCAAGCAGACCGGCGATGACCCAGACGGTCAACCAAACGCCTCTCCGAGGCGGATCTGGACAATCGAGGCGCGGTCGCTGGGCAACCGGCCAAGCCGGTACAGCAGCAGTGCGGCGAAGTCCTCCGCCTCCTGCTCGACATCCTCCCCGCCGGGGCCCATACAGCCGGTGCGTTGGTTGAGCATGTAGCTGATCAGATCGTCACTGGCGACTTCGACGGTTTCCCGGGCCACCTCGGTGACCGGAATTCCATCGTGGCCCAGCACGAGATGCCCGAGTTCGTGGGCCAGGGTGCGGTCCGCGGTCGGCAATCCGTCCTGGATCAGGAACTCGTCGTAATCGGCGTATTGGCGCCATTGCCCTGACACGCCCGCCGGCAGTTCGGCCGTGTTGACCACGATGGGCCGGCCCTGGCTGTCGCCAACGGCACTCACCAGACCGGCCAGCGAGACCTCGCCGTGGTGGGGCGCCAGGTCGAGGGTGTCGTTCACCGCCTTGGCGACCCGACTAACGGTCACTGCAGGAACCGGGCGGACCCGGCGGCTCGGAGGATATAGCCCACCTTGGCCTGCCGATATCCAAGGAATCCCCCGAGCGCGGTGATGCCGAGGATGCCGGCCAATCCCGGCAGTGCCACCACCGCAACCTCGGCGAAGTCCGCGTCTCGCAGAGATTCGGGATACCCCGCCGGCCCCGCCTCCGGCGATCCCCCTCCGGCCTCGGTCCGCGGCGGGGCGGCCGGCGGCGCGGGACCGGCCAATGGAATGACGGCGGCGGGCGTCGTCGAACGGTCGAACCGGGGCGGTTCCGCCACGGCCGGCGGCGGCGGTCCAGAGTTTGAGACGTCCCGCGCGCGACCAAGCCGGCGCGCGATGCGCAATTCCAGCGACGCTGGGTCGACAGCACCCGACAGGACGGCACGGGGCGGAACCGGCGGGCCCGGCGAAGCCAGAACGAAAATGATGCTGTTGCTGCGCGCCCCGGCGTCGGGCACAGGTACTACCGGCCACACCCGCCAGATGATGTGGCATGGCCACGGCCACTCGGCCGGCTCGGTGCCCTCAGCCGGGACACCACCGGGCAGCACCCGCCCCGCGCCCCGACGGGGATATCGGCGATGGGGCGCAGCGTCGGCGGCGGCGACGCCGAGTGCCTGCCGACCTACGCGCGGGGATCCGGCTGCGGTATTTCCCGTGGTGCGCGCTCGCGAACCATCATTGGTGCCGCCCGAGGGCTCAGTCGTGGTCGGATCGGCCGCGGCGGGCGCCACGCCGATCGGTCCCACGCCCAGCCCCATCCCGCCGTACAACACTCCTGCGGTGATCACCCAACTGATCACCGCGGCGCGCCGTCGCGACCGGTTCACGAAGATCCCTTGCCATGAGCGGGTGCCGTCGGGCGCCCGGGTTTGCGGAGTTACGTCAATTGTGGCATACCCGCAGGTCGTGAAACCGAAGCTTGGCGCGGACGATAGTGTTGGGACAACGGTGGCCGAGCATGTTTCGGCGACCGCCGATGACCATTCGAAAAGGAGCGGCCATGGGCCTGTTCATCAAGCGGAAGAGCCGTGCGACCAAGCGCGCGGAGGCCCGCGCACTGAAGAGCAAAGCCAAGCTGGAGGCCAAGCTCGCCGCCAAGAACGAGACCAAGCGGATCAAGGCCACCGAGCGCTCACACGGTAAGGCGATCAAGGCCCAGGTGAAGGCTCAACGCGTCAGCGACCGATCCGCGGTGAAAGTGGCGGCCACCCAGTTGCGCACCAAACGCGAGGGCGCCTTGCTCTCCCCTAGCCTGATCCGGCGCACCCTTGCCGTCTCCCGGCTACTGGCACCGGTGGTCGTGCCGGTCGCCTATCGGCTCGCGATCGGTGGCCGCGGTGCCTTCGATGAGCGGCGTGCCGACCGCCTCGGCGTTCCGCTGACCGCACTGGGTCAGTTTTCGGGTCCGGGTGGGCGGTTGTCTGCCCGCATATCCGGCACCGAGACGTCGCTGCGCCTCTTAGTGGACAAAAAGTCAGCAGACGCTGAGACGACTCAGTTCGTCGCTGCCATGACGGAACGGCTGACCGCATTGTCGGCCGCGGTGAGGGCGGCGGAAAACATGCCCGGTCCGAGTCGGCGAACTGCCCAGACCTCAATCAGCGAACAACTCGACGGCATCGAAGCCGACCTGTTGGCCCGCCTCGGTGTGCTGTAGGCGTGGCGGGACTTCTCCGAATACTGGCCGTCCGAATACTGGCCGTCGCGTGGGTGATCACCACCATCGCGATTACCGGTGCTGCCCCGGCCTCCGCGCACACCGTTCTCATCGCTACTGATCCGGGCGCCGACGCAACCCTGAGCGCCGGACCAAACCGGGTCAGCGCGACGTTCAACGAGGATCCACAAACGACGTTCGCCGCAATGACAGTGGTCGGACCTGACGGCAACCTGTGGTCATCGGGCGACACGGAGGTTCGCGGGCCGGTCGCAAGCGTCGGCGTGCGCCCACTGGGCCCATCGGGTAAGTACACGGTGAACTATCGGGTGACCTCTGACGACGGGCATGTCGTCTCCGGTTCATGGTCGTTCACTGTTACGGTGCCCAGCACGGGTGTACCCGGTCCTTCGGTTTCCGGCACAGCGGAGTCTCAGCGGATTTCTTTGTGGCCGTTCATCATTGGTGCGGGTTTTCTGGTGGCTGGTATTGCGGCGTGGATGGTGCGTCGCCGGTCGTGAACCCCGGTCGGGCGAGCACCACCGAGAAGGCAGGAGAGTGAGCGCGTGATGGAAGATCCACAGAACCGGCCCGACCAGGGATCCGACCCCGGCCCGCCAGCGAAGGCAACACCCAGGAAGGCTCCCGCCAAAAAGGCTCCAGCAAAAAAGATCCCAGCCAAAAAGGCTCCGGCCAAAAAGGCTCTGGCGAAGAAGGCTCCCGCCAAAAAGGCCGCACCCCGGACTGCGCCGACTGAACCGACGACCGCGCCGCCTACGACTGACACCGCCCCGCACGACGCCCCCGCCGCCACCCCACCGCCGATCCGGGGAGTTGGCCACCCGGTGTCACCGCCGGGGCCGCCGGCCCGCAGTGGCCGGTACACCCGCATTCCGATCGCGATCGGTCTGGCCGCGGCCAGTGCCGGTGCGATGCTCATCCGGCGACTTCGGCGCGGCTGACACCACCGGCGCAGCCATGCGAGTCACCTTCCGGCCGACCGTCATCGCCGGGGGGTACCGATCCCACGTTGGAAGTCTCAGTCGCCAGCACCTAATGTGACCGGAATGTCGGACGCGTACCCCCCGGCGAAGCCGACCCTGCGTAAAATGGCTCTGTTCTGCCTGCTCGCCGGCGTGCTGACCGCGGGATTGCTGTTCCCGGTTGTCGGCAGCCTCGGGATGGCGAGCAATCACGCATCGGAATCGGTCACCCAGGGCTCGGCGGATATCGTCGGTGGTGCGGTCCCGGCGGTCTCGACGATGGTGGATGCGGCCGGCACCCCGATCGCGTGGCTGTATGTCCAGCGGCGGTGGGAGATCAGCACCGACCAAATCGCCGACACCATGAAACTTGCCATTGTGTCCATCGAGGACAAACGCTTCGCCGATCACAACGGTGTCGACCTGCAGGGCACCCTGACCGGTCTGGCCGGATTTCTCAAAGGCGGCGGCGACACCCGCGGCGGTTCGACCATCGAGCAGCAATACGTCAAGAACTTCAACCTGCTGATCAATGCCCAGACCGACGACGAACGCCAGGCCGCGGTGGAGACCACACCCACCCGCAAATTGCGTGAGATCCGCACGGCGCTGGCACTGGACAAGGCACTGACCAAGCCCGAGATCCTCACCCGCTATCTCAACCTGGTCCCGTTCGGCAACGGCGCCTACGGAATTCAGGATGCGGCGCGTACCTACTTCGGAATCGACGCCGCACAGCTCAATTGGCAGCAGTCCGCACTGCTTGCCGGTCTGGTGCAGTCGACCAGCGCCCTGAACCCCTACACCAACCCGCAGGGAGCACTGGATCGGCGCAACCTGGTTCTGGACACCATGATCGAGAATCTGCCCGGATACGCCGACGAACTCCGTGCCGCCCGGGATCAGCCGTTAGGCGTTCTGCCGCAACCGAATACGCTGCCGCAGGGCTGCATCGCCGCCGGTGATCGGGCCTTCTTCTGCGACTACGCCCTGGAGTATCTGGCGCGGGCGGGGATCAGCAAAGAAGACGTCTCGCATAACGGCTATCTGATCAAGACCACACTGGATCCGAAGGTGCAGAACAGCGTCAAACAGGCGATCAACGCGGTCGCCGCTCCCACGCTGGACAGCGTGGCCAGCGTGATGAGCGTGATCCGGCCCGGCAAGGACGCCCACCGGGTACTGGCGATGGGCGACAACCGCAGTTACGGGCTCAAGCTCGAGGCCGGCCAGACGGTGCAACCGCAGCCGTTCACCCTCGTCGGCGATGGCGCCGGATCCATCTTCAAGATCTTCACCAGTGCCGCGGCGCTGGACATGGGCATGGGCATCAACGCACTGCTCGACGTTCCCCCGACATTTCAGGGCAGCGGACTGGGCAACAGCGACACCAAAGGCTGCCCGCCCAAGACCTGGTGTGTGAAAAATGCCGCCGGCTACCGCAGCCCGCTCAGCATGACCGATGCCTTGGCATTGTCACCCAACACCGCGTTCGCCAAACTGATCCAACAGGTCGGCGTGGGCAGGACTGTCGACATGGCCGTGCGACTCGGCCTGCGTTCCTACGCCGACGCGGGGACCGCACGCGCCTACGTGCCGAAGAGTGACGAGAGCCTGGCCGATTACGTCAAGCGGGAGAACATCGGCTCATTCACGCTCGGCCCGTTCGAACTCAACGCACTGGAACTGTCCAATGTCGGCGCCACCCTGGCATCCGGCGGCATGTGGTGCCCGCCGACACCGATCGAGAAGGTGCTGGACCGCAGCGGCAAGGAGATCAACGTCCCGACCGCGAAATGCGAGCAGGTGGTTCCCGAGGGATTGGCCAACACCCTGACTAACGCTCTGGCCAAGGACACCACCATGGGTACTGCCGTGGGTGCTGCCGGATCCGTCGGCTGGCGGTTGCCGATGGCGGGCAAAACCGGAACCACGGAGTCGCACCGGTCCTCGGGATTCCTCGGCTACACCAACCAACTGGCCGCCGCGAACTATGTCTTCGACGACTCGCCTAAACCCGCGGCGCTGTGCGCATTCCCGCTGCGCAAGTGCGGCGGCAGCGGAAACCTTTACGGCGGAACATCACCGGCCCAGACCTGGTTCCTGGCGATGAGCCCGATCGCCACCAACTTCGGACCCGTGGTGTTGCCGCCCACCGATCCGCGTTACGTCAACGGCGCCCCTGGCGCAGCGGTGCCCGCTGTGGTGGGTCTGAACCTCGACGCCGCCCGAAAGCGCGTACGGGACGCGGGCTTTCAGGTATCCGATCAGCCGACCGCGGTGAATAACACCGCATACAAGGGCTCCGTGGTTGGCACCACCCCGGCCGGACAGGTATTGCCCGGGTCCATCATCACGATCAACACCAGCACCGGAATCGCCCCGGCACCACCACCACCGGTGTACCGGGCGCCGCAGTACGACCCGGGCTACAACGACTACAACGACTACAACGCGGCGCCACCGCCACCGCCACCGCCACCGCCGGAGGCTCCGCCGGTCGAGGGTGGCCCGCCACCGGATGTGAACGTCATCGAGATCCCGGGCCTGCCGCCGATCACGGTGCCGGTAATGCCTCCCCCGCCGCCCGCGCCAGCGCCGGAACCTCTACCACCGCCACCTCCACCGCCACCGGCGCCGGAACCACCACCGGTACCGGAACCACTGCCGCCGCCACCACCGGTAGGCGACGTCCCGCCTGCGTAGCACCAGCAGGCCAACACCGACCTGCCCGCACCGACCGCGGCGGGGTTTTCTATCGTTGCCGAATGACCACCGCTTTCGACGCTGACCACGTCACCAAACTGGCACTGGAGGTTGTGGCCGAGCACAACCCCAACGAAGTCCCACTGCCCGAATTCCTCGGCGCGTGCTACGACGCCGGGCTGTCCTGGGTGCACTTTCCCGAGGGCCTCGGCGGGCTCGGCGTTTCCCGCGGACTGCAGGCCGTCGCCGACGCCGTGCTGCAGGGTGCCGGCGGCCCGGTGCCACTCGGACTCAACCCGATGGGCTACGGCATGGCAGCGCCGACCGTGCGCGAACATGCCCAGAGCGACGACATCAGGAAGTCCTTCCTGCGGCCGCTGGCCACCACCGAGGACATCTGGTGCCAGTTGTTCTCCGAACCCGGTGCCGGTTCCGATCTTGCCGGGCTGGCCACCTCCGCGGTGCGCGACGGTGACGATTGGATCATCAACGGGCAGAAGGTCTGGACCAGCCTGGCCCACAAGGCGCGCTGGGGACTGCTGCTGGCCAGAACCGACACCGACACCCCCAAGCACAAGGGACTGACCTACTTCATCCTCGACATGCATGCGCCGGGCGT
>JAPLAO010000034.1 GCA_026393245.1 Mycobacterium sp. | reverse complement strand
GCTGGCATCGGTCAGGACATCTACGCCGCCATCACCCCGACCGTGCAGTACGTCGTCGGCGGTGGCTCCTACATCGTCAACTTCATCCCGCTCATCGGCGGCCCCATCGCGGCCCAGATAAACATCAACTATTTCCAGGGCATCCAGCCTGTCATCGAAGCCACCGTCGACGCCCTGGCCGGCATCGTCCAGAATCCGTTCAACATCCTCGCGACGCTGTCCATCTACGGCAGCGCGCTCTACGACATCGGCTACAACTGGGTGTCCGCGCAGTTGCGGTTCCTCGGGCTGGCTCCGCTGCCGGTGCTGCCGTCAGTGGCCTCGGTGCGTGGAGCGTCGGCGACATCGGCCGCTGCCCGCACGCCAGGCCGCCCGCGGGCAGCCGCGGTCGAGGCGCCCCCGACGCCCGGCGAACTTCCCGCGCCGACACCCGTGGTTCCGGTCATCATGTGCTGCTCACCCCAGGTCGAGCCGCCGGTGGCAGCCGAGGGACCGCGACCGGTCAGGACGGCCCGTCGTGCGCCGCGCGGTGCGGCTGCCAGGGCAATCCCACGCGCGCTACCGAGGGCTGCGCACGCCGTCGAGGTCCGCGGTGCCGCCGGGTCGACCCGGGGCTCGGTGGCCGAAGCGTCGCCGAGGCGCTGAACCGGCCGCAGTCTCAGGTCTCCGCGAAGTCTTCAATCATCGGATCGGGTTCCGAAGCCTGTTCGAGTAACGCCTGACTGAGCGCGGCACGTCTGGAGATGCCGAGTTTGCGAAATGCCTTGGCGAGATGGGAATCAACGGTGCGCGGTGAGAGCCTGAGTCGAGCGGCGATCTCTTTATTGGTGTTGCCGCTGGCGGCGAGGTCGGCGACGCGGCGCTCCTGGGCGCTGAGTTCGCTCTTGTCGCCGCGGGATTGTTTGACCGTGACTCCGCTCGCACGCAGTTCTGCACGTGCACGTTCGGCCCACGGACGCGCGCCCAGGCGATCGAAGCCCTCGGCTGCTGACTCGAGCACTGCCCGCGCTTCGGTGTACCGCCTCATGCCTCGCAGCCACATGCCATGCGCCAGAACAATTCTCGTGTAGTCGAACGGAAACCCGACAATGCCCGGGTGGCACAGCGCGGACTGGTAGAGCTCCTCAGCCTCGGTATTGGGAGCGGTCATCGCCGTTATTGCGATGGTCAGAGCATCGACACGTGGGGAGACCTCCGCCAGGTTCAGTCGCACTGCCTCTTCGACGTGGGCGCGGGCATCCTCAAGGCGTCCGGTGTGTATCAATGCCTCGATCATGTCAAGCATCTGATCGCCTACCTGAATGTACTTTCGGGGGAATTCCCCGGGTGGGCTGATCCTGATCACCGCCTGATACGCCGCCTCGTAGTCGCCCTCGGCGAATGCGACCCGCACCGCAATCCGCTGCGCAGTGCGCAGCATCATGTTCATGCCTCGCGGCCGCGACCATGCCGTCACTTCAGTGGCGTACCGCCGCGCGGTCTCCAGATCACCCCGGCAGGCGGCGAGCACCCCGAGGTCGGCCATCAACGTTTGACGCATCAATTCACTGCCGTGAACTCCGGCGGCCATCTCCAGGCATTGCGCGCCGATCTCCTCGGCCTGCTCCCAGTGCCCCGTGGCCATCAGGTCAAGCAGCACCACACGCCCGCCCTCGATGGCGTCAAGAGATGCCCCGTGGGCGCTGACCTGATCGAAGGCGGTCCGCAGTGGAGCGCGAAACTCGGCCATCGCATCAATGCAGTAGGCGGGGTAGGACATCATCAAGACGTACCGCGCGGGTACCTCCGATAGAAACGCGGCATACCCATCCAGCGTCGCGCGGATACCTTTCGCTGTGCTGGCGATGTCGTCCACGCCGGTGTGATAGAGCAGGACTGCCGGGGCCACCCGCGACTGCACTGTGGCCACGGCGGCGTTAGTGAGCTCGTGCAGTCGGTCATCGTTGGCGTATCCGGTGATGTAGAGCAGGAGGTTGACAAGCCGATTTACTACCTGTTCGTCGAGTTCGTCGACCTTGGTAAGCGCTTCCAGCAATCGCCGATGTGTTGAGAGCGCTTCACCGTCGGTGTGAATCGCCTGGTAGCAGTCCGCCAGGGCCGCGAGCGCGAATTGCGTCGCGTCGGCATCAGCGTTACCCAGAAGCTCTTTGGCCTCGTTGATCCGTCCTGCTCGGGTGGTGACGAATACCGCTTCCGCCAATAACGCGGTCCGTCGCTTCGGATCGCTGCTCAGCGCGGCGGCCTCTTGTAGCCACTCGATGGCGGCGGGAATTCCACCCAGACGAAGGGATAGCTGCGCGGCTTCGCCGAGCAGGTCGGCGATGTCCTGGTCAGGTCCGGTGGCTGCGGCGGCCAGGTGGGTGGCACGGCGGAACAGCACATCGGGGTAAAGCCCAGCTAGGTCGCGGTGGGCCGCGCGGCGTTCCCGGAGGCTGGCCTGATGGACGACCGCAGCGCGCACCAGTGGATGGCGAAAGATGCACTGCCCCAGTGGGTTCACGACCAAAAGGCCCATCGCGACGGCAGGCTCGCCGTTGCGAATCACATACCTCGAGCGGTCAGCCGCCGCGGGACCGGCTGTGCTGCCGTCCAGCGCCGCGCGCAACAAATCGGCGCGCGAATCAGCGTCGAGTCGTTTCGTGCGACCACCGAACACCTCAACCAGACGTTCGGTCAACGGCGGGGCCCCGGCACCGAAGTCGAACTCTGCGGCGCTGCGCGGAAGTTCGGCCAACGCCAACGGATTGCCGGCCGCCGCCGTCAGGATCGCCGTCTTCGTCGCCGCCGGTAGCGGCCCACCCGTTCGGTCCAGCAGGCTCTCTGAATCCGCGTCGCTCAGCGGGCCGAGCGGCAATTCAGCCCACCCCGCGTCAGAGAACGCCGAATCGTGCAGAGTCCGACGTCCGGCCACGATCTGCACCCGAGGGTCAGCCAGCCGCCGCCCGACAGCACTTAGGACTTCCGCACTGACGCTGTCCATCCAGTGCACGTCATCAGCTAGCAGCAGCACCGGCTGTTTCTGTGCCGCGACCGACAACAGGTTCAGCACCGCTGCAGCTAACGGCAATACCGACACCGAGGAGTCCGCATCACCGGCGAGGACCGGTTTCAGCGCCGTCCGGTTCTGCTCGTCCAACCCGGCCAGAGACTCCTTGAGGCTGAACACCAACTGGTTCAGCACGCCCAATGCGTAGGAGTCCTCGGATTCCACGCCCAGGACCCGCACCACCCGCCATCCGCACGACCGCGCGGATTCGCCCAGTTGATCGATCAGCGACGTCTTGCCCACCCCGGGGTCCCCGCAGACCACCACTGCGCACGCGGTGTCCTCGGTCAACCCCAGGATCAGCTGCGACAGCTCGGCCTGCCGACCGACCAGATCACCCGACGCAGGCATGACTTGAGATTATGCCCGTATCCGGGCTTCCGGAAATTAGGTAGTTCTACGGATACCGGATGTGGTGCCGGGCGAGTGTTCATCGCGGGCTTTTGATCGACCTCTTGGACACTGATGCCGCTATCGGGGGCCTCAAAAAAATGGCAGGAGCAGCCGCACCTTCGCCTGAACTGCCGTTTCACGCGACGGAGACCGGCTCCGGTTCCGGTTCGCGGAGAGCGGCCCAGCTCGCGGGTCGCGTGAGTGCACTCGCCGTAGCGTTTAGGGGTGGGCGTCGGTTTGGCGCCCACGACAACGGCCGCGCGGTTTGGCTCGTCTGAGCCGCAGGCTGTACCCTCGTTGAGGCTCGTGACGCGGTGAAAACGACGGTGCGGGTAGGCCCCCTTAG
>JAPLAO010000347.1 GCA_026393245.1 Mycobacterium sp. | reverse complement strand
GAGCGCCTCCCGGCCTGGCGGCTTCTGCGCGCCGGCAATTCCACGCTGATCCTGTCCTTCCTCGGCGCATTTTTCGTCGAGGGAGACCGGGGCGCGCCCTCTGCAAGTGAGCTCATCGCCGCGTTGGACGATCATTTGCATGCGTTGAACACCGAGATTCCCACCGAGAGCGGCGAGCATCTGCTTTGTTTTGGGTACGGTCGCCCTAGTCGAAAAACCCCTCAGGGCGATCGACGTCCACTCCCGGCGTTATGGTTTTGGGACCATTATGGTGTCAAGGCCATAGCGGCGGCCGGGGTAGCGCCTTCGTGTGGGAGCGGGTCAACCCCGATTAGAACTCGAGTGTTCAATGCGGTGATTCGCGTCGTATTGACACGAACTCACTTAGTCGTTTACTTTCAAGACTTAGCTCCCTGCCGTCCTCCGGGACTGGCAGGGCTTTTTTCTTTTTGTGGGGCGGCGGTTTAGTGGCGAAGTTGCTACAAGCCTGCGTAGTGATTGACTACCAGAACATGCATCTCACAGCGCACGGGCTCTTCGATGGGACGCGTTTCGGGCCGAAGCACGACTGTCTTCTCGACCCGCTTTCGTTCTCAGTGAACCTTCTTGAAATGCGCAACGTACGGCAGAGGCCGGGGTTCCCTGCGGCTGAAGTCAGGTCAGTCCTCGTCTATAGAGGCCTGCCGTCGCCCGAGCACGATCAAGCTGCGTATGCCCGTAGTCTTGCCCAGCAGGCGCATTGGGAGCGAGATTCGCGGGTCAAAGTTCATCTTCGTCCGTTGCGCTATCTCTATCGCTACGACGACCAGGGCAGCCTGGTGCGCGATGCCCACGGTGAAAGGGTTGTGGCGGGGGTTCAGGAAAAAGGTATTGACGTTCTGTGCGCGTTGGCTCTGGTGCGGGAGGCCGCATCTCCGGTGAACGACCTGGTCGTTCTGGCGTCCCACGATACCGACCTGGAACCGGCGCTGGACGAAGCCGTTGAGCAAGGTCACGCGAAGGTTGAGACTTGTCAGTGGTTTCGATCGGATGGTCAACGCCACACCAGACAACTGCGGCCCAGAGTCCACCGAATCTGGAATACGCGTTTGGGGGAGGCCGAATTTCGGCGTTCCTGGGACTTGACGAGCTACCAATAGCTCGAAGGCGGACTCGCCTGAATTTGTCAGTGGGATTTTCTAATCTTGTTTGTCAAGGCCATAGGTTTGCCCGGTGTAGTGCCTCAGGGTGGTAGCGGGTCACCCCCAGATTTCCGCCAGCTCGCCGGCGATGGCGGTGGGGTCCTGATGATCGCTGTTGCAGCTGACGGCCACCGAGTGGGACCGGTCCGCGCTGACGGAGAAATCCGTGAGGAATCCGGCCCAGGCGCCGTCATGCTCCAGTGCCCCGTCGGCCCCGACGAAGATTCCGGCGCCGTAGCGATCGCCGGTGTCGGCGTCGGTCGTGACAGCATCGTCGACTTGCGCGGCAAGTAACTCCGGGCCGCCTACCGCGCCGGTGCGGTAGTTGTCGGCCCAGATCACGAGTTGGCTTGGCGTGGTCTGGATGGAGCCGTCACCGGTCTGCTCCCAGGCGGTGG
>JAPLAO010000311.1:27714-41686 GCA_026393245.1 Mycobacterium sp. | reverse complement strand
GCACGCTGCAGCGCCCACTCAAGGGCGTCGCGATCCACGGTGCCCTCGACTTTCATCAGCATGCCGATCTGCCAGTCCGAACCAGCCTGACCCGTCTCCTGGGCCAGCCAGATGTCCAGCTGCGCGCGCGTCAGCGGCAGTGCACCCTCGGCGAACTCCATTAAGACTCCCTGATCACAACGGCTGAGCTAGTCAGATACTCGGGTACCTGCCAGCCGATCCCGCAGACTCTTCGGCCGTATGTCGGGCCAGTTCCGTTCGATGTAGTCCAGGCACTCCGAGCGGCCGGCTTCGCCGTGAACCACCCGCCAGCCGGCCGGGACGTCAGCGAACGTCGGCCATAGGCTGTGCTGCTCCTCGTCATTGGCCAAGACGACGAAACTGCCCTCGTCGTCGTCGAATGGATTGGTGCTCACCGCGTCTCCCGACCGTCTCGTCACTATGGTTGGAGCAAATTCCACACCATACTTTGTAGCTATTACCCGTGTCACCCAATTTGGTGTGACGCACATCATTCTTAGCGCGTCTTTGTGCAGTTAGCGCACTCTAGCCCACTCGTTTCCGGCGAGCGAAATCTTCCAAACGGTCAGCGGCAGCGGCGGCACTCTTGGCGGGCTCGGTGATCCTGGTGGCAAGCTCGCGAGCCCGGGTGACGTATTCAGGGGCAAGGATGGCGCGCAGGTCCGAAACCAACGACTCCTCGCTGACGGTGGAAAACCGCCTGGCGGTGCCCACCTTCAGCCGTGTGACCGCGGCTCCGTAGATCGCGTGAACGAGGTCCCAGAAGAGGATCAGCTGGGGCACCCCTGCCCGCATGGCGATGGGCGTTGTGCTCGAGCCACCGTGGTGAACGACCGCGCGGCAGGAGGGAAAGACGGTCCCGTAATTCATCAGGCCGACCACTTTGACTCGCTCGGAATGCGGGGCATCACCGAAGTCGGTTCCGGCAGCGCCGACCAACGCCCGCTCCCCCAGCCGCGCGCAGGCCGCGTCGATCATGGCGATCGTGTCGGCGGGAGATTCGACCGGAATGCTGCCGAATCCAAAGAATATCGGTGGGGTGCCCGCCGCGATCCAGGACGCGACCTCATCATCGGCCGAGGTGGCCAACTCCAGCGTCAGCGTCCCGACAAACGGCCGTTGGTCGCCCCACGGTGCCCATTCTGCGGCGAGCCCCGGAAAACACGCCGCGTCATACGCCTGCATTTCCAGCGATCCGCGTTCAGTGATCCGCCGCGGAGCAGACCGTGTCGCCCGGGGCAGGCCCAGGCCACGGCGCTGGATATCCTCGACCTTCTTCGTCCCGCGCCAGGACATCCACCAGAACGCGCGAACGACCGCTCGACCCAGCCGCGCCGGCAAAAACGGCAAGACCAGGGCATTGGGCCGCAGCGGGAAATAGTGCAGGGTGGCCAACGGAATGTCGTAACGCTCGGCGACATTAGCCGCGGCGTCTTCGAAGTTTATGCCGGTAAACACCAGATCAGCCCCGTCCGCCAGCGACATCAATGTCGTGCTCATGTCCTGCCAACCCTGAAACAGGGGCCCGGATATTTCGCGCCGTGCCCTGGCCATCTGCCCGATTCGCCACGGGCTGCTGAAGAAGCACGTCCAGTAATCGCGGTGCGCGTCCAGAATCGAGCGCGAGTTCGGCCCGAATCCGACGGTGGCGGGCACCGCCGCCCTAGTGAATTCGACCAGGTCCGGCGGAACCGCCATGGATACGTCGTGCCCACGGCGCACTAGTTCACGACCGACCGCCGCGGTGGGCTCGATATCGCCGCGACTCCCCCACGTTGCCAGTACGAATTTCATCGACGGATGTTCGAGGTTCGCTGAGTTGCCGCTACCGGGCGGCGCTCATGGCGAGAAATTCGCCAAGATACCGGGGTGGCTTCAGGTTGAGCAGACGCGTCCGGTCAGCTTTGAGATCGGCGTAGGTGAGCCCCGCGACTTGCTCCGGGGAGTAGGGCAGCGTCGACTCCGGAGATCCTTTACGGACAAATCCGACGCCCTGGTCGCACTTGAGCACGCCGACCAACAGGTCGGGTCGAGTGCTGCGGAGTTCGACGATAGCTTTCCAGACGTCGCCGTTCCAGATGCCGATCTTCAACGGCCCCGACTGCTGCGCCATGAATTCGTCCCACGAGTCCGCGCGTCGGCCGGCCAACTCGAAAGGCGGGTTGCAGTCGTGCAGGAAGATGACGCCGTCAACATTGAGATGGTGCACGGTGTTCTCGACATCGCGGACTACCTGCTCGTAGGTGTGCAACCCGTCGATCAGTGCGACGTCAACGGGGTGTTCCGCGAGCAGAGTCTTCTGATTCTCGAAGAAGGCGTCGCTGGTGGTCTCGAAATACTGAACAACGCGACCCTTGGCATCGGCGAGTTCACGGGTGCGCTCAGTGAGCCGGAACGCCGGGTCCACGGCGAACTTCACGTCGGCACTGATCCGCTGGAAGGCCTGTCCGCGGGACACGCCGATCTCGAGGTACACGGGGTTGGACCGCATGGCAAGCGCCTTTTGCACGGACCTGATCCGGTTCACACCTGGCATCGCGTCTGCCAACATCACCAGACCGTTGTTGATGTTCACGCGAGGTTCCTACCACAAACCGGTTGCGCAGCATGAGGGTTTCAGCCCTGTGCCCCGCTGCGGCCAGAATGGTCGACTGTGCCGCATTCATTCAATATCGTCAGCGAATCAGCCGCCAGCGTAGCGGAGATCCACGCGGCCTTCGGACGTGAGAACTACTGGCTGGACCGCCTGGCTGGCGATGCCGCATCCACCCTCGATTGGTTCAATGTCGGCGCCGAGGGTGTGGTCGAAGTTCACATCACCCAACACCTTGGTCGCCAGATCCTGCCACCCCTGGTCGCGAATTTCATGCCCGGCGACCTCACGCTGCTGTACCGCGAGACATGGCGACCGACAGGTGACGGCCAGGTGCGCGGTGAGAGCCACGTCTCGGCTTCCGGCGGACTGGGCTCAAGCCGCGCGGACAACTGGCTGACGCCGACGGGCACCTCGTCCCAACTTCGCTCAGCCGGAAAAGTGGACGTCAAAATCCCTTTGGTCGGCGGCAAACTCGAGAAGATGATCGGCGCGAGCCTGGCCAACAGCATCCCTGCCACGCTGAACTTCACCACCACCTGGATCGCCGAACACGCGTGAAGCACCTCTTTCTGACGCGAACGAATGCAAGAATTGCGCTACCCATAGACGCGTCCGCTCAATAAGTAGGTGATCTTGCGCCACGCTGACAGCGTTAGCCCTACCGAGAAGCAGCAGCCTCAGCGCTCCGAACCGAAGACATTCCGCGCGGATATCGAGGGGTTGCGGGCCGTCGCCGTGACGGCGGTCGTGCTGTTTCACGCTGCCGTCCCCGGCATCAGTGGCGGCTACGTGGGTGTCGACGTGTTCTTCGTCATTTCCGGGTTCCTGATCACCGGACTGCTCTGGCGTGAGGTCAGCGGGACCGGCACCGTGCGACTGCTCAGCTTCTACGGCGCACGCGCCCGCCGGCTGCTGCCGGCCTCAGCCTTCGTCGGCGTCATCACGATGATCGCGTCCACAATCCTGTTGCCCCCCTTGCAGGCTCGGCCCGCGATCAGTGATGGCATCGCCAGCGCGCTCTACGTCAGCAATTACCAGTTCGTCATGCGTGGCGTCGACTACTTCGGCAACCACGTCACGCAGTCGCCGTTCCTGCACTACTGGTCGCTGGGCGTCGAGGAGCAGTTCTACCTGGTGTGGGCGCCCATGCTGCTGGGCACGGTCTGGCTTGTCCGGTTGGCGCGACGGGCGCGACGGCGCCCGTTATCCGAAGCCCCCTCCTCGAAGCGCCCGTTCATCACGTCGCTCACCCTGGTCACGGTCGTGTCGTCCGCACTGTCCTTTCTGGCGAGCTATGTCGTGCCCGCGGCGGCGTTCTATTCGCTGCCCACCCGAGCCTGGCAACTGGCCATCGGCGGGTTGGTGGCGCTGACCGCGCTGCACTGGCAACGCCTTCCACCGCGAGTCGCAGCCGTCATGGGCTGGACCGGCCTGGCCCTAATTCTGCTGGCCTGCGTCTGGCTGAGCCCGACCACGCTGTATCCGGGTGCGGCCGCACTGCTCCCCACTGCGGGTGCCGCGCTCGTCATTGGCGCCGGCTGTGCCACACCCAACCAAGGCGGTGGCCGCCTCCTGGGATTGCCACCGATGCGTGCCATCGGCCGCATCTCGTACTCGTGGTACCTGTGGCATTGGCCGGTGCTGGTCCTCGCCCCGTTCGTGCTCGGCCACTCTCTCGGCTTGGCCGAACGGATCATCGCAGCCGCGCTGTCGGCCGGACTGGCCTGGCTGACCCTGCGCTACCTCGAGAATCCGCTGCGTTTTGCACCGAAGATCCGCAACTCCGACCGGCGCAGCCTCGGTCTGGGTGCGGTGGCCACCGTGGTCGCAGTCTGCGTCGGCCTGGCACTGCTGCGCGTAGTGCCCACCCCGGTCGGGCTCGGCACGGCGGTGACGCCGCTGAACCTCACCGCGGCACCCGTCCCTGCCGGCGCCCCCGCCGACGCCTACGACACCGCGGTGCGGCAGATCTTCGGCCAAGTACACGCCGCCGTCGCCGCATCGGCCGACCTCCAGTCCGTCCCCGCCAATCTGACACCACCGCTCGCCGTGGCTTTCGCCGAGAAGAAGGCCTTATCGTTCAACGGCTGTCTGCGCGAACCGTTCGAAAGTGGGCAGCCCGAATGCGCGATGGCCGATACCCGCTCGTCAACGACGGTTGCCCTGGTCGGCGACTCACACGCCGCGATGTGGACTCCAGCGTTGGAGCAGATCGCGAGCCAGCGCCATTGGCGGCTGGAGATGCTGGCCAAAGGGGCCTGCCCGCTGCTGGATCTGCCCATCACCAATCCGATGAGCCGGTTGGCCGAACTCTTCGAACACTGCGCGCAGTGGCGTGCTGAGATCGTCTCCCGCCTGGAGGCGGAGCGTCCGCGGCTGATCGTGTTGAGCCTGTGGCGGGGATACGGGACCGCCGAATCACTCTCCGGGTACCGGGCGTTCGACGCCGCGTGGATCGACAGCGTCACCCGCCTGGTGCAGCGGCTGCGGGCCACCGGTGCTCAGGTGCTGGTGCTCGGCCCCATCCCCGATCCGAGCTTCCAGGTGCCGGTTTGTCTGTCCGGGTATCTCGACAACGTGCCGGCCTGTACCCCGGCTCGATCGGGCGCGGTCAATGAATCGGGTATCGCCGCCGCAGCAGCCGCCACAAAAGCTGGCGGTGGGCAATACGCCGCCACCACCGACTTGTTCTGCACCGCGGAACGCTGCCCGGTCATCGTCGGCAACACACTGGTCTACTTTGACGAAAACCACATGACGCTCGAATACGCACGGTTGCTGGCCCCGGCCATCGGGGCGCTAGCCGACCGCGCTCTCGCCCACCGCTGATTCCGCGCAGGGCATTCCCGAAAGCGCCCCTCGCCGCTGGGTCCGGGTGTAGAAATGTTTCGACTCAATTGACGTGATGGTTAAGCAGGAAGGTGACCTTGGCAGACGCTGGCAGCCGCAGCACTGTCGAGAAACAGCAGAGCAGGCACCCCGAGCATAAGGAATTTCGCCCCGATATCGAGGGCCTGCGCGCGGTGGCGGTGCTCGCGGTAGTCCTCTTCCATGCCGAGATACCGGGTATCAGTGGCGGCTACGTCGGTGTCGACGTGTTCTTCGTCATCTCCGGGTTCCTGATCACCGGACTGCTCTGGCGCGAAACAAGCACCACGGGCACGGTGCGGCTGCTCAGTTTCTATGGCGCCCGGGCACGCCGACTGCTGCCGGCGTCGGCCACGGTCGGCGTATTCATCATGGTCTCTTCGGCCCTAGTCCTGTACCCGTTGGAAGCCCGGGTCGTCATAGACGACGGCATCGCCAGTGCGTTATATGTCAGCAACTACCGATTCGCGTTGCAAGGCGTTGAGTACCTGGCGTCCTCGGCGCAGCCATCGCCGTTCCAGCACTACTGGTCATTGGGTGTCGAGGAGCAGTTCTATCTGGTGTGGGCGCCCTTGATGCTCGGTACCGTGTGGCTGATCCGGCGGGTGCGGGCACGTCGGCGCACCGGGACCGAGACGACCGCTACGCAAGGCCCATACCTGGTGGTTCTCGCACTGGTCGCTGCCGTGTCCTTCGGGCTGTCGCTGGCCGCCACATACTGGGCGCCGTCCTTGGCGTTCTTCTCGTTGCCTACCCGCGCCTGGCAATTGGCCGCGGGAGGCCTCGTCGCACTGACGGTCGTCCAATGGCGTCGTCTGCCGACGCGAGCCGCCGTGATCATCGGGTGGGCCGGGTTGACCCTGATCGTGGTGGCGTGTTTTTGCTTGAGCAAGACGACGCTCTATCCGGGTACGGCTGCGCTTCTCCCGACACTGGGCGCGGTCTTGGTGATCGGTGCCGGCTGTGCCACACCGACACTGGGCTGCGGACGGCTCCTCGGATTGCGGTCGATGCAATGGTTGGGCCGGATCTCCTACTCCCTATATCTCTGGCATTGGCCGATATTGCTGCTGCTGTCGTCCATCGTTCCCGCGGTGGGCCATGCCCTGCTGCTGGGAATAGGAGGAATCCTGTTCTCGATCGGGCTGGCCGCACTGACTCTGCGGTTCATCGAGAACCCGCTGCGATTTGCCCCCAAGATTCGCAATTCCCCCGGCCGGAGTCTCGCGTTGGGCGGTGTCGCCACGGCGGTCGCAGTTTGCGTGGGTCTCTTGCTGCAGCCGCCTGATCCCGTCGGTCGTGGCACTCCAGCCCAGGCAATGACCGTCAACACCGTCCCGGTGCCCGCAGGCGCGGGCCTAGCCGCCCACGACGCTGCGGTCCGGCGAGCATTCGCGCAAGTGCAGGCTGCGGTCGCGGCATCGGCCGACATCAGAGCTGTACCCTCAAATCTCGAACCCTCACTCGCCAGTGCAGCACGCACTAAGGATAATTGGCTTTCCGAAGGTGGCTGTGTTCTCAGCTTTCTCGAAGTCACGCAACCAGAATGCGCAATGGGCGACACCAGCTCATCGACGTCCATAGCTTTGGTCGGCGACTCGAACGCAGCGATGTGGAATCCGGCATTTCGGCAAGCCGCTGAACAGCATCATTGGCGGCTGGAGGCGCTTTCCAAAGCCGGCTGCCCGATGCTCGACCTGCCGATGCTGAACCCGGTTCTGGGCCGGCAGTACTCCGAGTGCGAAGAATGGCGGGCGGCAATCGTCACTCGGTTACAGGCCGAGCACCCAAAGTTGGTTGTACTCAGCATGTGGCGTCGATACGGTCTCAAGAACGGCTGGCCCGAAGGTTTCGCAAGCTACGAATCAGCGTGGCTCGACAGCTTGACCCGCGTTGTCAAGCAGATGCGCAGCACAGGAGCGCAGGTGCTGGTGCTGGGACCGATCCCGGATCCGCTCGCACCCGTCCCGGATTGCTTGTCGGTGCACCTCGATGATGCGACCGCTTGTGCGCCAACACGGTCGAAGGCGGTCAATGTCGACGGCATCGCCGCCGAGTCCGCCGCCACCAAAGCCGGCGGTGGGCAATACGCCACCATCACCGACTTGTTCTGCACTGCGCAACGCTGCCCGGTCATCGTGGGCAATACGCTTGTCTACTTCGACGTTAACCACATAACGCTCGAATACGCACGGCTGCTGGGCCCGGCCATCGGGGCGCTGACCGATCGCGCACTCGCCCACGGCTGACACAAACAAAACTGGAGGCTCGCTGTGTCGACATCTGTGCTCATCACCGGCGGGGCCGGATTCATCGGGTCTGCGCTCGCGCGCCGCCTCGTCGACGCTGGTTCGGACGTGGCGGTGATGGACATCCTGCACCCGCAAGTGCACACCGCTGGCGCACCGATCGACCTGCCGTCGTCGGTGCGACTGTTCACCGGGGATGTCACGCACGCGCCGGACTGCGATGCCGTGCTTCGGTTGTTCAAGCCTTCTCAGATCGTGCATCTGGCCGCTGAGACCGGAACGGCGCAGTCGCTGTCCGAGGCGACCCGCCACGGTTCAGTCAATGTGGTTGGGACCACACAACTGCTCGACGCCCTGATCCGCTGCGGGCATGTGCCCGACCAGTTGGTGCTGGCGTCATCACGCGCGGTCTACGGCGAGGGAGCCTGGCAATCCGGCACCGAGGTCTTCTATCCGCCACCGCGCAGCCATGCACAACTCAAGGTCCCACCGGCGATGCCGCCATCCCGCTTGCGAGCAGTGTGGAGCGGACCCAGGCTCGACCGACCAACATCTACGCCGCAACTAAGCTAGCTCAAGAGCACATCCTGGCTGCTTGGACAGCGGCATTCGACACCAAGCTCAGCGTGCTGCGTCTGCAGAATGTGTACGGCCCGGGTCAGTCGCTGACGAATTCCTACACCGGAATAGTCGCGCTGTTCGCGCGGCTGGCGCGCGAGAAGCACACTCTCGAGGTCTATGAAGACGGTCGTATCATTCGCGATTTCGTCTACATCGACGACGTTGTAGAGGCGCTCTTCTCGGCCATAGAAGGACCTGCCGCGCAGTCCCGCTGCGTCGATATCGGCTCCGGTGTCCCGACCACCATTCACGAGCTTGCCCAGCAACTCGCGACGATCTGCGGCGCCCCCGAACCGGTCGTAGTAGGCAAGTTCCGCGACGGGGACGTACGGGCTGCGCGGTGTGACACCGTGTCGGCGACCAGCGAGCTGGGCTGGCGTCCAAAGTGGTCGCTCGATCAAGGTGCGCGCGCACTACTCGACTGGATCGCCGAATGAGGCTCGCGGGCTACTTGGTCCCAAGCGCCTGCGCTCACGCTATGGTCGATAACTGTGATTGAGCTTGACGGCGTAGCGAAGACGTTCGACGGGAAAATACTGGCCCTCCAGGACGTCAGCTTTTCCGTCGCGACCGGGTCGGTGTGCGCGCTGCTCGGCCAAAACGGCGCAGGGAAGACGACCGCGATAAACATTCTGTCGACGTTGATCCAACCCACCTACGGTAAGGCAGTTGTAGCCGGGTTCGACGTCGTCCGGGATCCCGCTCACGTACGGGCGTGCATCGGGATGACCGGTCAGCATGCCGCACTCGATTGGGAGCTCAGCGGTCGGGAGAACTTGGTGATGTTCTGCCGTCTGCGGGGCATGCGGCGCAAAGATGCGCACCTGCGGGCCGATACCTTGATCGATCAGTTCGACTTGGCCGATGCTGCCGACCGGCGCATCCTTACCTATTCCGGCGGCATGCGCCGGCGCATCGATATCGCCGCCGCACTTGTGGTTCCGCCAAAAGTACTGTTTCTCGATGAGCCGACGACCGGGTTGGATCCACGCAGCCGCCGCGTCGTCTGGGACTTGGTGTCCACCTTAGCGACTCAGGGCGTAACGGTCCTGCTCACCACGCAATATCTCGAAGAAGCCGATGTGCTCAGCGACTCCATCGTCGTCATCGACCACGGTCGCGTTATCGCTACCGGGACCGCCGACGACCTCAAGAGCCGCGTCGGCTTCAGCATCTGCACGGTCAGTCCGGTCGATCCTGCTGATCTGTCGAGGGTCTTCGCCGCGCTCGCCGATTTCGATGACGCCCAACTCGATGAAGATGCCAACACCGTTTCGGTGGCCGCATCCAACGGAGTTGCGACGCTCAGTGACGTCTTCCGCCGGGTCGATCAGCTTGACGTTGAGCTCGCCGACATCTCGCTGCGCAAGCCCTCCCTGGACGAGGTCTTTCTCTACCTTACGGATAGTGCCACCACGTGAGCGCAGTTGCCGTTCTCACCGAACGCATGGTGCGAGACACGCTCCGCGATGATTTGCCTTTTGCGATCTTGGCACCCGCCGGTAACTTCGTCATCTTCAACCTCGCGCTGCGCAACGTGATCGACACCGGCGGGATTGGGTATCCCCAGTACCTCCTACCCGTCATCATCGTCCAGGTGACATTGCTGGGCGCGCTGACAACTGTCGACCGAGCTGCTCGAGAGCATCAGTCTGAGCTTGGGGTTCGACTCCGCACACTGCCGATCTCCCCGGTTGCACCATTGGCGGCTCGCATGTTGTACTGCCTCATCCGCGGCGTCCTCGCCCTTTGCGTCACGATCGCCGTCGGATATGCATTCGGCTTCCGAATCTTCGGTGGACTACTTTCCTTTGCGGCCTTCGCCTTTTTTGTCCTTACATTGACGCTGGCGCTTTCGCTCGGCGCCGATGCAACCGGGGTGCGTATCTCAGCGGCCGCGGTCGGCAGGCGCGGGGGCTCCAGCCAGATCCTCGTACTGCCCCAAATGCTGCTCGTCATGCTGTCCACCGGAATGGCGCCGGTTGAATCGTTCCCCGACTGGTTGCACGGATTCGTGCGCTATCAACCGATTTCGCAACTTACCGAAACGCTTCGAGGGCTCACCTCAGGTGAAGTCGGGATCGGCGATCTGGCAATCAGCATGGCATGGTGCCTCGGGCTGCTCGC
Organism: Mycobacterium sp.; assembly: GCA_026393245.1. Lineage (GTDB taxonomy): Bacteria > Actinomycetota > Actinomycetes > Mycobacteriales > Mycobacteriaceae > Mycobacterium. Next base: position 31,204 of record JAPLAO010000311.1, on the reverse strand, counting down.
GCTACTCGGAGCGGTTGCGGTGCGGATGCAGAGGCGGACCCAATGACCGAAATCGAGCCGGTGCGTAGCTCATGGGTCAACGAGAGTCTCGTTTTCGCCCGCCTACAGTTCACTCATTGGCGCCGCGATACGCTGGTACCGATTCAATCTATTCTGTTCCCAACGTTTCTGCTGATCTGCTACTACCTGCTTGTCGGTAAGTCGGTCATGAAAATCACTGGCGTCGACAGCCTCTATGGTTTAGTGCCGACGTGCGCGATAGCCGGCGCCTTCTCCGGGTCGATTGCAGGCACGCTGTCCATCACTTTCGATCGCGACATTGGCCTGCTCAGCAGACTGTGGGCGTTGCCCGTGCACCGTGCCAGCGCACTGACCGGCAGGCTCATCGCCGAGGCCGCGCGCACCGTCGCAAGTACGGCCGTGATCACAGCAGTCGGCATTGGGCTGGGCCTTCGGTTCAAAGGCGGCCCGCTGGAACTCCTGTTGTACCTGCTGGTCCCAATGATGGTGGTTGTCGTGTTTGCAATGATCGTGATAGCCGTGGCGGTGCGCGCCAAGAACGGCACCATCCTCATCTGGATAGCGCTGCCGGCGATTACCGCCGTTTTCGCCAGCTCCGGCTCGCCTCCTGTCGAATCCTTGCCCTCGTGGATGTGGCCGCTCCTGCGATTCCAGCCAATGCAGCCAGTTGTGGGGTCCATGCGGATGCTTGCTCAAGGCCACTTTCCCGCGCGGGAACTCGCACTGGGCTTGATGTGGAGCATTGGTCTCTCCGCCGTGGTCGCGCCACTCGCCATCCGCGGCTACCGGGCCGCCGCCGAATCTGGGGGGAGTCGCAGTTGACTGGAATCGGGGAATATCGCGATCACCGCCGCGGCCGAGCGTCACCGCCCGCAAGGGTCGGCCGCATCCTCCACAATTTCGGCGGGCCGCCTAGCCTTGGAGTGATCCGTTTGATGGTTGTTATGAAAACAGTTCGGTATAACGCTAGCGTGAGGGGTTTCTATACACGCGGTCGAAGGGAACATTAATGGGCTGGGTCCAGAATCCCGATCTAATATTCGATATCGGTTCACACCAGGGAGAAGATAGTGATTTCTATCTGAAGCTCGGTTATCGCGTCGTCGCGGTCGAGGCCAATCCCACGCTAGCCGCCGAGCTCAGAGAGAGATTCTCTGCAGCCATCGATTCCGGCGACTATGTTCTGGTCGAAAATGCAATCGGGGAGGCTGACGGCTCGATCAGTTTTTTCGTGAACAAAACGATGTCCTTCTTGGGAACCATCAATCCGGAATGGGCTGAGAGAAACAGAAGAGCCGGCATCGATTCAGAAGAAATCAAGGTGAAGTCCATACGCTTCGCCGAACTAGTGGAGCAACATGGCTGCCCACATTATCTGAAGATCGACATTGAAACGGCCGATATGTTGTGTGTGAACGCCCTGAAAGCGCTGGAATGCCGACCGAAGTATATTTCCCTCGAGTCGAGCAGAAAATCTTGGTCAGACTTGATGGAAGAGTTCGATGCATTGGAGAACCTGGGCTACACAAAATTCAAGGTCGTTCGGCAAGTGAGCCATAAGGGCGGATATTTCACTGGCCGTGATGGCAGGAAAGTCCCATATACATTCGACATCGGCGCGAGCGGCCCGTTTGGAGAAGATCTCGGTGGCCGTTGGCTGACACGAAAACAAGCGATGCGCCGATACATGCGGATCTTCTTTCTATACAAGACAATCGGCGACAACACTTTCATATCGCGACTGTTCAGTCACCTACCGATAGTCGGCAAGAACGGACCGGTTGTCGGCGGTATTCTTCCCATTATCGCCGGCTGGTATGACACGCACGCAATGCACGGTTGACTTAGGCTCCGACCGCGACCAGACGGTTGTGGGTCGGCCGCTTACCATTGGTGCACCCATCGAATTGGTCCACCTCAGCCGGTCTCGCCGGTGGATCAGCGTTCTTGTTGCTTAATCGCCAACCGACATGAATAGTCGACGCGCTGCAAGAGAATTCGGTGCCCGGTGAAGTACTCGTCCATGGCTTTGCGGGCACCCTCGAAGTGTCCGTAATCGTCGATTATCAATACCCGGCGATGGGAATTCGCGGATAAAGATGTTCGCGCTCGTGGCGGCTGGAAGTAAAACCAATCCAGCTCTGGCGAATCCCGCCGGGATGCAAAGACGGTTTGCATGCTATCGGTCACCGGGCTGAGAATTTTGAAAATGGGTGACGAAAAGCGCAGCGGTGAAAGAATTAGGAGCGTGAGTCATCTCGAAAGGGACCGGCGTGACGCCCGCTAACCCGATACCTGCAACGGGCCTGCTCACCTGTGTCTCGTTCCACTACGTGGAATCTCGTCTCCAATACCTTCGGCAGACCCTGGCGACGCAACCTCAGCTTGCGGACCGCGTTCGCGTGCTGGTGATCACCAACACCGATACGCCAGAGGAACAGGACGCCATCCGCGCCTGCTTTCCGCCTACCACGGATCAGTTCTCCTGCGAGATCTACCCCGCTGGAGTCCTTGACCATCCGTTCGATCTGACTTGGGTGCACAAGAAGATTCTTACCGAGGTGTTTCTGCCGGACCCCACCCTCAGCCACTTCCTTTACCTTGAAGACGACCTCGAGCTGAAACCCGAAGTGATGGCCTACTGGCTGACGGCACGCGAGCAGCTACGACCGTTCGGTCTGATCCCCTCCTTCTTCAGAGTGGAACGCGCGCCGGGCAGCAACGGCTGGTGCAGCACCGACCAGTTCGTGCGAGCGTGTGCGCTGCTGTTACCCCACGTGGAGATCTCACCCGCGCTATGGTTCGTCAACCTGCCCAACCCGTATCAGGGGATGTACCTGTTCGATCGGGAGCTTGCCGTCGAGCACGTCGCTGGCCCAGCCATCCGAAAAGGCTTCGGTCCCTGGAAGGTGCGGGAAAGTGCCGCGCAAGGGCAGACGTTCGTCGAGGTGCCACGCGGCTTCATCGCGCGCAACGCCATACCGTTCGACCCGCGGAATAACTCCATCCCGGAGCATTGTTTCGTGCATCACCTACCCAATAACTACGCTGAGAACCCAGAAACCGTCTTCGGCAAGCTGGCGGTTCCGGACGGGCTGCTGGCGCCACCACGACTGACGCTACGGACGGTCATCGAGGGCGTTATCGGCCCCCCCAATATGGCCGAAACCGTGGGCTGGGGCCGAGTCTGGGAACTCGAACGCGCTGTCGGGCGCCAAGTCTGGCACCACCTCAGCGGTCACCGCACCGCCGAGTCTGGGAGCTTTCTAGGTTGACGTCAGCAACGACGAGATTGCGCGAAGTTCTCCATCAAGTCGGCCGCGGTCGCGACACTATCGGCGGGTTTGGTCATGCGTGCGGCGAGTTGGCGGGCATTCTCGACATAGCCCTGGGCAAGGATGGTCCGCAAGTCCGCGATCAGCGTTTTCTCGGTGGACGCCAGAAAGCGCCTGCCAGTCCCGACCTTCAA
>JAPLAO010000311.1:0-27688 GCA_026393245.1 Mycobacterium sp. | reverse complement strand
CACAGGATCATGGTCGGGCGCCCGGAACGCAGACCGGCGTTGGTGGTGCCTGAGCCTCCGTGGTGCACGATCGCACGGCAGGTCGGGAAGATCTCTGCATAGTTGATCGTGCCGACCACCTTCACGTGCTCGAATTGCGGGACGCTACTGAAGTCGGCCACACCCGCGCCGATCAGTGCCCGCTCGCCGAGTTGGGCGCAGGCCTGCGCAATCATGACGATCGTGTCGCCAGCAGATTCCATCGGCATGCTCCCAAAACCGAAGAAAATCGGCGGACTTCCCTCCGCAATCCACGATTTGACGTCCTCATCGTCGCCCGCGGGCATCTCCAGAGTTAGCGCTCCGACGAAGGGTCGCAGTGGTGGCGACTGGGCATTCCAGTTCGCCCATTCGTCCGCCAGTCCGGGGAAGCACACCGCGTCGTAGGCCTGGATTTCCATTGCGCCGCGTTCAGCAATCCGTCGCTCCCAGTGCCATGTTGACTTCGGTAGGCCAAGTTGACTCCTTTGGGCATCGTCATCGACCCGATGCCCGCGCCACGTCAGCCATTCGAATACCGTCATTACCGAGCGGCCCAACCATGCGGGTGCGTACGGCAGTAGGCGGCCATTGACCCGCAATGGGAAGTGCTGGAGCGTGGCGAACGGGACGTTGCAACGCCCTGTCACGTTGGCGGCAATACTTTCATAATTCATGCCCGTGACCACCAGGTCGGCACCATCACTGGCCGCCATCAGCGTCTTGCAAGCCTCTTCCCGCCCCTGGTCGATAGGATCGGCGAAATTACGAAGCAGCCTGGTCAAGTCCCGGATACGCCAGGGTTTGCTGAAGAGCAATGCGAAGTATTCCTGGTGCGGTTCGATGACGGCCTGCACGGTCGGGCCATAGGTGAGCACCTCGGGCCCAGCCGACTGAGCGAAGCTGACCATGTCAGGCGCGACAACCAAATAGACATCATGCCCACGACGCACCAGCTCGCGGGCGAGCACCGCGAAAGGCTCCACCTCGCCGCGGCTGCCCCAATTCGCCAGCACGATTTTCATTGGGGTCCCTGCCCTACTGATTCCCGAGGGATTGTTGAAGGTACCAGGGATTAGCCCGTGCCCATTCGATGGTTCGGCGGATACCTTCATCGACGTCAACCTGCAGGCGCCAGCCCAATTCCCGCTGCGCCTTGGTCGAGTCCGGAATACGACGAGGAATGTCCTCGTAACGTCCGCCGAATTGCGCCACTGCATTGACGGATTCGGCGCTCGACACCCCCTCGACACCGGCGATCTTGATCGCCACATCAACCGCCTCGCGCATGGTCGTCTCGGTCATGCTCCCGATGTTGTAAGCCTCACCGATCGCCGCATGACTATCAGCGGCGAGTAAGGTACCGGCAACCGCGTCATCGACGTAGGTGAAACACCGGGTCTGGTCGCCCGAATCGTAGAGAAACGGTTGGCGGCCGTTGAGAATGCGATGAATGCTCTGCGACACCACGAAAATCGGATTCTGCCGCGGGCCATACACATTGAAGTAACGAACCACCGTCACCGGCAGACCATGGGCGGCATGCATCGCAAACACCAGATGCTCGGCCATTCCCTTGCTGGTGCTGTAACTCCACCGCGCCGTCTTCGTCGAACCAAGCACGCGATCGTCATCCTCGGCCCACGGTGGGTTCGGGTTCTTGCCGAAGACCTCGGACGTGCTGGCGAACACCACACGAATTCCGTTGCGGTGACTCAGTTCCAGAACGTTGCGGGTGCCGATCACATTGACGTCGAGGACCCGAAGTGGATCTTCCATATAGTTCTTTACACCCACGACCGCCGCCAGATGGAACACCGTATCGATATCGGGAGTTAGGGCTTGCTCAAGCGCGGCCAAGTCAGTGACATCGCCTTGGACGAACCGGAAGTTGGGAAGGCTGTTGAACTCGATGCTGGTGTCACGACTGTTCTTGGCGAAGTCAAAAATGGTAACGCTGTCGCCGCGTTCGAGCAGTGCGGTCACCAAATGCGATCCGATGAAGCCGTAGCCGCCCGTCACGACGACATTGGACATGTTTGCTCTTTCGTTTGCAGGCGGTTTGCGTGTAGTTATCAGCCGGCTAGCGGCCGATCCCCTTGTAAACAAATCCGGCCGCCCGCACGGCCGCCGGGTCAAAGCTGTTGCGCCCATCCAGAAACACGCAGCCATCTGCCGCGAGATCCGCAAGCCGGACCAGAGGGATCTGGTGGAATTGTCGGTGCCCCGCGAGGACCACCAGGGCATCGGCATCCTTGACCGCGGACTCGATATCCGGGCTGAGCGGGATCTTGGTCACCGTGTGGGCTTCCTCGTCCGGCACCCACGGGTCATGGACGGAAAGCTGGCAACCCGACTCTTCGAGCAGGGCAAGGACGTATTTGGTGGGCGTGAGCCGGCAGTCGCCGGTGTTGTTCTTGAAAGCGATCCCCAGTACCGCGATCTTGCTGCTTTCGATCGTCTTGCCCTGACCGGCCAGGAGTTGAGTGAGTAACCCGTAGGTATAGCCGGGCATCGTGTCGTTGACTGACCGCGACGTCCGCGGCACCTGCAGATCCAACCCCAGCGTCTCACCCAGGTGGTTGACGAACCACGGATCCTTCGTCAGGCAGTAGCCGCCGACACCCATGCTCGGCATCAGGATGTTGACGTTCTGACCGCCCTTCGGCATCGAGTTCGCTGCGGCGATGACCTGGAGTACATCCATGTCGAGGCGGTCGCAGATCTTGGCCAGCTCGTTGGCCATCGCGATATTGAGGTCGATCCAGAGGTTGTTGGCCAGCTTGACCATCTCGGCTGTCCGAGGGTCCTCGACGATGATGGACTCCAGCCCGAGCGTGTGGCGCCACAGCGTGGCGCAGCTGCGCGCGCTGCGCTCATCGATGGCACCGACTACGACGGGAATCGAGGTGAGCTCCCGGATGGCTTGCCCTTCGGCCAACCGCTCGGGGCAGAACGCCAACCCAAAATCGACGCCGGCCTGCAGACCGGACGCCTCTTCCAGGATCGGTCGGACCAGACTTTCGGTGGTATCGGGCGGCACCGTGCTCTTCAGGATGACCAGGTGGCCGGGACGAAGGTGTTCTCCGACGGCCCGGGCCGCGGCCTTGATGTCGTCGACGATGGGCTCATAGTCCGGCCCGAGCGGAGTCCCGACGGTGACGATGATGAAGTCGTTATCGGCGATGACGCTGAAGTCCGACGTGGCCCGAAGGCGGCCGGCTTGCACGCTGGTCGCGACAAGCTTGCCCAGCCCTGGTTCAGGCACGCTCGTCCTGCCCTGGTTGATCTCGTCGACGATATTGGGTCGCACATCGATACCTGTCACGGGCCACCCGCGGTCCGCGATCACGGCACCGATCACCGTTCCGATATAGCCGAAACCCACGACCGCGATCCCGGACCGCATGCCACGGACCAAGAGGTCGATCTGAGCATCGCTCTGTCCGAACGCGCCTCTAACCATCGCCGTTACTAGCTCCTTCGATCCCCCGGACGCGTCCTCGAATAAGTCGAGCCGTGCGTCCACGTTGGTCGCTCGGCAGCCTAATCCAATAGTGACGACATCGACTCAAAAATACGACCGCTGCCAACAGCGATCATGATCGACACTTCAGCCGGGCGAATTCTTCCACGCGGTCCGCAGCGGCAGCAACGCTGTCGGCAGCTGTCGTCATCCGGGCAGATACCTCGCGAGCTCGTGCCGCATACTCCGGGGCAAGAATGCGGCGGAGATCTTTCATCAGCGATTTGTGGGTGGTGGTGGAAAAACGCCGCCCAGCACCGACCTTCAGCCGTTTCACCTGCGCTGCGAAAAAGGGCTGGTCGGGCAACGTCCAGAGCACCAACTGAGGCACACCCGCCCGCAGGCATGCGACCAGGGTTCCGGAGCCGCCGTGATGTACCACCGCCCGACACGCCGGAAAGATCGTCGCGTAGTTCACCTGGCCGACGACCTTCACGTGGTCAAAGTGCCGGACGTCGCCGTAATCGGTACCTCCCGCGCCGATTACCGCACGCTGACCCAACTGCCCGCAGGCCGCGGCGATCATGGCGGTCGTCTCGGCAGGTGATCCGACGGGCACGCTGCCGAATCCGAAGAATATGGGCGGGGTTCCCTCGGCGATCCAGGACATCACCTCCGCATCTGCTTCGGTCGGCGAGGCCATCGCCAAGGCGCCGACGAACGGCCGCTGGTCATCCATTTTCGCCCATTCAGCCGGCAGCCCGGGAAAAACCAGCTCGTCGTAGGCCTGGATCTCTAGCGAGCCTCGTGCGGCGATGCGCTGCGGCGCAGGTCTGGTGGCCTTAGGCAGGCCCAGTTCACGGCGCTGCGCCTCCTCACCCTCGCGCGTTGCGCGCCACGCAGTCCACTCATTAAACCTCATGGCCGCGCGGCTCAGCGGCGACGGCAGCTTTGGCATCAGTTGCCCGTGGACGCGGTACGGGAAGTAATGCAGGGTGACCAACGGAATGTCGTAGGCCTCCGCCACGTTGGCGGCTGGCTGCTCGAATATCAGCCCGGTGAGCAGCATGTCCGCGCCCTGGCCCACCGACGCCAGTGTCCTGGTCATATCCGCCCAGCACTCCCGGGAAAATTGGGCGGTTTGGTTGGCCATCTTGTTGAGAGCTTCCAAGGCGTGCGGCCGTACAGCGTGAAGTATTTCCACTGCAGGTCCAGGATGTCCTTCGAATCCAGTCCGTAGGAAACCGCTGCGAGCCCAGCCGCCTCGGCGAAGCCGACGAGGTTCGGCGGGACGACCATGCGTACGTCATGTCCTCGGCGTTGCAACTCGCGCCCGACAACCACGGCGGGCTCGATATCGCCGCGGCCTCCGTAGCTGGACAGGACAAATTTCATCGCCTGTTCTTGCCTTTCCGTCGTCCTGCGGGCACAACGCCACCAGCAACGGCCATTATTGCCGGTTTGTGACGGCCAGGTCAGCGTTCAGCGATGCCCACGGCCCGTCGTTGATACGATTCCGAATCGCGCAGACCAGGCCGTCTTCAGGCCATCACGCTGAGGAGCTCGATTTGGCTGACGGCGCATCCACTGCGGCCGAAGCGGAACGCATCGAGTGGGACGTGATCGTGGTGGGCACCGGGATGGGTGGCGGGACGCTGGGTTACTCGCTGGCCCGATCCGGCCGCCGAGTGTTGTTCGTCGAAAAGGGCCGTTCGACGCTGCTGGGAACGCCGGGAACGATTCGTTCGGAGATGCCGGAACTCGCCGAGCCGACAGCTGCCCGGTCCGCGGCTAGCTACTACGACGCCTTGGCCCGCGGCGGACGCTCGACCGACGAGGTCGAAGACATCAGCGGACGCTTCAGCAAGCGTTTCGTGCCGTTCATCGGCAGCGGCACTGGGGGATCATCCGCGCTCTACGGCATGGTATGTGAGCGATTTTTCGCCCGCGACTTCACTCCTCGGCAGAATTTCGCCGGCCCCGGCGAGTCCACCGTGCCGGAGGCCTGGCCCGTCACCTACGACCAGATGGATCCCTGGTACGCCGACGCCGAAAAGCTGTTGGGGGTACGCGGCCAGCACGATCCGCTGCGTCCAGAGGCAGCCGATGTCAATCTGCCTGCCGCACCACCGTTTTCGGACGATAACCAGCCCCTGGTGAACCATCTGACAGGTCGTGGTCTTCACCCCTATCACTTGCCGATGGCCTGTGATTACGCTGCCGACTGCGCCACATGTCAGACCTATCTCTGCCCCCAGGCATGCAAGAACGACTCCGCGCGAAATTGCGTGTTGCCTGCGGTCGCCGAGCACGGTGCCCAGCTGCTGACCGAATGTCGGGTCACGCACCTAGAGGCTGACCGCACCGGGGTTCGACAGGTGATCTGCGAGCATCCCTCCGGCCGTCTGGCGTTGAAGGCGAAGGTTGTGGTCCTGGCCGCCGGCGCACTGGCGACCCCCGTGCTGCTGCTCAATTCCCGCTCGGGCGACTGGCCGCGCGGGCTGGCCAACGGCTCAGACATGGTGGGCCGCAACCTCATGCGTCATCTCCTCGACCCGATCATGATCTGGCCGCAGCGCGACTCGCGTATCACGGCCGCTAACAAAGAGATCGGGCTCAACGATTTCTACTTCTATGAGGGCCAGAAATACGGGACCGTGCAGTCGTTCGGCTCAATACCGCCCATGGAATGGCTGATTAGCCGCCCAGGCGCACAAGCGAAAGCACTGCGCCTGATGCGCCCGGCAGTGCACCAGGTCTACGAGAAGTTCTTCACCGGCGGACTGATCCTCGCCGCGATGATGGAAGATCTGCCCTACCGGGACAACCGCGTGTTGCTCTCCGATCGGCCCGGCTCCGATGGCCGCCAACGGATGCGGATTCACTACCGTTTGCACGCGGGAGAACTCGAACGCCACGCGACCTTCTTGCGGCTATTCAAGGACATGCTGAAGCCGTTTCGCACCCGCGCTCTGGGCAGCGGGAAACAAAACTCGAACGTGGGCCACGTCTGCGGTACCTGCCGGTTCGGCACAGACCCCGCAACCAGCGTGCTGGATTCGCAGAATCGCGCACACGAAGTGGACAACCTCTACGTAGTGGACTCGTCGTTCTTTCCGTCCAGCGCCGGCTTGAACCCGAGTCTGACGGTGGCGGCCAACGCGTTGCGGGTGGCGGCGCACCTAAACCAGGCGCACTTCGCCACCTAACCCATCGAGTAGGTCCTAGTCTGTCCGGAAACCTGGAGGTGAAACATTGGGAGTTGTCGATAGCGGGACCGTGGGCCGGACGAACCAGAACGTGGATCGGACGAATATTCATCGCGTCTGGAGAACGGCCCTCATTGTCATCGCGCTGGGTATAGCTACCGCGTGCTACTTCGCGCCGGTTCTCCTCAGTGTGATCGGCGTACTGGTGACCGGGCTGCTGTGCGCCCGCATGGTTTACCGTGACCGAGATCGCTACATCCCCAACTTGTACGCCCGGGACATCAGGGTTTACGACGACGAGTACCAAGCGTTTATCGCACGAACGCTTTCGGAGATTCGCCACCAACGGATTCCCGGCCACCCACTGCTGTGGGAAGCATCGCGGCTAGCGGAGCCAACCCCGGAGAATTCCGACGAACTACTGCTCGACCTTGGTGTGTGGCTTGGCTGGTCGACACGGCTGACATCGGAGGCTTCGGGCCGCACGATCTACGGCTTCGATACTTTCGAAGGCCTCGTCGAAGACTGGCAAATCGAAGACCAATTCCTCATCAAGCAGGGAACATTTGCGCTCTCAGATCCGCTCGCCCGGCGCCTCATTCGCGACACCGGCGTGACACTGTACGACGGCATACCGGCCGCGCTCGGACGGCGGGTGCAGTTCGTCAAGGGCCGCACCTACGACACGCTGGCCCCGTTCCTGGCCGAGCGACCCGGCGCCCCCATCAGGCTCTTCCACATGGATTTGGATACCTACGAGAGTTGCCTGCACGCGCTGGAAACCTGCAAGGACCGGTTCGTCGAAGGGTCGATTCTGGTCTTCGACGAGTATCTGGTGACCAATGCAGAGATGCTCGCGTTTTTCGAGTTCCAGAACCGCTACGGAGTGCAATTTCAGTATCGCGCATGGGGCCTTGAGGTTGCCGAGATGAATGCCGAGATGGTGACGAGTCGTTGGAAGCGAGCCGTGTACTACCTGGCCGCAACCACCCTGCATTTACTGGACGGCCGCTATCTGTGGAAGCTCTTTACCAAGCGGTATTGGCGGTTCTGGTTGGGTGCACCGATCGGCGACATTCTTTTCATGCTCGTCGCCGCCGGGGAACGGAAGTCGGTAAGCCTCGAGATCACCGGCCTGGGAAAACTGGCCCCGAACCCGTAGGCGTCTCCCCGATCGCACCCCGGAAATAGTCAATAGTGGGTGCTGCACCCTTGGTGAACGGGACTTTGGGACGCCAGCCAAGCTTGGACTCGGCAAGGCTGATATCCGGCTTGCGCTTCATCGGATCGTCCTGTGGCAGGTCCTTGAATACCGTCGGTGATCTGGATCCGGTCATCTCCTTGATGATGCGCGCCGTATCGAGAACGGTGAGCTCCTCCGGGCTGCCGAGATTGACAGGACCGGTGAACGCGGGTTCGCTCGCGACCATCCGCACCAGCCCCCCGACCAGATCATCGACATAACACAGCGAACGGGTCTGACTGCCGTCGCCGAAGATGGTAATCGGTTCTCCCCGCAACGCCTGCACGATGAAGGAGGAGACGATCCGGCCGTCCTCGGGGTCCATTCTCGGTCCGTACGTGTTGAAAATGCGGACCACCTTGACTCGCAGACGATAGCGACGCGAGTACTCGAGCATCAGCGTCTCCGCGACTCGCTTGCCCTCGTCGTAGCAGCTTCGCGGGCCGAAGCAATTGACGTTGCCCCAATAGCTTTCGACCTGAGGGTGGATCGTGGGATCCCCGTAGACCTCGCTGGTAGAGGCTTGCAGAATGATCGCCCCGTGTTCGCGTGCCACTTCCAGGAGGTTCCTGGTCCCGACGTAGTTGGTCTCCAGGGTGAAGAGGGGATCACGTTGGTAGGCGAATGGCGATGCCGGGCAGGCCATGTTGAAAATCACGTCCAACGGATCAAGCTCGGCGGCAGCGATCGGCTGCGTGATGTCGTGCTCGAAGAACCGGAAGCCCGGATCCCCATCCAGGTGCGCGATGTTTTGATACCGGCCGGTATCGAGGTTGTCGAACCCGAGAACCTCGACACCGTCGCTGCGAAGACGATCGCACAGGTGGGATCCAAGGAACCCGGCGGCGCCCGCAACGAGGGCTCTCACGTGGTCACCATCCTTAGTTCCGGCCCATACCGTAATACTCAAAGCCCTCGGCCCGCAGGCGCTTGGGATCGTAGATGTTACGGCCGTCAAACACGACAGTCCCGCACATCAGCGACTTGACACGTTGCCACGATGGCCGAGTGAACTGCTTCCACTCCGTGACGAGAAGCAGGGCGTCCGCACCCTCGATGGCCTCATACATGTTCGCGGCGTACTCGATCGAGTCCCCGAGTGCCTTTTTCGCCTCCTTGGCGGCTTCGGGATCGTAAGCCCGCACTGACGCCCCGAGTTCGACGAGCTGTTTCGCGATGACCAGGGATGGCGCTTCGCGCATATCGTCGGTCTGGGGCTTGAAGCTCAGGCCCCACATTCCGATGCGCAGGCCGTCCAGATTCGACGGGAACCCGGTCCCGAACCGGGTGATGATCTTGGTGGTCAGGGCGGACTTCTGCTCACTGTTGACGTGGTCGACCGCGCGCAGCAGACGCATGTCTGAACCCATGCCGGCAGCTGTCTGAATCAATGCCTGAACATCTTTCGGCAAACAGGAACCGCCATAACCGATTCCGGGGAACATGAACTCGTACCCGATCCGGCTGTCCGCCCCGACGGCCTCGCGGACCGCCGCAATATCAGCTCCGGCCTTCTCGCACAGGTTGGACATCTCGTTGATAAACGAAATCTTGGTCGCGAGAAAGCAATTGGCCACATACTTGGCCATCTCTGCGCTCCTGATGTCCATCGTAATCAGTGGATGGAAGGTGCGCAGGAACGGCTCGTACAGCTCCCGCATGATCTCGATGGCACGTTTCGAATCACCACCGATCACCACGCGATCAGGCTTCATAAAATCGGTGATCGCGGTGCCCTCCTTCAAGAATTCAGGATTGGACACGACGTCGAACTCGTGGCTGGTCTTCCTGCCGATGATCGCGCGAACCTCATCGGCGGTGCCCACGGGGACGGTCGATTTATCGACGACGACCTTGTAGCGATCCATGTACGTGCCGATATCGTCTGCTACGGAGAAAACGTAGGACAGATCGGCTTCGCCGTCGCTGCTCAATGGTGTCGCGACCGCGATGAAAATCACGTCTCCGTGCTCGATTCCACGCCGTATGTCGGTGGTGAAGTCGATGCACCCGTTCTCCCGGTTCCTCGCAATCAGCTCAGCAAGGCCCGGCTCATAAATCGTCACCCCACCGGCACGCAGCACGTTAATCTTGGCTTGATCGATATCGACGCAGACGACGTCATTGCCGCTGTCTGCCAGGCAGGCCCCGGTGACCAGGCCGACGTAGCCTGATCCGATTATTGAAATTTTCACGATATCCCTTCTCGGACTGCGCACACCGCCCGAAGGACGTCATCCGAATACCAAACCGCCGCATCGATGTGTTTGTCGGTGACCAAAACAACACAGTCGCCTGAACCAAGGACCCCGCCAATGACGCGATACTAGAAGGCGTCCCAACCAGTGTGGCCGGAATTGGCATTATCGATAGCCCGATCAGCCAACACGTCCTCGTCGGGCGAAATCTTCTACAAGGTCGGCGGCGAAAGCGGCGCTTTCGGCGGGTTCGCTCATCTGGGTAGCAATCTCGCGGGCCCGGGCAGAATATCCCGGGGCAAGAATGCGGCGGAGGTCTGCGACCAGCGACTTCTCACTTGTGGTCGAAAACCGCCGAGAGGTACCTACATTCAGCCGCTTTATCGCATCACCAAAGAACAGCTGATCCGTGAGCGTCCGGAGGATCAACGTCGGCAACCCCGCGCGTAAGCCCGCAGCCAGGGTGCCCGCGCCCCCGTGGTGCACGACCGCGCGGCAGGAGGGAAAGATCGAGGCGTAATTCATCTCCCCTACCACCTTGACGTGGTCGAAATGGGGAATGTTGCTGGCGTCAGTGCCGCCGGCCGACACCAACGCCCGCTCACCTAATTCGGCACAAGCCGCGCCGATTATGTCGAATATATCGGCGGCAGACCCGACCGGTATGCTTCCGAATCCGAAGAATATAGGTGGTGCTCCTTCGGCAATCCACTTCAAAACCTCCTCGTCAGCGTTCGTGGCCAACTCCAGCGCGAGCGTGCCGACAAACGGACGCAAGCCATCGAATTTGGCCCATTCGGCCGACAGCCCTGGAAAGTAAATCCTTTCGTAGGCCTGGATTTCCAGCGATCCGCGTTCGGCGATCCGTCGTGGCCAGGAACCTTGTGCCTTCGGCAGAGCGAGTTCACGGCGCTGGGCGTCTTCGATCTCTTTCACCGCGCCGGTCCAGCAGAGGTTCTCGTAAGCCGTCATTGCAGCGCGGCCCAGCTTCGCCGGTAGTAATCGCAGCACCTGACCGTTGGCCCGCGCCGGGTAGAACTGAAGCAGGGCCAACGGAATGTCGTAATACTCCGCAACGTTGGCGGGGAACTGCTCAAAGCCAAGGCCACCAATAATCATGTCGGCGCCATCCGCCAACAACATCAGCTTCCTGTTCTCCTCATACGTCCAGCAGCGGGTGATGAAATCCGTGATTTCGCGACCCAACCTGTCCAGTTCCTGAATCCTCCAGGGGTTTCGGAAGATGCATCTCCAGTAGTCACGCTGTAAATCCGCCATGGCCCGCGAATCCGCCCCGTAGGAGATCGCGGCAAGCCCAGCCGCCTCGGTGAAGCCAACCAGGTTGGGCGGGACTGCCATCTGCACGTCATGTCCTCGGCGGAGAAGCTCGCGACCGACGACAGCGGCAGGCTCGATATCGCCGCGGCCGCCGTAGCTCGTCAGCACAAACTTCATCGCGGTCCCAAGCGTACTTCAGCTCGGTTCGCGGATCGGAAGTCCTGCAGCGCGGTAGACCGCGTCGATGACGCTCATGTTCTCGACGGCGTCCTGCGGCGACGTCCGCACCGGCTCACCACGCAGCACCGAATCGGTGAACGCCTCGAGCTGGAAGGAGTAGGTCGGGCGGCGAGAGAAGCTCTCTGACCTCTTGCCGTTGGCTGACCGGACCCAGAGGCGCGGAAAGAGGTGGGGTGCCGCAGGACTGAGCCAGCGCAGCTCGCCGTCATCACCAATCACTTTGGCGCTCGCCCGGAACAGGTTCCCCGACCACAGCGCACACTTCAGCCGACCGGTGTGGCCGGCCGCGTACCGCAGCTCGGCCGTCATCGCCCGGTCCACCTGTGGCTTCTGGAGTTTCGCCCGCGCCGAAACGACTTCCGGTGTCGAACCGCCAAAGGTGCGGGCCATGTTCGCCACATAGCTTCCGGCATCCATCATCGCGCCGCCGCCGAGCGCGTAGTTATAGCAGTTGCCCTTGAACGTCGGCAGCAAGACGCAGAGGGTAACCTCCACACGCCGCAGTGTGCCCAGTTCCCCCGACGCGATAATCTCCTCGACGCGCCGCGTCAACGGATGGTGACGGAATTGAATAGCCTCCATCACCACGCGGTCTGACTTGGCGGCCAGGTCGGCGATCTCTTGAGCTTCGGCAGCATTGGCCGTGAAGGGCTTCTCCACCAACACGTGCTTGCCCGCGGCAAGTGCAGCCTTTGTCCACTGGCCGTGCATACTCGTCGGCACCAAGACGTAGATGGCATCCAGGTCCGGATCGTCGATCAGCGCCTCGTAGCTGCCGTACACGTTGGCGATCCCGTATTTGGCGGCAAACTCGTCGGCGCTGGGCTGATCACGTGCCCCGACCGCAGCCACCACGACATCGCGGTTGTCCTTAGCCGGGTCGATCATCGTCGTCGGCGCGAAGCTGGAAGCGCCCAAGATGCCGATCCGTACGGGGCCCGGGCTCTCTGCCATTTGCGTCTCTCTCCTGTTAGATGACTGAGGCGGAACACGGGCTGTTGAAGCCGATCCCCCGCCGACGCGATACTAGGAGACGGTCTAACTATTAGGGCCAGGATTGACATTACTTGTCAGCAACCGCGCCTCAACTCGGTTCACGGACCCGCAGGCCGGCGCTGCGGTAGATCGAATCGATAACTGTCATGTTCTCGATCGCGTCCTCCGGCGTGGTGCGCACCGGCTCGCCCCTTAAGACTGCCCCGACGAACGCGTCCAGCTGATACGCATAAGTGGACCGGCGAGGGAATCGCTCAACCCGCTTACGCCCCTCGGATCGCACCGAGAACCGATGGAAGACGTGCGGCAGCACAGCATTGATCAAATACAACTCACCGCGGTCACCCGTGACCCGCACGCTGATCTTCAGCAAGTCGCTCGACCACATGGAACAACGCAGCCGGCCTGAATGCCCGGCGGGGAACCGCAGCTGAGCCGTCATCGCCCGATCGACCTCGCTATCGCGCATCTTCGCCTGTGCCGAAACGACTTCCGGGGTTGCGCCGCCAAAGGTACGAAGCATGTGGACCGCGTAGCATCCCGCATCCATGGTGGCGCCGCCGGCCAGGGAATAGTCGTAACGGATATCGGAGAACTTTGGCAGCGGAAAGCAAAAAGCGACGTCCACCTTTTGCAAGACGCCCAACTCCCCCGAAGCGATGATCTCCTCAGCGCGCAACGCAAACGGGTGATAGCGGTAGTGGAAAGCTTCCATCACCACCCGGTCCGACCCGGCAGCCAACTCGGCGATCTCGCGGGCCTCGGCAGCGTTGGCGGTAAACGGCTTCTCACACAGCACATGCTTGCCCGCCTTGAGCGCAGCTCGAGTCCACTTGCCGTGCAAGCCATTCGGCAGTGGGTTGTACACCGCATCAATACCCGGATCGGCAATCAGCGCCTCGTAGCTGTCGTGCACTCGGGCGATGCCGTGTTTGGCGGCAAAAGCCTCAGCACGCGAGACGTCGCGCGCCGCTACCGCGGCCACGACAACCTCGGCGTTGTCCTTCGCTGGATTGATCATCGCGGCCGGCGCGATTTGGGCTGCCCCTAGGACGCCGATCCGGACCTGGTCCGCCACTAGTCGTCGAACTCGAGCAGGGTCAGCGTCGCAATCGTCGGCCAGTTCATGCCGACCCACCGACGAAGCGGCCGATGTATCGGCAGTCCCTGAGTCTTGGATAACAGCGTGTCGAACAGCGGGCCGCGACCCCGGGGGAGTTGCAGATCGTGCGCTGCGCGAATGCCCGGCACGGTGTCAGGCAATCGCGCGAGTTCCCGCACCGTGAGGCTGAACGGCGTCCGCGGCCAATCGCCGCGCAATGTCTTCCATAACCGTGGCCGGGCGGCCAGTAGTGCCTGCGACTTCGGTGGCAGATCGAACATCATCTGACCTCCCGGGAAGCGGCGTGCACATTCCCGGATCAGGTCGAGCGCCTGGCTGGGCTCCAGGTATGGCAGCAGCCCCTCGGCGGTGATGAATACGCCGTCCTGGGGATCCACCTGATCCATCCAGCTGAAATCCAGCACCGACTGGGTGCACGTCGATATCCGGGGCGAGTCCGGCAACAGCTGCTGTCTCAGCTCGACAATCGGTGGCAGATCCACAGTCAGCCAACGAAATTGATGACCAAGACCGGCGGCATCCAGGCGCCAGAAACTGGTCTGCATCCCTTCCCCGAGGGCGACCACAGTGGCTTTCGGGTGACCGGAAATATAGCCGCGGGCGGCACTGTCGAAGGCAAGCGTGCGCAGCGCGAGATCTTGACGATCGGCGGAGAGCTTGAACTTGCTGAAGTCAAAGTTCAGCGAATCGACCAGACGAATCGCCATCGGATCGTCGACGATCGCGTCGGCACGCCGCGCTTCGCTTGCACGACACCACAACGTCACCAGTGCCGTGTCGGTTACTGGCATGACGTCAGTCATCGGACAGGTGCTCCTTGCATAACCTCTTGATTCCAGGCACAGCTAACATCCGTTCGCCGCACCCAGGCGCTCAGGCGTCCGTGGTGAAGGGTACGCCAACCCGACATGTCGTAGGACCGATTACGGATTGGGCTCCGCAGGTTGTCGCATAAACTCTGGCCATGTCGGCCGCCAGTGACAGCCCTGCCCTCAGGGTCGTGGTGGTCTCAAACGTCAGCAAATTCGGCGGCGGCGGCGTGGTCGGATTCCGGGACATGCTGCTCGCGCTCCGGAAAAAGCGTCCGGACGTCGATCTCGTTGCGGTAGTTCCGCAACGAGGCGACGTCGCACAGCGATGCGCGGAGGACGGCATGGAGGCGAAGATCGCCCTGACACCGTGGTGGGGTTTTCGCACATGGTCGGGCTTCCGTTTCATTGACCCGCACGTGCTGATCGGCTGGCTTCCCTATACGGCGATACTCATGCTCGGGATCATTCAGGCATTACTGTCGTTCCGACGACAACGTCCAACGATGGTGCTGACCAACACGATGACAATTCCGTCGCACGCAATCGCTGCCAAGATCCTCGGTATCCCGCACTACTGGATAGTTCGTGAGTTCGGCAGAGACGACCACCTGCTCTGGTTCCTATTCGGATACCGCAGAACCGTTCGCATGGTGGGCCGGATGTCGGAACTGGTGATCTGTAACTCGCACGCCGTCGAGCAGGCGATGCTCACGCTGGATCCCACGATGAAGACGCGCGTGCTGTACAACGTCGTCGACACCCCACTCCGCACACCACCACAACGGAATGCCAATGAGCGCATGCGTGCCATCCTCGTCGGCTATTTCTCCATCGGGAAGGGACAACACCTCGCGATCGAGGCCATTGCCATCGCCCGAAAAGCCGGCGTCGACATCGAGTTGACACTCATCGGCACCGGACGCCGCCAGCCGCTTCACCGCCTCGCCCAACGCTTGGGCGTTGCTGATCTACTGACCATTCACGGACCAACACGCGATCTCGGCCCGTATTGGGCCGACGCCCACGTCGGTCTGATGTGCAGCCAAAACGAGGCGTTTGGCCGCGTCACCGTTGAGGCGATGCGAGCCGGGCTCCCGGTATGCGGTACGGATTCGGGCGGGACACCGGAGATCATCGAACCGGGCATCGCCGGTCTGCTGAGCCCGGCGGGAGACGCAGACGCGCTTGCGGCCAACCTGATGACGCTCGAATCCGACGAAGATCTGCGCCGCCGTCTCGCCGACGGCGCGTTGGAATCGGCTCAGCGCTTCCAACGCGAACGCCACGACAATGAACTGACCGCGATGCTCGGCCTGTAGTTGATACGATGCCGAATCGCTCACACCAGGCCAGCTTTGGGTCATCACACTGAGGAGTTCGACTGTGTCTGACGGCCAACTGACTGGGCGCGAGGCCGAACGCGTCGATTGGGACGTCATCATCGTCGGCGCAGGCATGGGCGGTGGCATGCTCGGCCACCGGCTGGCGCGTGCGGGCCGCCGGGTCCTGTTTGTCGAAAAGGGGCGTTCGACACTGCCCGGGACACCGGGAACAATTCGCTCGGCGATGCCCGAGCTGGCTGAGCCACAGGCTTCTAGGTCAACAGATACTTACCACGACGCCCTGGCCCGCGCAGGACGCAGCAGCGACGAAATCACGGATATCAGCGGCCGCCGCCCAAGGCAATTCATGCCCTACATCGGCAGCGGAACCGGCGGATCATCGGCCCTTTACGGCATGGTCTGCGAACGATTCTTCGTTGACGATTTCACTCCCCGGCAACACTTCGCCCACCCTGGCGAATCCACCGTGCCGGAGGCGTGGCCGGTCATCTATGAACAAATGGCGCCCTGGTACACAGAGGCCGAAAAGCTCCTCGGGGTGCGTGGCCAGCCTGATCCCTTACGGCCGGAAGCAGCCGACATCGCCCTGCCCGCTGCGCCACCCTTCTCCGTCGACAACCAGCCTCTCGTCAACTATCTGAGCGGCCGGGGGCTGCATCCCTACCACCTCCCGATGGCCTGTGACTACACCGACGACTGCGCGACCTGTCAGGCCTACCTCTGCGCCAAGTCGTGCAAATACGACGGGGCCCGAAGCGGTGTAGAGCCTGCGGTCACCGAGTACGGTGCACAGCTGCTGGCCGAATGCCAAGTCCTACGGCTCGAGTCAGACCGCACCCGGGTGCAGCAGGTGATCTGTCAGCGCCACTCCGACATGCTCACACTCAAAGCAAAAGTGGTGGTGCTGGCCGCCGGCGCCCTTGCCACGCCCGTGCTGCTCCTCAATTCCCGGTCCGGGGATTGGTCGCGCGGTCTCGCCAACGGCTCAGACATGGTGGGCCGCAACCTGATGCGCCACATCATGGATTGGATCGAGGTCTGGCCGCAGCGCGGCAGCAAAATCACTGCCGAGAACAAGGAGATCGGGCTCAACGACTTCTACTTCATCGACGGCCAGAAGTACGGCACGGTGCAGTCAGCCGGCTCAATGGCCTCATTGGCACCGATCGACATGATGATGAACCAACCCGGCTTGGTAGCGAAAGCGCTGCGGTTGGCCGGTCCGGCAGCCCGACCGATCTACGACCGACTGATCAACGGCGGACTGGTCCTAGCCGCCATCATGGAAGACCTCCCCTATCTGGACAACCGCGTCCTGCCGAGCGACCGGCCCAGTATCGACGGCCGTCAGCGACTGAGGCTTCAATACCGCTTACACCCGAGCGAGGTCGAACGCCGCAAGGTGTTCTTACCCGCGCTCAAAGAGGTACTGCAACCATTCCGCACACTGACCCTGCGCACAGGTGCGAACAACGCAACCTTGGGCCATGTATGCGGTACCGCCCGATTCGGCACCGATCCCGCCACGAGCGTGTTGAACCCGCAGAATCGTGCACATGAGGTCGAGAACCTTTATGTGGTGGATGCGTCGTTCTTCCCGTCCAGCACCGGCATCAATCCGAGCCTGACTATCGCAGCCAATGCCTTGCGAGTAGCCGAGCACATCAACGGGGCACACTTCGCCAGTTGAAGTACGCGGTGCCGGCGAGTTTGTGGCTAGACCGGCTCGCGAACCGGAAGGCCAGCGGCACGATAAATCGCATCGATGACGGTCATGTTCTTGACGCCCTCTTCGGCCGACGTCTTCACCGGTTCCCCGCGCAGCACCGCGGCGGCGAAAGCCTCCAACTGGTACTGGTAGGTAGGGCGCGCCTTGAAGAAGCGCTCCACGCGGTGGCCATCGGCAGATCGAACCGAGAACTGCTGGTACGGGATCGCCGGGTTGAGGCGCAGCTCACCTCGGTCACCAGTGATCCTGGCGGTGTAATGCGGTGGAGTGCGCGACCATAGCGAACAGTGCAGCCGGCCGGTGTGCCCTTCGGCGAACCGCAACTCGGCCGTCATGGCGCGGTCCACCTGAGGACCGCGCATTTTCGCCTGGGCCGACACAACTTCCGGCGTCGAACCACCGAATGTGCGAAGCATGTCGACCACATAGCTGCCCAAATCCATGAGCGAGCCGCCGCCCATGGAGTAGTTATAGGCGTTCGCCGAGAACTTTCGAACCCAAAAACAGTCGGCCGCCTCCACCCGTTGCAGCGTGCCCAGTTCCCCGGAAGCGATGATCTGTTCGACGCGCGCCGCAAACGGGTGGTAGCGGTAATGGAATGCCTCCATGACCACCCGATCCGTCTTCGCCGCCAGGTCGGCGATCTCGCGGGCCTCGACGGCATTAGCCATGAACGGCTTCTCGCATAAGACGTGCTTGCCCGCCTCGAGCGCTGCCGCAGTCCACCTGCCGTGCAGTGCATTTGGCAACGGGTTGTACACCGCGTCCACATCGGGATCGGCGATCAGCGCCTCGTAGCTGTCGTGCACATGGGCGATTCCATGTTTGGCAGCAAATTGCTCGGCACGCGGAAGATCGCGCGAGGCCACCGCGGTGACAACGACCTCAGCATTTCCCTTGGCCGGCTTGATCAGCACGGCCGGCGCAATGCGGGCAGCCCCCAAGATGCCGATCCGTACCACGCCGTCAGGCATGCGCTACTTGCGCCACAGCACGCCCGTCCCATCGATGTCGACGATCTCCGCAGTTATTGCATGCTTCTCGCGGTAATGGGTGACAGCTTGTTCACACGGTTTCACCGCCAGGTAGTCATCGACGATGCAGAAGCCGCCGGGCGACAGACGCGGGTACAGCGCATCGAGGGCTTGGATCGTCGACTCGTAGAGGTCGCCGTCGAGCCTTAACACCGAGATACGTTCAATCGGGGCGTCGGGGAGCGTGTCTTTGAACCAGCCAGGAAGGAAACGGACCTGATCGTCCAGGAGCCCGTAGCGCTCGAAATTGGTCCTTACGTCCGCTTCTGAAACGCCCAAGATGCCCGCGGCAAGCTCAGCTCTAATGCCCTTGTCTGCCTTGTAATTCACGATGTCCGAACGCGGGACGCCCTGGAACGAGTCGCACAACCACACGCTGCGGGTCTTGTCCCCGTGAGCGGCTAACACCGCACGCATCAGAATGCACGCGCCTCCGCGCCACACTCCGGTTTCGACGAGGTCGCCGGGAATATTGTCAGCCAGTACCGTCTCCACGCAGTGCTGCAGGCTGGTGAGCCGCTTCATGCCGATCATCGTCTCGGCCTCAGCCGGCCAGTCCAGTCCCGCCTCGCGCACGTGTTGGTCCCGAAGGCCGGCACCTCTGAGCTTGGGACCGAATGTGTTGACCGTCTTGAGGAGGAGACGTCGCCGCAATGGCCACTCCGAGGGCATCCGCTCATGCATCCCGAACCTGGTCAGGTTGCGTCGGAGTAGGTCAAGGTAGAGAGATCGCACGTCGTAATCGGTAGCGGTCAAAACGGCCCTATCTCGCGTTCTAGCAATTCGGCGCTGAGTCTAAGCTTGCGCAGTCTTCAGTCTTCATCGTTTTGGAGGATCGGTGGGCCACCCCGCTTGCGACGGGCGTGGTCCTCCAGGAGGTCGGCGGCGGCCGCGACGCTATCGGCGGGCCTTGTCATCCTGGTCGCAAGACTGCGGGAACGGTCGATGAATTCCGGCGCGAGGATGGTGCGCAAGTCTGCCACCAGCGTCTTCTCCGTTGCAGCCGAGAAGCGCCGCGCAGTACCCACCTTCAGCCCCTTGACCGCAGCCCCCCAGATCACCTGAACATCTGCCATCCAGAGGATCACTGTGGGAACTCCGGCGCGCAACCCCGCGGCGGTGGTGCCCGCGCCGCCGTGGTGCACCACGGCGCGGCAGGACGGAAAAATGGTCGCGTAGTTCACCGCACCCACCACCCTGACGTGGTCGAACTGCGGGACATTGCTGAAGTCGGTCCAGCCGGCGCACACCAATGCCCGCTCACCCACCTGCGCGCAGGCGCCAGCGATCATGGCGATCATGTCGGCGGGCGACTCGACCGGAATGCTGCCGAACCCGAAACAGATCGGCGGAGTCCCCGCGGCGATCCATGACATGACGTCGTCATCGGCTTCGGTGGCCAGCTCAAGCGTTAGGGTGCCGACAAAGGGCCGTTGGTCATCCCACCGCGCCCACTCGGTCGCCAATCCGGGGAACAGCACCTCGTCATAGGCCTGGATCTCCAGCAGTTCACGCTCGGCGATCCGTCCCGGAACAGGTCCGGTCGCCGGCGGTAGGCCCAATTCGCGGCGCTGCATACCAACGACCTTCTTCACGCCGAGCCAGATCAGCCGCTCGTATACCTTCATCGCCGCGCGAATCGCCGGCGCAGGAAGGTTCGGGAGTAACCGGCCGTTGACCCGCATCGGAAACCACAGCACCGTGGCCAGCGGAACATCGCAGTACTCAGCGACATCGAAGACGAGTTCCTCATAGCTGATCCCGGTGACGAGCAGGTCTGCGTCGGCCGCGAGCGTTACCAGCGTTCGGCTCATTTCGCCCCAGGCTCGAGTGCCGGGCTCCCGAGATTCGCGGAAGTATTTCTGCACATCCCGAATCTTCCAGAAATTATTGAAGAAATAGCCCCAAAAGTCCCGGGTATCTTCCAGCCACGCCTGCGTATCGGGACCGTAAGCGAGAGCCGCAAGGCCAACTGACTCGACTGAGTCGATTTGGTCGGGCGGAACCGCCATCCGTACATCGTGACCGCGGCGCATCAGCTCGCGGCCGACGGCGACACCGGGCTCCACATCCCCACGCGTTCCGTAGAAAGCCAGCACAAATTTCATTCGAATCCGCCCAGCCCCTTCAGTAGCCGGACTACGCCCACGTCCCCTTGCGACCGTGCATTAACGCCAGGGTCCCGAGGCCCAGCGTCACGACAGGGGCTGGCAAGAACCGTTCGATATTTCGGTAGCGTCGGGAATCGTCGAGCGCCTGCCGGAACCCGCGTTCGCTTGCCCCATACGCCTCGTAAACGCGATCCAGCGCAGACTCGTCCAACGGCTCGTCCCTCGCAGCCGCAGTCAGCGTTTCGTAGACCGTGCTCATCCAGTCCGTGCCGAAGGGTTCTGGCAGCGGGCCGCTCTCGCGATGGTGCCGGAGAGTCGGACTTAGTGCCTCGTCGACTGCATGCCCGTCCCGGGCATCGAGGTCAACCCCAAGCGCGGTCGAAATGCGCTTCACTTCCCGGCGCCAATCATGGAGAAGGCTGCCGAATTCGAAGAACACGCGCGGCACGCCACGGGTGTCCCGTTCACCCACCAGACAGTATCTCAGCCACCAGGCACAGGTGAGTTCCGGTGAGGCTTCGACATAATTCTGTCGGCTGGCGCGTTTTGCCAGCGATCCGATGATCTCGCTCGGATGGCGCACCGCGATGATGGCGCCGACGTCGAACCCCGCCTGACGCGCCCCCTCGAACCAGATCTCGGAGACGGCCGTCGCCTTCGGCTCTTTGATGACCGTAACCGGCACAGCCGGCAAGCTCCCGAAATAGTCCCTCACCTTGGCGACCCAAGCGGCGTTCCGCTCGGCGGCGAACCTACCTTCATTGTGCGGCGTCAGAGCGATGTCATACCCCGAACTGCCGTGGTCGTGCAAAATCGATTGATTGAGGCGGATGACGGCGCGCGGCTCGAAACAGCCCCGGGGATTGTCCGGGATGGCGCCCAACAGACCTGGCGGAAGCGCGGCACCGCACAGAGATAAAACCTGCGTCAGCGCCGAGGTACCGGACCGCCCATTGCCCAACACGAAAAGAGCGACTGGTCGGACGCTTTCCACAAATGGAGAGTACTCCCAACCTCCCTGACTACCGCAGAAATCCGGGCTGCTGACCTTGCCAAATGGGAACAACCGGTCGGCTACTCTGACGCTCGTGTCAATCCAGGACCGCCCTACCCCCGCATTCTCCGACGATGCAGGGCCGGACAATCGGCTGGACTTGATGGACCAGGCCTTCTACTCGGGGCATCGCGCCGTCGGCCAGAGGGAAGTGATGCAGGTCGGGTGGCTTTATCGGCGAGAGGTCGACCTCGACGGTCTCGAGCGGTTCCGCGACAAACTCAACCAGGGAATGATGGGGCGGCTCATCGAGCGGTCGCCGCTGCCATTCGGCCGGTGGCGTTGGGTATCGGCTCCAGAGCCGGCCGAACTTGATATCGCCACCATTGCTCGTCCGCGCGCTGAACTGGGTGACTGGTTCGACGAGCGGACACAACTACCTATTGATCCCGAAACGGGACCCGGCTGGCGGATCAGTGTCGTTCCCCTCTCCGACGGCTCGACCGCAGTCAGCCTGGTGCTGTCCCACTATGTCATCGACGGCATCGGTGCCGCCGTCGCAGTGACCGAGGCGCTGCTGGGACTACCGCGCGACCTCGGCTACCCGCCGCCGCGGTCGCGCTCCTCTCTGCGCGCGCTGCTCCACGACACCGGTGACACCGCGCGAGCCGCGCCCGCCGTTGCGCGGGCGCTTCTCGCTGCGGTGAAAGAGGCCCGACGCCGCCAGCAGGATGTTGCCCACTCGCAGGCTCAGGCGTCGCTGCCGACCGCCTCGCCGAGCAGTGGCGCAGATGAAAGTGTCGTCGTGCCCAACGTCTGGATCCGAATCCGGCTGGACGAGTGGAATGCTCGCGCGGAGGCGCTCGGCGGCACGGCTAGCGCGCTGGCCGCGGCGTTCACCGCCAGACTCGACCGGCATATGGGGCGGCTGCACGGCGATTCCGACGATGTCAGGATGCTGCTGACCGTCAATACCCGCACGATGGGCGACGCACGTGCGGTCGCCGTCTCATTCGTCCGGGTCGGGATCGACCCAGACGGAGTGACGACCGATCTCAGTGACGTCAGGGTCGCCATCAAACAGGCGCTGAAAGCTGCGCAAGACACCCCGGATGAGTCAGCAGAGCTTGTCCCGCTGATTCCTTTCACGCCACGACGGGCCTGGGAGCAGCTGATGGATTACGGGTTCAGCGATCCCGAGCGACCCGCTGTGTGCTCGAATCTCGGCGATTCGGGACCGGCGGCGATCCGTCCCGACGGCACGCTGTGCGATGCGATGTTCGCGCGGGGTGCGAGCCAGCACATGACGCGAGGGGCGCTGGACCGAGCGGGCAGCCAACTTCAAGTTTTTGTCGGCCTCTCGATGGAGATCAATCAGGTCGGCGTCTGCGTCCGCGGCTATCAGGAGGGCGCTGTTACGAAACGGGGTGCGTTGCGTGAGCTGGCTGCGCGCACGCTGTCGGATTTCGATCTGGCCGGTGTGATCGACTAGTGACCGGCGACAATCGCGGCGCCGATGGCGACCCCGACGAGAACCCGACCGAACACCACCCGCGCGAAGACATGGCTTTCCCGGAGGACTTCCGCACGCTGATGCGGCGTATTTTCGGGCCCTGGAACCGCAAACGTTAGCGGCGCCGGTTGGTCAGCGCGCCGGACAACCGCAGCACCGAGGCAGGCACCGGGATCGACTCGTCGCAGTCCGGCGCCCGCAACGGCGTTCCATAGGACGCAGTAATCGGCACCACGCCCGCCCAGCCCCCGGCCGCGACGTCCTCGTCAGGGTCTTCAGGCCAGCCGTCGCTGATCTTGAGCGACCAGTTGTCGGCCGTGATCGGCAGGCGCAGCACCAGGGTGGCGGCGAGTTCCTTGCGGTTGCTCGCCCGAAGCTCCGCGACACGGCCCGGGATGAACGTGTCGGTCAGCGTTTCGAGGTAACCGACCTTGTCGTCATCGATCTCCTCGAACACCCCGAACAGCATCGCACTTCGGTAGTGGAACGACGATTCGAATCCGCTGCGCGCCACAAGAACTCCGTCGAGCGTCGTCACGCTCACGGCGGCGGGAGCACCGCCGGCGAGTTCGCGTAGCCATGGCGACCCGGTCGATCCGTGGATGAATACGTCGTCGGCGATACGGGCGAACCCGATCGGTAGCGCAACCGGGTGCCCATCGTGGACGAAGGCCACGGTGGCCAATGGCGTGCTGTCGAGCAGATCATCGAGGTGGGCGCGCGAAGTACTCTGCAACTCGGCGAGACGGCTGACGGTGGTCGATGGTTGCGGCATCGTTTTATCGTTGCACGGCCTTATCGGTGCACGCGCCGCAATGCCTCCGGGGTCAGATCCTTGAGCGTCGGATAGCCGTCGACGGCCATGATCAGGTCGGCCTCAGCCAGGATCGACCGCAGCACATGGACGATGCCGTCGGTTCCGCCCAGGGCGGCGCCGTAGGCGTAGGGCCGGCCGATGCCGACCGCCTTGGCGCCCAGTGCCAGCGCCTTGATGACATCGGCACCGGTACGGATGCCGGAGTCGAACAGCACCGGAACCTCGCCGGAGGCCGCCACCACATCGGGTAGGCAGTCAATCGCAGGCAGTCCGCCGTTGGCCTGCCGGCCGCCGTGGTTGGAGCAGTAGATCCCGTCCACACCGGCGTCGATGGCACGGCGGGCGTCGTCGGGATGGCAGATGCCCTTAAGGATCAGTGGCAACTTTGTCAGGGAGCGCAGCCACGGAATGTCGTTCCAGGTCAACGAGTTTCCAAAGATGCTGACCCAGTGCATCACGGCGTTGCGCGGATCGGCGTCCATGTCGGCGTCGACCTTTGCACGGAAGTGCGGGTCACTGATGTAGTTGGCCAGGCACAGCCCGCGCAGTTGCGGGAAGTTGGCAGTCGACAGGTCTCGCGGCCGCCAGCCCGGGATCCAGGTGTCGAGGGTGACCACGATGCCGGCGTAGCCGGCCGCTTCAGCGCGATGCACCAGACTCTCGGCAAGCTCACGGTCGGTGGGAGTGTAGAGCTGGAAAAGCCCTGGCGTGTCGCCGAATTCGGCCGCGATGTCTTCCAGTGGATCCATGGTGAGCGTGGATACGCACAGCGGTACACCGGTGCGTGCGGCGGCACGGGCCGCGGCGATGTCGCCGTGTCGGTCGGGCGTGCAGAGCCCGATCACGCCGACGGGTGCCATGAAGACGGCGGGCCAGGTCCGCCCCCAGAGTTCGACCGACAGATCGCGTTCGGTGGCGCCGACGAGCATCCGGGGAATCAGGCCCCACTGCTCAAACGCGGTGACGTTGGCACGCTGGGTGCGCTCGTCGCCGGCGCCCCCGGCGACATAGGACCAGATCGACGGCGACAACGCCTGCTCCGCACGGGATTGCAGTTCATCGAAGGACATCGGCAGGCTGGGCAGCACGCCGCTCAATCCCTGGAAGTAGATCTCGAGTTGGTAGTTGCCGTGCGACTGCGTCATGGCGTTGCCCCTCCCTGGGTGTCGGCGGAAAAGTCTGCGACGACATCGGCGACGCGACGCAGCTGGTCGAGGTCCGAACTGGTCGGGATCAGGTGTATCTCATCGGTGCCGACGGCGGCGAATCTGGTCAACAGTTGCGCCAGTTCAGCTTCAGAGCCGGCGAAGCCGGTGCTCGGCGCCATCGCGTCGACATACTCGGCGGGGATCCAATTCATGTAGTGGCGCAGATGCCGGTGCACCTGGGCGCGGGCGTCGGCGGGTGAACCGAGGGCGAACCAGAATGATGTGGCCAGGTGCGGTTTCGGCTTGCCCGCCTGCGCCCAGGCGGCGCGGCCGACATCGAACAACTCGTTCTGTTTGGCGACGTCGAGATCGAGCGTGATGCCGGCCAGTCCGTCAGCCCACGCCGCGGCACTGCGCAATGTCTTGGGTCCGATGGTTCCGACCAGTAGACGGGGGCCACCGGAGTGCACCGGTGCCGGCCCGACCGGCACGACGGAGTCGGTGATCTTCTCCCCCGCCCACACGCGTTTCATGACCGCCACCCGACGCTCCATCTCGCGGATGGTCTGAGTCGACGGATCAGCACCGACGGCCAGGTAGTCCTCGTGCCGGCCACCCACCCCGACGCCGACGGTGAGCCGGCCGCCGCAGAGTATGTCGCCGGTGGCCAGCGACTTGGCCAGCAGAACCGGATCATGCAACTGCGGCACGACCACCGTGGTGATCAGCGGTACGCGATCCGTCCAGGCGGCGAGCGCTCCGAGGAGGGTCAGGGATTCGGGATTGTCGAACGCGATGCGCTCACCCCAGCACAGCGACGAGAAAGGCCCGGCGTCGGTTGTCTGCGCCCACTGCCGGAGCAGAGTCGAGTCGAGATCGGGTTCCATCACCGGCATGCTCATGCCTACTTGCACGTCGCGATTGTGGCACGCCTGCTATTGCGACGGGTCCTTGCGGGCGCGGATCGGCCCGGTGGCCGGTGGCGCAGACAGCAGGTTTCCGCGCAGGCTGCCGCGCGCGGTGCGAACGGCGACCAACAGCCAGGTGCTGAGCAGCCCGAGGTAGGCAATCAGGGCGGCGACCTTGAATGCCGGCAGTCCGGTGTGCACGGCCAGCTGGGTGGTGCCGGTCACGAAGGTGCCCACCGGGAAGGTCAGGCTCCACCAGGTCAGTGCGAACGGCATGCCGCGCCGAAGTGTGCGCACAGTCAGCGCGGTCGCCAGCGCGATCCACAGCACTGCGAATCCCCACACCGGCACACCGAACAAAATCGCGAACGAGTTCATGGCCGCGGCGATATCGGGGTCGACGGCCAACGCCGCGTTGAGGCCGAGAAGCCCTGCCGCCGTGATGGATTGGCCCAGCGGACCGAGCACGATCCACAGCGTCGGCACCCGCGCGGTGCCGGAGGTTCCGTACAGCGCGAGCCGGCTCCAGATCATTGAGATGATGATGAAGGCCGCCACCAGGCTCAGCCCGAACAGCGCGTAGCAGCCGTAGAACATGGTCTGCCGCCCGACTCCGGGTGGCATGTGCGGAATCAGCAGCGCCCCCGTGGCGGCAGACACCATGGGCGGGACGATCGGCATCAGCCAACCGCCGAACGCGGCATCCGGTTCCACGGAGTGCTGGGTGAACATCAGATACGGGATGCTGACGGCGGTGAACAGCCCGCCGATGGTGCCCACCACCCACAGTGCCCAGGCCAGTTCCACCGCGGCGCGTTCGCCGATCAGATCACCGCCCACCAACACCGCGCCAGACGCGACGGTGAGCAATGCCATCGGCGCCGCGCCGTAGAAGTGCGCCATTTGCGGGTTGCGGGCGTGGCTACGCGCCGCGGTCGGGTGCCGAAGCCAGTGCCCACCGATCACGGCCAGCAGCACGACCAGCAGCAGCGCGGCGATCACCCACACCACGCGGGTAAAGGTGTGCAGACCCGGAAGGTGGATCGGGCCCACAAGATGGATGGGAAGAGTGGCGCCGGCGTTGGCGACGATCCCGGTGCCCATGACCGAGGCGAACCAGTTGGGCCCGATGCCGCCGAGTATTTCGACCCGGGTGGGTGCGCTGTCAACCACCGTGGCGACCGCGGCGATCTTCCTGCTGCAGATAGTCGCGGGCCAGGTCGCTGATCTGTTCAGGCAGCGCGCCGCCGGCGACGTCGGCCAGGGTGGTCATCTCCAGAACCGCGCGCATGCTCGCCCGCAGCGCCCGCCAGACATCGGTCAGCGCCGCGGTGGGGCCGGAGTAGGGAAGATCGCCGAGGCCGATATCCCGCACGCTGGCCAACGGACCGTCGATGCACCGCAGTACATCGTCGATGCTGATCTGCTCGGCCGGCCGCGCCAAGTCATAACCACCCTCACGGCCGCGGTGGCTTCGCACCAGCCGATCGGCGCGCAGATCGGAGAGG
>JAPLAO010000173.1 GCA_026393245.1 Mycobacterium sp. | reverse complement strand
GCGATCAGATGTACATCGCGGGATCGATGTAGGTCGTCGGATCGACCAGGGGCTCCCGTTGCCGCTCCGTCCGTGGACGCACGATCGCGGGAATGCCCGTCGCAGTGCAATCTTCCGGAACGTCATGGGTGACAACAGCGTTGGCGCCGATAGCGCAGTCGTCGCCGATGTTCAGCGGTCCGAGGATCTTGGCTCCCGCGCCGACGGTCACTCGGTTACCGAGGGTGGGGTGGCGTTTGCCCTGCTGCATGGTTCGTCCGCCGAGAGTCACGCCGTGGTAGAGCATCACGTCATCGCCGATTTCTGCGGTCTCGCCAATCACCACACCCATGCCGTGGTCGATAAAGAATCGGCGACCGATCGTTGCGCCCGGGTGGATTTCGATTCCGGTGAGGAATCGAGTGAGCTGGCTCAGTACTCGTGCCGGTCCGCGTAGCGCTGGATTTGACCACATGCGGTGGGCGAGCCGGTATGACCAGATCGCGTGCAGACCGGAGTAGACGAGGGCATTCTCGACATCGCCGCGGGCGGCTGGGTCGTGACTCCGCGCGTTTCGTAAGTCCTCACGGAGTGTGGACAGCAGCGTCACGGTGCGATCAGTCCCGGATGTCCTCGAACAGCACCGTGGAGATGTAGCGCTCGCCGTAATCGCAGACGATCGCGACGATGAGCTTGCCGGCGTTCTCCGGGCGTTTGGCGAGTTCCAGCGCCGCCCAGATGATCGCGCCGGAGGAGATGCCGCCGAGAATGCCCTCCTGGGTTCCGAGATCACGGGCCACCCGGATTGAGTCGTCGAGACTGACATCGATGATCTCGTCATAGATATCCCGATCGAGCACCTCGGGGATGAAGTTGGCACCGATGCCCTGGATCTTGTGCGGGCCGGCCTTGCCCTCCGTCAACAGGGGGGAGTCGACGGGTTCGACGCCGATGATCTGCACGCTCGGCTTGCGGGCTTTGAGGACGTGCCCGACCCCGGTGACGGTGCCGCCGGTGCCGACTCCGGCGATGAAGATGTCCACCTTGCCGTCGGTGTCGGCCCAGACCTCCTCGGCGGTGGTCTTCTCGTGGATTGCCGGGTTGGCGGGATTGGCGAACTGATCGGCCGAGACCGCATTCCTGGTCTCGGCGATAATCTGCTTGGCCCGCGCGACCGCGCCGGCCATGCCCTCGGAACCCGGTGTGAGGACGATCTCGGCGCCGTAGGCGCGCAACATCACCCGTCGCTCGGTGGACATCGTCTCCGGCATGGTCAAGATCACCTTGTATCCGCGGGCGGCGCCGACCATCGCCAGCGCGATACCGGTGTTACCGCTCGTCGCTTCGACGATGGTGCCCCCCGGCTTGAGTTCACCCGAGCGCTCCGCGGCGTCGATGATCGCCACACCGATGCGATCCTTGACGCTGTTGGCCGGGTTGTAGAACTCGAGCTTGGCGACGACCTGTGCGCCGAGTCCCTCGGTCAACCGGTTGAGCCGAACCAGCGGGGTATGACCGATCAGCTCCGTGACATCGCCATAGATCTTGCCCATAGCTGACCCTTTCTCATGGGATCCGTGTGCTTGCTATCCGACGCTACCGGGGATGTGACGCCGGCCGGTCGTGGGACGCCCGATAATCGATCAGCGGCTGGTCCATTGCCGGGCGAAGGCCAGGAACGCGTCGTTCTCGGCCGGTGCGCCAATCGTCACCCGCACGCCGTCGGCGCCGTAGGGCCGGACCAGCACCCTGGCCTCGGCGGCCTGATGGGCGAACTCGACGGTCCGCTCGGCCAGTGGTAGCCAGACGAAGTTGGCTTGGGATGGCGGGAAGACATAGCCGAGTGCGGCAAGTTCGGCGCTGACGCGATGGCGTTCCGCGACTACCGAGTCGGTGCGCGACAGCATTTCGTCGGCGGCCAGTAGTGAAGCGATCGCGGCTGCCTGGGAGATGGTGCTTGCGGTGAACGGCACGTACACCTTGCCCAGCGCGGTGATGACCTCGGGATCGCCGACGGCGTAACCGACGCGAAGCCCGGCGAGGCCGTAGGCCTTCGAAAAGGTACGCAGCACTACAACATTGGGGTGGGCACGGGCCAGGCCGAGACTGTCGGGCAGC
Organism: Mycobacterium sp.; assembly: GCA_026393245.1. Taxonomy (GTDB): domain Bacteria; phylum Actinomycetota; class Actinomycetes; order Mycobacteriales; family Mycobacteriaceae; genus Mycobacterium. Next base: position 24,114 of record JAPLAO010000173.1, on the reverse strand, counting down.
AGGCCGTCGCGGATGTACTCGACGTAGGCCTCGTCGATGACGACGAGGATGTCGTGGGGAACCGCTGCTACAAACCGGGCCAGCTCTTCGGGGTCGACCACGGTGGAGGTCGGGTTATTCGGGTTGCAGACGAAGATCAGCCGGGTGTGATCGGTGACCGCGGCCAGCATCGCATCCAGATCGAAGGTGTGATCGCGCAGCGGCACCTGAACCGGGGTTGCTCCGGCCACCCGCACCTGCAGCGGATACACCTCGAAACTGCGCCAGCCGAACACCACCTCATCGCCGACTGAGGAGGTGATTTGGATCAACTGCTGACACAGGCTCACCGAGCCGCAACCCACGGCAATGTGCTCCGGCGCAAAGCCGACGTGCTTGGCCAGGTGCTCTCTGAGCTCGATGTGCCCGTTATCGGGGTATCGGTTAATGGTGTCGGCGGCGGCTGAGATGGCTTCGAGAACGCTGGGCAGCGGGCCCTGCACGGTTTCGTTGCTCGCCAACTTGATGGCGCCCAGCACCGTCCTACCGGGTGTGTAGGCCGGCAGATCGGCCAGTTCAGGGCGCAGTCGGGCGGTCACTCGGCCAAGTCTAGGGGTGGCCCCGGTTGGCTTTGCTATCCACTCTTTGTGCTGTGTACTCTCACACCCCGGCGGTGCCGGAGTTGCGTTGTAGCTCCGGTACGCTCATGTGGTTCAGGAGGCGTGCCAGAGCGGCCGAATGGGACTCACTGCTAATGAGTTGTCCCCCTTAAAGGGGACCGGAGGTTCAAATCCTCTCGCCTCCGCCGCGGTTGATGCGTCAGCCACGAACAACTGAATAAGGCGCCCGTAGCTCAACGGATAGAGCATCTGACTACGGATCAGAAGGTTGGGGGTTCGAATCCCTTCGGGCGCACTTTTTTCCTGTATTACTTCGGGTGATGCTTGCCATTTTGGCTTCGGGTGATGCCTGACAGTGTTTCGGTTGATCCTTGGCAGTTTTGTCGCCGACGTTGATCGCCTGACCTCCCGAGCAATCGCGTGATTTGTCGCACTGCTTTCTCTATGGCGCCGTATCGCCGAGTAGAACGCGGGCACCCTTGATCAGTAGCAGGAGGTGCATCGGATCGGTCGGTGAGGGCTCAAAGTCGAAGTGGGCGTAAAACGCGCGCGCCTGATCATGCATCGCATGCACCAGCATCGCCCGCACACCGACTATCTCGGCAGCGGCCACGCTACGGATGATCGCATCCCGCAGTAGTTGCGCCCCCAGGCCCTTGCCCTGATCCTTACGGTCGATCGCCAGCCGCGAGAGCAAGATCACCGGCATCGGATCGGGCATATTGCGGCGAACCCGTCCCGGTGCGGCGGCGCGCTGTAGCGACGCCGAGGCTAGCGCGTAGAAACCCACGACCCGGCCCTCTCGACAGGTCACGAAGCATCGTGAGGCGCCCCCGATGTGATTGGCCAGCGCCCGAGTGCGCAGGTAGTTGTCGACGTCGGACTCGCCACTGTCGAAGGCGGCGACGTCATCGCCCTCGCTGATTGGGCGGGGTGTGCGATAACCGCTCATTCGTCGAAGATCGACGGCTCCGCGAACAGCTGCTGCAGCCGGGGCTTGTGCGTCACTGGTTGGTCCAGCATCGCCAGAAACTCCGACCAGGCCCGGTTGTCGAGCACGAACAGTCGGCGATCGGCGAGCACGTCGCGCGCATGAGCCAGCGTCGCAGTGACCGTAAAGTTGGTCAGGTCGGTGGTGGGCCGGTGATCAGGTCGCTGGCGTGAAGGTGGCGCTCATGGACTCGATGACGTGCAGCACCTGGTTACCGCTCATGATGACCGTGTCGATGTCGATGCTTGCGACGCGGGGGATCATGGCCTCGAGGATGCAGCGCATCTCCAGCCGGGCGAGGTTCATCCCCACGCAGCTGTGAATCCCGAATCCGAATCCGAGTTGGTCGGATGGTTTGCGGGCGATGTCGAATCTTTCGGGGTCGGTCCACTTGCGCTCATCGCGGTTGGCCGCCCCGAACAACATCAACACCCGCGCTCCCTGGGGCAGGGTCACGTCGTCGATTCGATGGTCCGCGGTGGCGACCCGGCTGAAACCGCGCACGGGCGATTCGACCCGCAGGGCTTCGTTGATGGCATGCGGGATCAGTGTGGCGTCAGCCCTGAGTAGGTCCCACTGGTCGGGGTTGTCGGCCAGGAGTCGGAGCAGGTGGCTGATCGCGCCGATGGTGGTGTCCAGGCTCGGGTTCATATAGTCGAGCAGCAGACTCGGGCCTTGTATGTCGGTGATGTCACCCCGGGCAGCGGCGTCGAACACTCCCGCGGCCCAACCGTTCGGGTCGCAACGCTCAGCGAGATCGGGGGCAAACACGAATTCCAGTGCCTGGCCCATGTCTTCGATAGCGCCCCGGGTCCGGGGGCTGTCGGGTCCGAACGATTCGAAGGATGCCGTGCCCCAACGGAGCATGTTCTCCTGCCCGACCGCAGGCAGACCGACCAACGACCGCACTACGGCCAACGGCAGAACATGTGCGAACTCGGCCACGCCGTCGAAGGATCGGCGACCGAGGACACCCTCGACGAGGGCTACCGCCTGGTCGGTCATCAGTGATTCCAGCGCCCGCATCGCCCCTGGCCGCAGCGGCGGCGCGATGACCTTGCGGAACGTGTCGTGTTGCGGCGGGTCGGAGATCAGGCAGCTCGCCAGGAGTCCGGCAGCCTGGTTGGCGGTCTCGTTGACAGCAGGTCCGGAAGCGGAGGAAAACAGGTCGTGATCCCTCAGCGCGGCGCGAACGTCGGAGTAGCGCCCCATCGCCCACACCCCGGTCGCCGGCAACCACACCACCGGGCCGGCGTCGCGGATCGCGCGATAGGCGTCATAGGGGTTCGCATTGGTCTCAGCGTCGTAGAGGTTGACATCGCACACCGGCACATCGCCCACCGGCACCGCTGAGAGCATCGGAAGTCCTTCCGTCCAGAAGTTTTCGCGATTCGACAAAGCCGCCGTTGAATTTATATGTAGTCTACTACTATTAAAAGATCCCGTTCCGGGAAGGGCGGAAGCTACCGGGGACTCATCTGACGATCTAGGCGTCCAGTTTCCGGATTTGAGCCCGGTAGACCTCGCCCAGGCGGGACGCGAGCCCACTGTCGAATGCACCGCCCTGTGGTCCCGGCGTGTACTCCGCAGTGACCAGCACGCCGCGGTGGTATCCAACGATCAATGCGATATCCCAGACAAGGGTCTGGTCAGCCTTATCAGTCCGGCAGTGCATCAGGGTGCTGATCGCCCCGTCGGGTAGATCAGCGACAGGCATCGGGGCGAGTTCGACACGTGAGCTTGCACCGGCACCTTCGAAGGTGAAGACCTTGCATTCGTCAACTAGTGCCGGCAGATCCGGCCGCGGCACGCCGACGGACAGTGTGACTCCGATCGAGGCGTTCTTGGATGAGCGCATCGCGAGACCCTTTTCGGCGGCCGTCCCCTGTGACAGGAACAGCACACAAGACGCCGGGACGACGGGTGGCTCCGCGCCCCGCGGTACGGCAACCATGCGGCCCCAGGTCGTCCCTTCCAGCGGAGGTACGGCGCTCTCGTCGATGAGCATCGCTTCGTCGAGATCGTGAAGTTCGGACGGCGCCGCGACGGTGGGTTGCGCCTCGCGGTCATCCGACCGGTTGGCGATCAGCAGCCCGGCAATGGCGACCAGACAGCAGAGCGCCGCGACGAAAACGAGTCGTGGCTTCATTGGTGGCACTAGGCGATCGTCAGTCCACCGTCGACGACGATTGTCTGCCCGGTGACGTAGCCGGCGGCCGACGATGCCAACCACACTGCGGTCGCGGCCAACTCGGTGGCGTCGCCTAACCTGCCCATGACGATCCGCGGCATCAGGCTATCGAGATAGCCCGGCTTCAACTCGTCGGTCATCTCGCTGACGAAGAAACCCGGAGCCAGCGCATTAACCCGAATTCCCTTGCGGCCGCTCCACTGTTGCGCCAGATCCCTTGTCAGCCCGATGATCCCGGCCTTGGATGCGCTGTAGGCCGCCTGCGGAAGTCCTGCCGTGGTCAGTCCAAGCACGCTGGCGATGTTGATGATGGAACTTCCCGGACCCATCACCCGACCGCAGGCCTGCGCCATCCAATACGAACCGTTGAGGTTGACGTCGATCACGGCGCGGAACTCATCGACCGTTTCCCGGGACGTCGGAACGGCGGTTCCTACTCCGGCATTGTTGATCAACACGTCGACGTGGCCGAACTCAGCCATCGCTGCGTCCACCAACTGCTGGCACTGGTCCGGATCGGCGACGTCGGTCTGATGGGTACGCACCTGGCCGCCGGCCTGCTCGACCAGTGCGGCGGTCTGGGCCATCCGATCTACCCGGCGCGCACCCAGCACGAGGTTGGCTCCGGCCTCGGCGAACCCCCGTGCGAACGACACCCCCAGGCCCGACGAGGCTCCGGTGACGATGACGACTTTGCCGTCGAGACGAAACAAGTCGAGCACGCTCACGTCGATGTTCCCTGCGGATCCCGGAGGATCTGGCGCGCGATCGCGTACTTGTGCACCTCGGTGGGGCCGTCGTACAGACGGAAGGCGCGCATATCGGTGAAGATCATCCCGACCGGGGTCTCGTCGGAGATCCCCATACCGCCCAACACCTGGACGCAACGGTCGGCCACCTTGAAAAGTTCTTCGGAGACGGCAGCCTTCACCATCGAGCTTTCGTGGCGGCCTTTGGCTCCGTTGTCCAGTGTCCAGCAGGCCCACCAGATCGCCAGCCGGCACTGCTGCAGCGCAATCTCGTTGTCCGCCAACATGAAACTCACCCCCTGATGCTCGCCAAGGGGCTTGCCGAACGCGGTACGGGTGCTGGCGTGGCTGATTGCGATCGACTGTGCCCGCGACGCCGCGCCGAGCCAGCGCATGCAGTGGGTGAGCCGGGCCGGTGCCAGCCGCATCTGGGCGTAGCGCAGCGCCTGGCCCACCTCTCCGAGTAGCGCCGAGGCGGGCAGTCGCAGGTCATTGAATACCACCACACCGTGGCCCTCGACGTAGTTGCGGTCCATGGTGTCCATCACCCGTTCGAGTTTGATCCCGGGTGTTTGGCCGTCGCAGAGGAACAACGTCGGGCCGCCCGCATTGTGGTCGTTGGGTGCTAAGCGCGCCATGATGATCCATGTCCGCGCACCGTTGGCACCGGTGATCAGCCACTTGCGGCCGTTGATCACGTACTCGTTGCCGTCAAAGACAGCCTCGGTGAGTAACTGATCAGGATCCGATCCGGCACCGCCCGGTTCGGTCATCGCGAACACCGAGCGTTGCCTGCCTTCGATCACCGGAACCAGGAACTTCTCGATCTGCTCGGTGTTGGCGATTTTCGAGAGTATGTACATGTTGGCCTCGTCGGGCGCGGCACAGTTCAAGGCGACAGGCCCGAGCGTCGACCACCCAGCCGCCTCGAACAGCACCGCCTGATCGCGGTGCGAAGGTTCCCAGCCACCGAACCGGCGCTGCGCCTGAAAGGTCAACAGCCCGGCATCGCGGGCCAGTTCGACCATTTCGGTGCGCAGGTCCTCGTTGGGACCGTGGCGGGTCAGTCGCGGATCGCGCTCAAAGGGCACGATCTTCTCGGTGACAAAGGCGCGAATCTGGTCGCGTCGCGCTGCGACATCGGCCGGTATCTCGAAATCAATCATTGTTTCCCCTCTAAAGGCGCCAGAGGCGCACCATCCATGGTGGCTATTGCGCGTTCGAACAATCGCACGGTCGCGGTGTGCAGTACGTCGCCAATCTCCTTGGGCGCCAGGCCTGCTGCTGCGCGCGCGTGCGTGCCCTCCAGGATGATGCCGAGTTTGAAGCAGGCCAACACCGTGTACCAGTCGATGTCCGAGAGATCGCGAGTGGTGTTATGGGCATAGCGCGCCACCAGTTCGTCCGGGGTGGCAAGTCCGCCGGCGGTCATCAACTCGTTGGGCAACACCGGTGAGTCTCCGGGGCGGTACCACGTCGCCAGCATCCAGCCCAGATCCAGCAGTGGGTCGCCGATCGTGCACATTTCCCAGTCCACGATCGCTGCCACCTGCGGGCCGGTGGGGGCGAACATGACGTTGGCCGCATGATAATCGCCGTGCATGATGCCCGGGGAGAACGTCGATGGCTGATGCTCGCTAAGCCAGGCCGCAACGGCGTCGACGTCACCGATATCCGGCCCTGCGTAATTTTCGAACTTCGCGTAGGACTCCAGTTCGGAGAGCCAGCGCGGCACCTGCCTGTCCAGGAATCCGTCCGGCTTGCCGAAGTCGGCAAGTCCCACCGATACATGGTCGACGGCGCCGAGTCGCGCAACGGCATCTGCCATCGACAGACCCATATCGTGGCGGATGTCTGCATCGACTGCGTGCAGGGCGGGTAACTCAGACCCGGCATTGAATCCCATCACCGGGTCCATCAGATAGAAGACTGCGTCGCCGAGTACCGAGGTGTCCTCGCAGACAGCGATGAAACGCGGGTGCGGGACGTCGGTATCAGCCAGCGCGCGCAGCACTCGGGTCTCACGCACGATCACCGAGTTGCTGACCGGCCGCAGGTGCTGCGGCCCGCGGCGGAACACGTACTCGCGGCCCGAACGGGTGAACCGCAGCATGATGTTCTGAGTGCCGCCGACGATCGCAGCGACGTTGTCTATCGGCCCTTCGCCCAGACGCTGCTGCGACATCCAGGCTGCTACCGCCACCATGTCGCGGTTAAGGAGGTCCACGCAGGCGAAGCTACCGCACTGCCGACCGGCAATTGCCTTCGCCCACAGCGAGTGGCTACTGATTGTCCAGCAGATACGCCAGCCGAACCGAGAGGATCGTGGCTGCGAACGCCGGAGAATTACTTTCGACTGGCAGCGCATAGATTAGGCGCTGAACCCGACGCTCTACATAGTGGCAACTGGCTGAAGTGAACCCCGCCCCGATCGGCTCAACCAGAGGATGTCGCCGTGTCTGAGACCGCAGGCCCCGACTCGGCCCGTTTACGCACCGGGCATCTCGGCCTCATGCAGTTGGTCGGGCAGTCCTTCTCCATCGGCCCGCTTATCGATATCGCGCTTTTCCTCAGTATCGTGGCGGCTCTGGCGGGAGCGATCGGCCCACTGGCGGTCGCGCTGGCGGCGGCGGGAATGATGGCCTTCTCGCTTGTCGTGGCCTTTTATGCATCCGAAACCGGTGGCGCCGGGGCGATGGGTGACTACATGGCCCGCGCCTGGGGGCCGACGGCTGGGACCGGTGCCTTGGGAATCTATGTGCTGTCGTTACTCTTTTCCGGAGCAGCCGGTTTTGGAATCGTTGTGGGAGAACTTATTTCGCGCTTCTCGGTGCTGTACTTCGGAATCGGTTTTCCATGGTGGGCCGGTGCGCTACTGGTTTGCGGCGCTGCCTGGTGGCTGAATGTTCGCGGGGCTTCGCTAGCAACGAAGGTGCAATTGGTGATCGTGGCCGTTTCGGTAATTCCGTTCCTGCTCACCGCCGCGGTGGCGGTGATCCACGCGGGACCGGCCAATACCTGGGCGGTTTTCTCCTGGAGCAACCCCCACCGGGGCGACCTCTTCGCGGCGTTGCTGTTCTGCATTCTGCTTTTCGGCGGATTCGAAACGGTGAGCTCCCTGGCCGAAGAGGCCCGCGCCCCGCGGCGTGCCATCCCGATCGCCTTAGTCGGGACGGTTGTTGGTTCCGGCATCCTGTTGGTCTTCTGCTCCTATGCGGGAACGATCTACTTCGGGCCCTCCAACGTCGCGAAGACGTGGGGGGATGCACTGGACGGCTTCGCTGTGATGGCAGGTGAACTGCTGGGGCCGTGGGCTGCTTTCTGGATCAGATTGGCTCTGCTGGTGGATTTCTCGGCGACCTGTATCGGTTTCACCGTCGCGGCCCTGCGAGGCATCTACTCGCTGGCCCGGGCGGGTTATCTTCCGGGTTGGTTGGCAGTCACCAATCGCAGGGGTGCTCCCAACAATGCCGCAACGCTCGTACTTGGCTGCGCGCTCTCGGTGATCGTGGTCGGGCTATTCATTCCGTCCGGGGATCGCTTCCAGACACTCTTCGTTACGGCCACAGCGCAGGGCTTGCTGCTCGTCTTGGTCTACACCGGACTCGCCGTCGGGGCGGTCCGTCTCATGTGGGTCTCGAATACCGCGCAGCCATGGTGGCGTTGGATCGTGTTCCCACTTGCGACGGTGGTTCCAGGCCTGGCCCTTTACGGAAGTTTCGTGCCATTTCCGGCCTTCCCCGAGCGGGTCGGCCTCTACGCAGCGATTGGCGCCCTGGTGTTGGTTGCACTGTGGCTGTGGGTCATTCACTCTCGCCAAACGCAGAGGTTCGCACCGGAATAGTTGCTCGCCTCCGACCAGGAACTCCACACTGAGCAGGATCGGGGTGAAATTACCTTAAGTCGCTTTCTTGATGGCCTTCGCCCACGGCGTCCGGGCATCGATGGTGCGGAAGACGCTCCAGCCGACCAGCGTTCCCAGCGCGATCGAGGCAATCGCAGCACCCGCTGCCCCCAGACTGGCGACGTTGGCATCATCGCCAGTGGCCGCCTGGCTCACCGACATGAAACTCGTCGCGCCGGGCACCAGCGACCAAAATGATGCAAGCAACATCACCACCGCCGGGGGTGCCGATCTGATCCGGGTGGCAAGCATGGCGAAAATCACCGAGAGCATTGCGCCGACGAACCCTGATCGTGCGGCGGGGAGGATATCGGTCGCCAACTTTTGGCCGAGAATCGCGACGGCGATCGCAGCCATGAGCCAGAACAGACAGCCCGGGGGCGCCGACAGGTAGATAGACAACCCGATCGCGACGATGACGATCGAGACATACAGCGACCACGGACCCATCGGGGGGGACGGGGACTGGGGCGTAATCTCCGAGCCGGCGATGTGCAAGCCGATGATCACACCAAAAAGCAACAGCGCCAGTTGGGAAATCCCATAGACCAGCCTGCTGGCCCCGGAGATGATCTCCGAACTGGCCAGTTCCATAGCGCCGGTCGTCAGCGCCATCCCGGGCAGCGTGGCCACCAGGGCAGGACTGATCACCCGCAGCAGACCGTCGTGTGCGGTGTTGGCGACGAACCAGGTGGCCAGCAGGGTCACCACCAATGCCGAAAGGGTCGGCAGGATCGGCGACAGTGTGGGGGACTGTCCACCGAACGCGACGATTAATCCGACCACCAGACCGAGGAACATGTACCCCGGTAACGCGGCCCAGGTCGGGTTGATCATGATGCCGAAACCCAATGCGGTGATCGCATATCCGATCGCCGTCGCGAACCGGCCGAAGCGCGGCGGCATCGTGCGGGCGGCGGCAACCGCCGCGACGGCATCGGTCGGCGTGATTGCCCCCGCCTCGGCCAGATCGGCAATTTGATCGATGCGTCCCGCCGCGTCGAGTTGTAGTGATGAGTGCGTCGAGCCGTCGATTTGGTACGCCGCATCCCCGATCTGGATCAGCAGCACCGTCGGTAGCACCACCAGCCGTACCGGTTGGGTGGTGTACTTCGCGGCGATTGTCTCCAGCCTGCCCTGAATGATCGGTATCGGCTGTACGACCTCCGAGAGCGCGACGCCTATCTCGCGCAACATTGCCGCTACTTCGGTCGGAGGATAGGAATCCGGAGGGGCAAGTGCGGTGGGCCGGGTCTTTCGCAGGGCAGCGGCAATCCTTGCCCGGCGGGTTTGGCGGCTCTGGGTATTCACGGACCCAACTGAGGTGTGGCCTGCTGCTGCTGACGGTTCTTCTGCCACGGCCAGTACCCAGTGACCTCAAGTTCGAGCGAGAAACTCAGGAACGTCCGGATCAGCACGATCCCACCGAGTACTGCGACGCTCCGGGCATCCGGTGTGACGGCCACTGTCCTGATGATGTCGGCCGCCACCAAGAACTCCAGGCCGAGCAGGATCGAGCGGCCGAGTTGCTGGCGAAACACCCGATAGACATCACCGGTTGCGTTGCGCAGCCGAGGGACCGCGCCCGCGGCCGAGATCAACGCCCCGACGGCGATCACCGCCACGCCGACCGCGTCGATGGTCTTGCCGACCGTCTCGATGACCTCGTAAAAGCTCACGGGACCGATTCTAGGTGCCGCAGGCGTTTCACAGCCGGCGCACAGCGATCGCATAGTGCCGCCTCATTGGTGCTCTCATACTGGAGGGGTGACCTCACCTGCGGCTGCCAGCGCGCTGGGACGCGTCGTGATGCGTCGGGCTGATGGCAGTCCGATCACGATTCTGGTGGTCGACGACGAGGCAGTGCTCGCCGAGATGGTGTCGATGGCACTGCGTTACGAGGGCTGGAGTGTCACCACCGCGGCAGACGGCGCGTCGGCAGTGTCCTGCGCTCGCGACGTTCGCCCTGATGCGGTGGTACTCGACGTGATGCTGCCCGACATGAGTGGTCTGGAAGTTTTGCGGAAACTTCGCGAGCAGAACCCTGCGCTTCCTGTACTCCTGTTGACTGCCAAGGATGCCATCGAGGACCGAATTGCCGGGTTGACTGCGGGCGGCGATGACTATGTCACCAAGCCGTTCTCCATTGAAGAGCTCGTGCTCCGATTGCGAGGGTTGTTGCGGCGCACCGGAATCAGCGCGGAAGGCAACGGCGCGCAGATTGTGGTCGGCGATCTGGTTCTCGATGAGGATAGCCACGAGGTCACCCGTGCGGGCGACCTGATCGTGCTGACGTCCACCGAGTTCGAACTGCTGCGTTTCCTGATGCGCAATCCCAAACGGGTGCTGTCCAAAGCACAGATTCTCGATCGCGTCTGGAGTTACGATTTCGGCGGTCGGTCAAATATCGTCGAGCTCTACATCTCGTATCTGCGCAAGAAGATCGACAGCGGGCGCACGCCGATGATCCACACTCTGCGCGGTGCCGGATATGTTCTCAAGCCCGCGATCTAGGCCGTGGTCGCTGCGCGCGCGACTGCTCGCGGGCCAGGTGGCGCTGTTGGCGATGGTGTGTATCGGCATCGCGGGGGCGACCGAGTTCGCCCTATACCGTTATCTGGTTGGTGATCTCGATGGTCAACTCCGCCAGATCGCGCAACGCTCGTCGATGATGGATCACCGGCTGCCGCCACCACCGGCACCGGACGGGTTAGCGCCACCGGCACCACCGCGACCGCCACCACCGCCGATGTTCGACCGGCGGCCACAGATGTCGGGGCCGGGGCCGGAGTTCCTCGAGGCCCCCGGCCAGCCAATCGGGATGGTGGCCGCGGTGGTCAGCGATGGGACCGTGACCAAGGCAGGTGTGCTCAACCGCGGGGGGGAACGTGACGCACTGTCCCCGGTTGCCGCCAGCCAGCTGGCGGGGGTGAGAGTTGGTCGTCATCCCGTTACGCGGGACCTCGACCGACTCGGCGAGTATCGAGTGATCGCCACACCCGGTCGGCAGACCAGCAACACGCTGGTGGTGGGTGTCAGCATGAGGGGAGTTCGGCAGACGCTGACTCGGGTGGCGCTGATCTTCGCGGTAGTGACCGCCCTGGCGTTACTGGCCGCGACAGCGGTGGGCGTCCTGATCATCCGCCGTGCACTGGCTCCGCTGAATCGGGTGGCGGCGGCCGCGGGAGCAGTGGCCAACCTGCCATTGGACCGAGGTGAAGTCGCCCTGCCGGTTCGGGTGAACCAAGCCGACGCCAACCCCAACACCGAGGTTGGAAGGCTCGGGTTGGCCGTCAATCGGATGCTCGATCACATCTCCGCGGCGCTGTCCACCCGCCAGGCGAGCGAGAGTCGGGTGCGCCAGTTCGTAGCCGACGCGAGCCATGAACTTCGGACTCCGCTGGCTGCGATCCAGGGCTATACCGAACTGGCGCAACGTAATCGAGCCGAGGTCCCTGCCGATGTCGCTCACGCCATGAGCCGGGTCGAGTCCGAGGCACAGCGCATGACCAGGCTTGTCGAGGATCTATTACTGCTTGCGCGCCTGGACTCCGGCCGACCATTGGAACGTCGCCCTGTTGACCTGGCTCGGTTATGCGCCGACCTGGTGAGTGACGCCCACGCGGCCGGACCGGATCATCACTGGAATCTCGAGGTACCACCGGAACCGCTGCTGGTTTCCGGCGACGATGCCCGACTGCATCAGGTGGTGGCCAACCTGTTGGCGAATGCCCGTGTGCACACTCCAGCCGGCACGACGGTCACTCTGTCGCTGAACTCCGACGGCGACACTGCAATCCTCCGAGTGATGGACGACGGGCCGGGGATCCCTGCTGTGTTGCAACCCGAGGTATTTGAGCGGTTCGCCCGCGCCGACACTGCTCGCTCGCATGTGGATGGTTCGACCGGGTTGGGTCTGGCTATCGTGTCCGCCGTCGTGGGAGCGCACAACGGCACCATTGCGCTTCGCAGTGCGCCGGGCAACACCGAATTCACCGTCCGTCTGCCGCTGATGACGGACTGACGGCGGTGCCATCGGGCCTCAGCGCCGCGACGGCGGTGCCATCGGGCCTCAGCGCCGCGACGGCGGTGCCATCGGGCCCCAGCGCCGCGGCGGCGGTGCCGTCGGGCCTCAGCGCCGCGACGGCGGCGCGGTTGGTGTCAAAAACGCTGTGCCCCTGCAGAAGATGCATGCGGTCCAGGTTGGCAAGCAGTTTCGGCCGGACCCTTGAATAGGCGAAGGTGATGCCCTTACCCTGCAGCCATTGCAGATCCTTAGCCAACGTCTCGGCGCCGGTGATATCGACGTCGGTCACGGCCTCCATGTCGAGGATGAACGTCGACACCGGATTAGGAGCGCGGCTGACAGCAGAACGGATAGCCGCGCTGAGGGTCTGGGCGTTGCCGAAGAAGATCGGCGCGGCGAACCGCATCGCGACCACTCCGGGCACCGTCTCGCCGTCGCCATCGTCGGACACCGTCAGTGAGACGTGCGGGTCATCGGAGCCTTCCAGTACATCGACCGCCGGACGGGCCGCCTTACGCAGCAGATTGATCAACGAGAGGATGAAGGCCAGTACGAGTCCGGCCAACGGGCCGATGAGCAGGACGCCGCTGAAACAGGTTATGGCGACCAGGAATTCGAAACGGGAAAGCCGCCAGAGATGTCTCAGCTCGCCCAATCCGATGAGCTTCACTACGGATACGCCCACGATTGCGCCGATAGCCGGCGACGGAATCCCGGCCAGTAGGTTGGCGCCGAACAGCAAGAGCAGCAGTGCCCCGAAGGCCATCACCAGCAGGGGCAGTTGCGTACGTGAACCGGACTGGTCCATGGCCGCGGCACGGGATGTCGATGAGCCGATGGTGAACCCCGACGACATCCCGGAGGCGACATTGGCGGCTCCGAAAGCGAGCAGGTCGCGGTTGGGTGAGGTGGTGTATCCGTACTTGTCGGCAAAGGACCGGGCGAGTAGCAGGCCCTCTCCTACGGTCACGGTGGTGATCGCGATGGCGGGCAGAATCACCGCGACCCACTGGTGCCAGTCGAGACGCGGGAACGCCAGCACCGGCGGACCGGACGGCACCGATCCCAACACCGCGACACCGTGGTCGGTCAGGTGCAATGCGGCGGAGGCGAGGGTTGCGGCGATCAGCACCAGCAGCGCCCACGGCACGGTGGGCCAACGGCGCCGGGCTGGGACGAGCACGGCGACCGCCGCCACGCTCAGCCCCAGTGACCACCAGTGCACGGAGCCGATCCTGGTGACCAGTGCGACCAGTCGTTCGATGAACTCGGCGCCACTGGGCACCTTGATCCCCATCATCTTGGCGATTTGGCTGAGCAGGATGTCGGTGGCCAAGCCGCCGACGAATCCGATCAGGATTGGTTTGGACAGGAAGTCGGCGAGGAAGCCGAGGCGAAACACCGAACACAGCACGAACAGCAGTCCGCCGACGATCGCCTGGGCGGCGGCCATCGAGGCGTATTGCTGGCTGCCGGCCGGCGCCAAGCCGGCCAGGGCCGAGCCCACCAGTGCAGCGGCGGCCGCATCCGGGGCCGCCACCAGGTGCCGCGACGACGCCAACAGGGCGAACACCACCGAGGGCAGTACCAACGCGTACAGACCGGCACTGGGCGGCAGGCCGGCGATCTGGGCGTAGCCGATGTTGAGCGGCAACGCGATCGCCAGCAGCGTGATCCCGGCCAGCACCTCGGTGCCGAGGTTGCGGCGGGTCAGGCCGGGCAGCAGCGCTATCACTGGCGCAATCATGGCCTACCAACCAGATCTAGGGAAGGATTCACTGATGCAATCCAAAGCCCCGTCACCGCACATCGAAACCGTGAACGAACAGGTGACAGACTCACTGCCGTTCGGGGACACCACCGACTTCGACGACGCCGACCGCGGGTTCCTCGGCGCGCTGGAACCCTGCGTCATCAAAGCCGCCGACGGCCGGGTGGTCTGGGACAACGACTCATACGGGTTCCTCCGAGACGATGCGCCGCCGTCGGTACACCCCAGTCTCTGGCGACAGTCGCAACTTGCCGCCAAACAGGGTCTGTATGAGGTCGTCGAGGGCATCTATCAGGTACGTGGATTGGACCTGTCCAACATCAGCTTCATTGAGGGCGATACCGGCATCATCGTCATCGACCCGTTGATCTCGACCGAGACCGCCGCCGCGGCACTGGCCCTGTATCGGCAACACCGCGGGGACCGTCCGGTTGTGGCCGTGATCTACACCCACAGCCACGTGGATCACTTCGGTGGCGTGCTGGGTGTGACAACCCAGGCCGAGGTCGATGCCGGCCAGGTGGCTGTCGTGGCGCCGGAGGGTTTCATCGGACATGCGGTGCAGGAGAACATCTATGCGGGCACCGCGATGACCCGCCGGGCCTCCTATATGTACGGCGTCCTGCTCGACCGCGGGCCGCGCGGCCAGGTGGGGTGCGGGCTGGGGCAGAACACGTCCACGGGGGAGATCGCCGTGATCGTGCCGACCCTCGATATCAGCACTACCGGCGAGGTACACACCATCGATGGTGTCGAGATCGAGTTCCAGATGGCACCCGGAACTGAGGCGCCAGCCGAAATGCACTTCTACTTCCCGCGTTTCCGGGCCTTATGCATGGCCGAGAACGCCACCCACAATCTGCACAACCTGCTCACCCTGCGCGGTGCACTGGTGCGCGACCCACGAGCGTGGTCCGGATACCTCACCGAGGCCATCGACAGCTTTGCCGACCGCGCCGACGTCGCGTTCGCGTCACATCATTGGCCGACCTGGGGCCGAGACCGGATCGTGGAATTCCTTGGCCTGCAACGGGATCTCTACGCCTACCTCCACGATCAGACGCTGCGCCAACTCAACCAGGGTTACACCGGCATTGAGATCGCCGAGAACTTCGCCATGCCGCCGGCACTGGAACAGGCCTGGCACACCCACGGCTACTACGGCTCGGTCAGCCACAACGTCAAAGCCGTCTACCAGCGTTACATGGGGTGGTTCGACGGCAACCCGGGACGGCTCTGGCAGCATCCGCCCGAGGCCCTAGCACCCCGGTACGTCGCCGCGATCGGGGGAATTGACCGGGTGGTGGAGATAGCCCGGGCGGCCTTCGATGCCGGTGATTTCCGCTGGGCCGCGACACTATTGGACCATGCCGTATTCACTGATGACAGTAATGTCGCAGCCCGTGACCTCTATGCAGACACCCTCGAACAGATGGGTTACGGCGCGGAATGCGCGACGTGGCGAAACTTCTTCCTGTCCGGGGCAACCGAACTCCGCGACGGAAACTTTGGAACACCGGTGAGCACCACCTCGTTGACTATGCTCAGCCAGCTCACCCCGGAGCAGATGTTCGATATCCTGGCGATATCGGTGAACGGTCCGAGCGCGTGGGAACTTGATCTTGCACTCGACGTGACGTTCACCGACCTCGCCGCCAACTACCGAATAACCCTGCGCAACGGTGTGCTGGTTCAGCGCAAGCGCTCGGCCGATCCGTCGACCGCTGACGCGACAGTGACCCTGGCCGCCAAGATGCGGCTGATGGCCGCCGCCGCAGGTGATTTCGCCTCGCCGGGACTGGAGGTGACCGGCGATGCGAGCGCACTGCAGGCACTGCTCGGTGTGCTGGACCGACCCGATCCGAAGTTCAACATCGTCACCCCGTAGCGCTAGGAGGGCAGCCCGCCGTCGGCGCGCAGGATCGACCCGGTGGTGAAACTGGACGCGTCCGACATCAGAAACAATGCTGCACCGATGATCTCGGCGGGCTCGCCGGCCCGTCGCAATGGGTGACTGGCGAAGGGATTCACGTCCCCGAAGTCCCATGCCTTGCTGATATCGGTGAGGAATGGGCCGGGCATCAGGGTATTGACCCGGACGGTGGGTCCGTAGGCGATGGCGAGACCCTCGGTCATCGCGTTCAAGCCTGCCTTCGCCGCGGCGTAGGGCAGATACGACGGATGCGGCCGCAACGAACCATGGGTGCTGACATTGATGATCACCCCGCCGCCGTCGGCGACCATGCGTTCACCGACTAATGCCGAAAGTCGGAACGGGCCCTTGAGATTGAGATTGATCACGGTGTCGAACAACTTCTCGGTGACATCGGTCAGCGCGTCGTACGTGGGTGACATGCCCGCGTTGTTGATCAGTACGTCGAGCCTGCCGAATCGCTCGTAGACGGCGTCGACGAGTCCGTCGAGTTCAGCCCACCGGCCCACGTGTACGGCGTAAGGCAGCGCTGCTCGGCCTGTTTTGGCCGCAATCTCGGCAGCGGTGGCAACGCAGCTGTCGTATTTGCGACTGGCGATCACCACATCGGCGCCGCAGTGTGCCGCGGCAGTGGCCATCTCGCGGCCAAGCCCGCGGCTGCCCCCGGTCACCAGGACAACCCGGTCGGTGAGGTCGAAGAGCCGCTGGGGGTAGCTCTGTTCGTCGCTCATTGCAGGTCCTTTCGACGTGCGGCGCGGGCACCCCTATCGTTGCAGGCATGCAGCTTCTGCTGATCCGCCATGCGCTGCCGACACGAACGCAGGCCGGTCAAGGATCCGACCCGGAACTGACTGACGCAGGCCGGGAGCAGGCGCGCCGCCTGCCCGACGCGCTGGCGCGTTTTCCGATCAGCCGGCTGGTGAGCAGCCCGCAGCGCAGAGCGCTCCAGACTGCCGGCCCGGTTGCGGACGCACGACAGCTTGCTGTCGATATCGAGGAGAGGCTCGCCGAGTATGACCGCGGCCTATCCCACTACGTTCCCCTCGAAGAGGTGCGTGCAGAGCGCCCCGAAGACTGGGCCCGAATGGCCGCCGGGCACCTTCCGGAGTCCGTGGATACCGAGGTATTCGCCAGCCGGGTTCACGGTGCGATTGCCGACATCGTCACCGCCGCCGACCATGACGAGACCGTCGCCGTGTTCAGTCACGGTGGGGTGATCAATGTGATCCTGCACGAGGTCCTCGGCACGCAACGACTTCTGTCGTTCCCGATCGACTACGCGTCGGTGACCCTGTTGCGCTACTCACGCGCGGGCCGGGCCACAGTGGGTGCAGTGAACGGCGTCGAACACGTATGGGACCTGCTGCCTCGCAGCAAAGTCGCAGGTAGTGCAGCGGTGGAATAGAGAACCCGCAATATCCGTGATTTAATTAGTCGATTGTCCTGTTGGGTAACCATTTCCCCGAAATACGCAGACTGTGAAGTTGCGATCAGTCGCTGTGCCGGGCTAAGGATTAAAAGGACTTCGAGTGAACAAGTCAGCTGCCGCACTCGGATTGATGAGTGCCGTGATACTGGCTCCGGCGGTCGTCTCACCGGTAACCGCACATGCCGCAACCGCGGTGATCATGGGCCCGACATTCATGCCTGATCCGGCGGCCGATCCTGATTACCTCCGTGTCGTCGCACTGAATTTCATCGGTCCGACGACGAACTGCACGATTGGCAACTGCACCCTGGTTCCCCTTACTACTCCAGCGGAGTTTTGGCCCATCACCGGACTCGATGATTTGACTATCGATCAATCGATTGCGGTGGGTCTGCAACTGCTCAATGCGGAACTTGGAAAGCAGATTGCCACTGCGGCCACCGAACCGACCGTGTTCTTCGGTGCATCGCAGAGTGCCACGCTGCTGACGCTTGCGAAGGGCACTCTTGCTGATCTGGGGACGCTGGACAAGAGTCGGTTGATCTTCGTTCTTTTGGCTAACCCCAACCGGCCAAACGGTGGATTGATGGCACGCGCCGCGCCGACCTCGATACCGGATTCCGGCGTGACCGCTGCCGTCGCGACTCCCACCGATACCGGCATAGCGACGATCGACATCACATTCCAGTACGACGCCGTCGCCGACTACCCCGCGTACCCGAGCAACTTTCTGTCCGTTCTCAACACGTTGGCCGGCGCGCGGATTCATTCCGGGTCGACGACGACGCTGAACGGATACTCAGAAGCTGAATTGACCGCAGCGATCAGCGATCCGGCGAACCGACAGATCTACGGCGACACGATGTACATCACGATTCCAGCCAAGAGCCTCCCCCTGGTCGATCTGTTGCGGACTTTCGGCGCGGAAAACAGATTGAGCAACTTCACGACGCCGATCGCCGATCTGATCGAACCGACGATGCGGTTACTGGTTGAACTCGGGTATGACCGAACGTCGTACGGTCAGGCCCAGCCGTTCGGACCTCTGCCGGCCAATAATCAGCTGCAGTTCGATGCCCTGAGGACCGCGGCAGCGAGTGCGGGTCTCGATGCCGTGATTGCGGCGCTGAAACAGGGTGCTGCCGGGCCTTCGTCGGGCCCGGTTAGCGGTGGGTGGAACACCTCGCGCGCTTCACGCGGAACTGTCAGGCCTCGACACCAGACCGCATCGACCACCACCGCATCACCGCCGACGGTGTCTGGCAATCAGGCCAAAACAGCCGATGTGGTCAGTGCGGGCCGCCGCAGTGCACCGTCCGCCGTCGGTCAGCGCGGCACCGCGCAGGCTTCGAAAGCCGGAGCCGCGAAACGCCAGTCCGCTACCGCTTGAGCGCGGCGACGAGATTCTTCTTCGCCGCCCGGCGCAGTTGGAAGATCCGTGCCGCACTAACGAGGGCGGTGATCAGCCCGCCGCAGACCGCCGCCAGCAATATCGCCACGCCCAGTGGCAGATTCCAGTGCCAACTCAAGAAGGTGAACGGGGTGGGGGCGGTGTTCTGCGCGATGAAGATCAACAGAACGATCAGAATCAGGAAGCCGAGAATCAGTGATGACCAGAGCGCACCGGCCCGGGTGAACTTCACGTCGGAGGTTGCATTCGGGGCGGGTAGGTTGACGCTCTCCGGTTCCGAATGGGGCGGAATCGATGTCTCGGACAAGCCCTCAGGGTTGCTGCTCATAAGGCCATCTTCTCCCCAACGGGCCGCAAAAGGAAACATTCAATACGGCAACGGGACCGTAACGGACGGCCACCGCGCCTTTGCTGTCTGTGCTCGACCGGTCATCTAAACCATGGTGGACCGGTTCTGGTGCGGTTACTGTCAGCCACGTGCCACAGATGTGTAAGGACAGTCCTCGGCGGGTGCAGCGGTGGCGGTCAGGCATCGCGTTGATTGCCTTGCTGGCGCTGATCAGCGGCTGCGGCAGTTCCAACCCGCTGGGCGGCGGAGCGGCGTCGGCCGATCTGAAGTCGGTGGTCGTGGGTTCCGCGGACTTCCCGGAGTCGAAGATCGTCGCCGAGATCTACGCCCAGGCACTGGAGGCCAATGAATTCACGGTGGTGCGCAAGTTCGGCATCGGCAGCCGTGAGACCTATATCCCGGCACTGCTCGATCACTCCATCGATCTGGTGCCGGAGTACATCGGCAACCTGCTGCAGTATTTCGACCCGAAGAGCACTGTCACCATTCCCGATCAAGTCGAGTTGGCGCTACTGCGCGCTCTGCCTGGTGATCTGTCGATCCTGACGCCGGCGCAGGCGGACGATACCGACACGGTGACCGTCACCGAAGCGACCGCGAGTAAGTGGAAGCTGAAGAGCATCGCCGATCTGGCGTCGCATTCGGCGGAGGTGAAATTCGGGGCACCGTCGGAATTCATCAAGCGGTCCGTGGGTCTGCCCGGACTCAAGGCCGCGTACGGACTGGACATCGCACCGGACAACTTCGTCTCGATCAGCGACGGCGGCGGCCCTGCGACGGTCCGGGCCCTGTTGGACGGAACCGTCACTGCCGCCAATATCTTCAGCACCTCACCGGCGATCCCGCAGAACAAGTTCGTGGTGCTCGCCGATCCCAAGAACAACTTCCTGCCCGGTAATGTCGTACCACTGGTCAGTTCACAGAAGAAGTCCGATGCGTTGAAGTCGATACTCGATGCGGTGTCGGCCACGCTGACCACGAAGGGCCTCACCGAACTCAATGCCGCGGTTGCGGGCAACTCCGGGGTGGATCCTGATGAGGCTGCCCTGAAGTGGGTGCGGGACAACGGATTCGACCAGCCGATGGGGAAGTAGTCGATGATCACCTTCGACGGTGTCACCAAGCGCTACCCGGACGGGACCGTCGCGGTCGACGACCTCACCCTGGAGATCCCGGCCGGCAGCCTGACCGTTTTCGTCGGTCCGTCCGGATGCGGCAAGACCACCTCGATGCGGATGATCAACCGGATGGTTGAGCCGACCGCCGGAACGGTCGCGGTCGATGGACACGACGTGTCGACCGTCGATCCGGTGAAGCTCCGCCTTGGCATCGGCTACGTGATCCAAAGCGGGGGCCTGATGCCGCATCAGCGGGTGATCGACAACGTCGCCTGCGTGCCGGTGCTCAAGGGGCAGTCGCGTCGCGCGGCCCGCCGGGCAGCCTACGAGGTGCTGGAACGGGTGGGCCTCGATCCCAAGCTGGGTGAGCGTTACCCGGGGCAACTGTCCGGTGGCCAGCAGCAGCGGGTCGGAGTGGCGCGGGCCCTTGCCGCAGACCCACCCATACTGCTGATGGACGAACCTTTCTCGGCTGTCGACCCGGTGGTCCGCGACGAGTTACAGGCCGAGATGTTGCGTTTGCAGAGCGAACTGCGCAAGACCATCGTTTTTGTCACTCACGACATCGACGAAGCCGTCAAACTCGGCGACGCGGTCGCGGTCTTCGGCTCCGGCGGATCGCTGCAGCAGTACGACGCACCGGCCCGGCTGTTGTCTAACCCGGCCAACGACTTCGTGTCGGAATTCATCGGTGCCGACCGCGGCTATCGCGCACTGCAGTTCCTCACCTCGTCGACGTTGGCATTGCGGCCGGTGCCGACGGTGACTGACGATGCGGTCGACGGACTGGTATTGGGGTCCGGCGAGTGGCGCCTGGTCACCCGCGCCGACGGTGCTCCGTTCGGCTGGATCGACGCCGCCGGAGTGGAACATCACCGCACCGGAGGTGACTTGTACGACAGCGTGACCGCCGGAGGATCACTGCTTCGCAACGACGGCACACTGCGGGTGGCACTCGACGCGGCGCTGTCGTCGCCGTCCGGAATCGGTGTGGCGGTCGACGACGCCGGTGCCGTGGTGGGCGGGGTACTGGCCGACGACGTCATCAAGGCACTAGATGCCCAACGGCAGATACCGCAGCAGGAGACGGGCTAGCACGCGTGCGCTACCTGCTGACGCATCTCGATACCGCTTGGGACTTGACCCTCATCCATCTGAGGCTCTCGCTGATTCCGATTGTGCTGGGACTGCTGATCGCGGTTCCGCTGGGCGCATTTGTGTGGCGGCGTCCGCCGCTGCGACGGATCGCGACGCTCACCGCGAGCATCATCTTCACGATTCCGTCACTGGCGCTGTTTGTTGCGCTGCCGTTGATCATTCCAACCCGAATCCTCGATGAGGCCAATGTCATCGTGGCACTCACGCTCTACACCACCGCCCTGCTGGTGCGCGCCGTGCCGGAAGCCCTCGATGCGGTACCCGCCGGAGTGCGGGACGCCGCCACTGCCGTTGGATACACCGGCCTGGGCCGTCTGCTCAAAGTTGAACTGCCGCTGTCAATTCCGATCCTCATCGCCGGACTGCGGGTGGTGGCGGTAACCAATATCTCGATGGTCGCCGTCGGCTCAGTGATCGGGATCGGTGGGCTGGGAACCTGGTTCACCGACGGTTATCAGGCCGATAAGAGCGATCAGATCATCGCCGGCATCATCGCCGTCTTCCTCATCGCGATCGTCATTGACATCCTGATACTGCTGATTGGGCGACTGATCACGCCGTGGACGCGGACTTCGTCGACGATCCGGCCACGGGTGAAGGTGGCGACGTGAACTTCCTTCAGCAAGCTCTGAACTTCATCTTCACCGCTGACAACTGGGGCGGCAAAGCCGGTCTCGGCGCACGGATCCTCGAGCACCTGCAGTACACCGGGGTGGCCGTCGCGGTGTCGGCGTTGATCGCGATCCCCATCGGACTGCTCATCGGGCACACCGGCCGCGGATCCTTCCTGGTGGTTACCGGTGTCAATGCCTTGCGGGCGATGCCGACACTCGGGGTGCTGCTGCTGGGGGTGTTGCTCTGGGGGTTGGGACTACTCCCGCCCACCGTCGCGTTGACTCTGCTGGGTGTGCCGCCTCTGCTGGCCGGCACCTACGCCGGGATTGCCAATGTTGATCCGAATCTGGTGGATGCGGCGCGTTCGATGGGAATGACCGAATCCCAGGTGCTGACGCGGGTGGAGATTCCCAACGCGCTGCCGTTGATCCTCGGCGGCCTGCGGACGGCGACATTGCAGATTGTGGCGACCGCGACGGTCGCGGCTTACGCCAGCCTGGGTGGTCTTGGCCGCTATCTGATCGACGGCATCAAAGTCCGCCAATTCCACATCGCTCTGGTGGGGGCGATCCTGGTGACGGTGCTGGCACTACTGCTCGACGGTCTGCTTGCCCTGGCGGTGTGGGCCTCACTTCCCGGAACCGGGCGGCTTCGCCGGCCGATCCCGCAACCCCTGCTGGACGACGAGATACTTGTGGAAGCCCGACCGCGGGGTAGGACGCCCGATTACGGGGGTAGGGACCCGTCGCCTACCGTAGAAGGGTGGTAGTGGAATCCGACGGCGGCAGCGCGGGTGAGTGGCCGGCGATTCTGACCTGGCGCTCCCACGACAACACCCGGATCGAGTCGACCCGGATCCAACTTGCGGGCAACCGGATCAAGGCCTACGGGCGGATCGCCGCTGCGGCCACCGAGGCCCATCCGGCGTTCAGCGCCTCCTACGACCTGGTGACCGACGATAACGGTGCCACCACGCGACTGTCGCTCACCGTCAGCCTCGCCGAGCGCGATCGACAGTTGTCGATCTCCCGCGACGAGGAGAACATGTGGCTCATCACCGACCACCAAGGCCAATCCCGGGACGCCTACCACGGCGCGCTGGACGTCGACGTCGTGCTGAGCCCGTTCTTCAATGCGCTGCCGATCCGCCGCGCCGGACTGCACCGCCGCGCGGACTCGGTGACCCTGCCATTGGTGTACGTGAACCTGCCGGAACTTACGGTCGGCCCGGCGACTGCGGCCTACAGCAGTTCGGGCCCGGATAGCGGCGACGGAATCACGCTGCACTCGCCGGTAGCCGAGACCACCGTCGTGGTGGACGACGACGGCTTCATCCTCGATTACCCGGGCCTGGCAGCGCGGATCTGATCACCGCGCCGGCACGCCCGGCGGCGGCAAGTTCTTCTCGCCACTTCTCAGCTCCGAGCACGGTGGTCAGGATCTCCGAGCGCACAAAACTGTC
Source organism: Mycobacterium sp. (assembly GCA_026393245.1). Lineage (GTDB taxonomy): Bacteria > Actinomycetota > Actinomycetes > Mycobacteriales > Mycobacteriaceae > Mycobacterium. Next base: position 407 of record JAPLAO010000173.1, on the reverse strand, counting down.
GAACCGGACGCGTGCGGCATGCCCGGTGTCGACCAGTTCAGCAACGGAACCGTTGTCCGCCAACGAAATTCGGGCGCGGTTGAGGATCTCCAGTGCCCGATCGATTGCGGGAATTAGCTGCGCGGCATTGGCTTCACACATCGCGCGCACCAGATCGGGCGTGGTGCCCGCGACCCGGGTGCCGTCACGGAAGGATCCCGCTGCCAATGCGAAAGCCAAGGGAACTCCACCTGCCGTCGCAGCCATGGTCTCGGCGAGCAAGTGTGGAAGATGCGAGATAGCGGCCACAGCCGCGTCATGCTCGTCGGACTTCGCCGGCACCACCACCGCGCCGCAGTCCAACGCAAGGTGCATCACCTGTGACCAGATCGCGGCGTCGACGTGGTCGTCGACACTGACCACCCACG
>JAPLAO010000059.1 GCA_026393245.1 Mycobacterium sp. | reverse complement strand
ACAACCTGCACCGGCCCTATATCGACGAACTGACCCGCCCCAATCCCGATGACCCGACCGGCGCGGCGACGATGCGCCGGATCGAGGACGTCTTCGACGTCTGGTTCGATTCCGGGTCGATGCCCTATGGACAGGTGCACTATCCGTTCGAGAACGACGACTGGTTCCGCGGAGCCGATTCCGCCGACCCTGACAAGCAGGTCGACGGCCATTTCCCGGGAGACTTCATCGTCGAATACATCGGCCAGACTCGGGGCTGGTTCTACACCCTGCACGTGCTCTCCACCGCGTTATTCGACCGTCCGGCCTTCAAAACCTGTGTGGCACATGGCATCGTGCTGGGCAACGACGGCGCGAAGATGAGCAAGTCGCTGCGCAACTACCCCGATGTCAATGAGGTGTTCGATCGGGACGGCTCAGATGCCATGCGCTGGTTCTTGATGGCCTCGCCGATCTTGCGGGGCGGAAACCTGGTCGTCACCGAGCAGGGTATCCGCGAAGGCGTGCGTCAGGTCCAGTTGCCGCTGTGGAACGCCTACAGCTTCCAGGCTCTGTACGCCCCGGAGAAGGGCACCTGGCGAACCGACTCCGACCATGTGCTGGATCGCTACATCCTGGCCAAACTGGCGGCAGTGCGTGACGATCTCACCACTGCACTGGACGTCTGCGATATCTCGGGTGCCTGCGAACTGCTTCGTCAGTTCACCGAAGCATTGACGAACTGGTATGTGCGCCGGTCGCGTTCGCGGTTCTGGGCCGAAGATCAAGACGCCATCGACACGTTGCATACCGTTATCGAGGTCACCACCCGTCTCGTGGCACCCCTGCTCCCGCTGACAACCGAGATCATCTGGCGGGGAGTCACCGGCGGTCGTTCGGTGCATCTGACGGACTGGCCCGAGGCCGGCCTGCTGCCCGCGGATGCGGATCTGGTCGCCGCGATGGACCAGGTGCGCGACGTATGTTCGGCGGCGTCGTCGCTGCGTAAGGCGAAAAAGCTTCGCGTTCGGCTACCGTTGCCGAAACTAACTGTGGCCGTGGTTAATTCGGAGATGCTACGCCCGTTTGCCGATCTGATCGCCGATGAGCTCAACGTCAAGGCCGTCGACCTGACAGACGATATCGCCGGATACGGTCGATTTGAGCTGTCGGTCAACGCCCGCGCGGCCGGGCCGCGGCTTGGCAAGTCCGTGCAGGATGCCATCAAAGCGGTCAAAGCGGGTCGCGGAGTGCTCAACCCGGATGGCACCCTCACCGCCGATGAGATCGTGTTGACCGCCGAGGAGTACAGCTCCAGGCTTGTGGCCGCTGACGAGGAGTTCACCGCCGCATTGCCCGGAGGCGCCGGACTGGTGGTCCTCGATGGCACCGTGACACCCGAGTTGGAGGCCGAAGGGTGGGCCAAGGACCGGATCCGGGAACTCCAGGACCTGCGCAAGTCATCGGGACTGGATGTGGGCGATCGGATCTCGGTGGTGATGGCGGTGCCCGTTGGGCGAGCCGACTGGGCTGGGGTGCATCGCGATCTGATCGCCGGCGAGATCCTGGCGACGAGCTTCGAGTTCGGCGAACCAGCCGACGGGGTGGAGATTGGCGACGGCGTGCGGGTCCGGATCGTCAAAGTTGGCAAGGCGGTAGGCGCGGGGTGACTGATCGCAGTTTGCTGAACCACACCGCATCGCCTCCAGTCTCTCGTAACCCAGTCCATGCTTTGATGTACTCGTGTTTGATGCATCCCAACGACGTGATGGTCCGCTCCGACGAGTAGGCACGTCTAAGTCCTGGCAGTTGTTCGGAAGTGTCTTCGCGGTCCATGCGCTGATAGCACTTGCCGTCGGGGTGGTGGCGTGGGATGACGGATACATCACACTTTCGTTTGCCCGGACTTTTGCGGAGACCGGACACATCGGGCTTACACCGTATTCGGAAACCGTTGAAGGGGCGACGAGTCCCCTTTGGTTTTTGTTGATGGCGGGGATCTACAAGCTCGGTATTACGTCCTTCTACGGGTTTCATCTGGCATCCCAGCTGTTGGCGGCCCTGTGCGCAGGTGCGACCGCCGTCTTGCTCTACCGATTGATCCTGCCGTCGGCACCGAGGGCCGCGTGGTGGATCGGGTTTCTGACGCTGCTGCTGGGCGCCTTCCGGACCGAGACGGCCAACGGCATGGAAATGACTCTGCTGTGCGTTGCCGTACTCGGCATCATGACGCTGCTCCAGGACAGGCGTGAGCAACCGGTGTTCGGGTTGGTCGCACTTGCCGCACTCGTTCCTCTCATCCGTCTCGAGGCAGCCGGCTTCGTGATCGCGGGAGCTATGGCGATCGCGTTGTTCTCGAGGCAGCTGCGGGTTGGCTCGGCGATCATCGCGAGCTCGCTTTTGTCGATTCTGGTGATCTCCTACATTCGCTACGTCGTATTCGGGACGTTTGGCCTGACCAACACGATGATCGCCAAACAGCTATCGCCGTACTCCCCACCGTTCGGAACGCCGGCTTGGAATTTTCAGTCCTTGGTGACCATCTTGATCGAGCCCGTTTTCACAATTCTCCCAGCGGTTGCCGTCGCATTTGTTTTGTCGCGATTGTCCGGCGTCAAGGCTTTCGGCAGTATCCGGCAGCTAGGGGATTCGGTGACATCGCGACGGCTGCCCGCTCGGATGAGCTTCGGCATCGCTTATGCACTCGGGTACCTCATCTTCATCTTCGCTTTCGGCAGCAATTACTTCGCCCCGCCCGGCAGAATGGGCGCGGCGGCGACGTTGGCACTGATCGTGGTGGCGGCTATGGCCATACCGGTCCCGAAATCCGAACCATCCCGCAGTATGCCCCGCTCGGGTTATGCGGTAATCGTGTCCGCCCTCGTCGTTGTGGGCTTGCTGTCGCAAGACCTTGCATGGATATACATTGCGCGCCTGTCGACGGACCCGAAACTGGCTTTCAATTCGACCGTCGCCTACCGAAAAAATGGCGAGGCCATCGACCACGTTCGCGAGCTGTTGCAACTGCAGTCGATCAGCGTATTACTTGCCGACGTCGGGGCGCCGAGTCTTTGCTGTGAACGATTGGAGGTCTTGGACCTGGGCCTACTGGCGAATACCGAATTGTCGAAGTCCGGTTGGGGAGGGTTTGCGGGGTATCTCCGTGAGAAGCAGCCAGATCTGATCCAAACCCATGGTGTGTGGTCGCAGGAGTCTGGAATCTACGACAATGCGGATTTCGTGCAGAACTACACGCCAGTCGTGGTTTTCGACTCGTTGTTCTATCTCAGAAATGACCACTTCGACAGGTTGAAGAGCCGATGTGCCGATGCCAGCACGTCGGACAACTATTTCTATGCTGGACTTGAACCGGCGTCGTCCAAGAAAGATGCGAAGAGTGCGGAATCGATCGACAAGGACTTTGTCGACAGTCTCGAGTTGTCTGCCTTTTGTCGGTTGCCGTGACGCACTGATTCTGCCGGGGCCGGTTCTCGTCGCGAACGCGAGATAGGTCTATGGAGCGCTGGGTACTGCATTTCGACATGGATGCGTTCTTCGCGTCCGTCGAGCAGTTGACCCGGCCGACGCTACGGGGCCGGCCGGTACTGGTCGGCGGGCGCGGCGGCCGCGGCGTGGTGGCCGGTGCCAGCTATGAGGCCCGCGCCTTCGGTGCTCGATCGGCGATGCCGATGCACCAGGCGCGCCGACTGATCGGGTCGGCGGCCGTGGTGCTGCCGCCCCGCGGCGCGGTGTACGGCGTCGCGAGCCGGCGGGTGATGGACACCGTTCGGGCGATGGTGCCGTTGCTGGAGCAACTGTCCTTCGACGAGGCATTCGGCGAGCCACCCCACCTCGCCGGTGCCACCGCCGCCGACGTCGAACAGTTCTGTGCCCAGTTGCGACTGCGGGTTCGCCAGGAGACGGGGCTGGTCACCTCGGTCGGAGCCGGGTCGGGTAAGCAGATCGCGAAGATCGCCTCGGAAATGGCCAAACCTGATGGCATTCGGGTGATCCGGCGTGACGAGGAGTTGCCGCTGCTTGAACGCCTCCCGGTGCGCAGACTCTGGGGTATCGGACCGGTGGCCGAGGAGAAGTTGCGTCGCCTGGGTATCGAGACGGTCGGGCAGTTGGCGGCGCTGTCCGACGCGGAGGCGGGCAGCATTCTGGGCGGTGCCAGCGGGTCGGCGCTGCGGATGTTGGCGCGCGGTATCGACGACCGGCCGGTGACCGAACGAGCCGAGGCGAAACAGATCAGCGCCGAGTCGACCTTCGACGCCGATCTGACAACTCTCGTCCAACTGCGCGATGCGGTCGCCCCGATTGCCGAGCACGCCCATCGCCGGTTGGAGCGCGACGGTCGCGGCGCCCGCACCGTGACCGTCAAGCTGAAGAAGTCTGATTTTGCGACGCTGACCCGATCGGCGACGCTGCCCTACGCCACCGCTGATGCCGGAACGCTCACGTCGCTGGCGCGCCGTCTGCTGCTCGATCCCAGTGACATCGGCCCGATTCGCCTTGTGGGCGTTGGGTGACATCGACAACCGCGACATCGACAACCGCGACCTCGACTCATCCGACTCCGCACTACCAGAGCCGGCGGGTGAGGTCAGCGCTTGGCGTATCGGTGACGACGTCACACATCCGACGCTCGGGCACGGGTGGGTGCAGGGCGCCGGGCATGGTGTGGTCAGTGTGCGGTTCGAGACCCGCGCCAGCGGGCCGGGAGTGATGCGCACCTTCGCGATCGGCACCGCGGACCTGACGAGTGCCGACGCCAGGAACAGCCTCGACTGGCCGTCAGCCCCAGCGGGAGATGACGGAATCGACGGGTAGTCCGGCGCCAAGTGCGGCCATCAGCAGGACCCGGGCCTGGCCGGCCCGCAGTCGGGGCACCATCACGGCCCCGGCCGCCACCAGATCATGGCCTGGTCCGTAGGTCGCCCGGGCGCGACCACCCGGCACCCGGCTGGTCACTGCCACCGCGACGCCGCGTCGCGCGGCCCGTGCCACTGCGTCGATGAGTGCGGAACCCGCATTACCGGATCCCATCGCCTCGATCACAATGGCGCGCGCACCGGCGGCGGTGAACCCGTCGATGGCGGTGCCGTCGGCGCCGGGGTAGGCCGCCGCGATATCCACCCGGGGTGCCGACGTCACCGGGCCCAGGTAGGGCCGCTCCTTAGACGCCGTCAGGGTGAAGTTCTCGCCGGAGATGGTACCGAGCTGTGCGGTCGATCCGAATACCTGCGGGCCACCCTGTTTGGTGGTGCCCAGCGGGGACAGCACCGCGCCGGCGAAGGCCACCAGCACACCCAGACTGCGGGCCTGGGGACTGGCGGACACCGCGAGGGCGTCGCGAAGATTGCCGGGGCCGTCCGCGTCGGCGTGGTCGGCCGCTCGCGATGATCCGGTCAACACCACCGGGGCATCGCCGCCGTAGGTGAGGTCGAGCCAGAGTGCTGTTTCTTCCATGGTGTCGGTTCCGTGGGTGACCACGATGCCGTCGGCGCCGTCGGCGGCCGCGGCGTTGACCGCTGATCCGATCTGCAGCCATTCGGTGGGGGTGAGTTCGGAACTGTCCAGGGAGAGCAGATCGACAACCCCGACATCGAGACCGTCGACGAGTTGGGCGCCGGTACGCGTCGGGCGCAGCACGCCGTCGGGGTCCGCACTGGTTGAGATCGTGCCGCCGGTGGTGATCACGACGAGATGCGGCATGGAGTCATCATTGCAGCAGTCCGAGGCACCGCAGCGGTCGGACTATGGCTCTAGGGGATGGAATGAGGCACTGGGGGATGATGGTGGCGTGACCGAGGACCACGTGAGCAGCGCCGAACCGGTGACCGGCGGCGATGACGAGCAGGCCGGGACGCCGCCGCGCCGACGGCTTCTGCTGTTGCTGTCGATCGCAGCCGCGGTTCTGCTGCTCGACATCGTCACCAAGGTGCTGGCGGTGCGGTTGCTCGTTCCGGGTCAACCGGTGTCGATCATCGGCGACACCGTCACATGGACTTTGGTCCGCAATTCCGGCGCCGCGTTCTCGATGGCCACCGGTTACACCTGGATGTTGACAGTGGTCGCCATGGGCGTGGTGGTCGGCATCATCTGGATGGGCCGCCGCCTGGTATCGCCATGGTGGGCGGTGGGCCTGGGCATGATCCTGGGCGGTGCGTTGGGCAACCTGGTCGACCGATTCTTCCGCGCTCCCGGACCGCTGCGCGGCCATGTGGTCGATTTCCTCTCGATCGGGTGGTGGCCGGTGTTCAACGTTGCAGACCCGGCTGTGGTCGGCGGGGCGATGCTGCTGGTCGTGCTCTCGGTTTTCGGCTACGAATTCGACAGTCCGGTCCGGCGTAGGCCGCAGAAACCCGGGCCCCAGAAACCCGGGCCGCAGAAATCTTCCGATCCCGCGTCTGAACCCGCCTGATGACGCAGCGTTCGATGCCGGTTCCCGAGGGTCTGGCCGGTATGCGGGTCGATGCCGGTCTGGCCCGCCTGCTCGGTGTGTCGCGCACCGCCGCGGCAGCAGTCGCCGAGGACGGCGGCGTGGAGATCGACGGGGTGCTGGCCGGTAAATCGGATCGACTGGCCGGCGGGGCCTGGCTGAGTGTGACGCTGCCGGAATCGCCTGCGCCGGTGGAGAATACGCCGGTCGAGATCGAGGGCATGACCATTCTGTACTCCGACGATGACATCGTCGCCGTGGACAAGCCGCCCGGAGTCGCCGCGCACGCAACGGTGGGCTGGCACGGCCCGACTGTGCTCGGTGGCCTCGCCGCGGCGGGTTTCCGGATCAGCACCTCGGGTGCCCATGAACGGCAGGGCATCGTGCAACGCCTCGATGCCGGCACCTCCGGCGTGATGGTGGTCGCGTTGTCCGAACATGCGTACACGTTGCTCAAGCGGGCATTCAAACAACGCACCGTCGACAAGCGCTATCACGCTGTGGTGCAGGGACATCCGGACCCTTCCAGCGGAACGATCGACGCCCCGATCGGGCGTCATCGCGGCAACGACTGGAAGTTCGCGGTCACCGAAGGCGGCCGAGACAGCATCACCCACTACGACACGCTCGAAATGTTCCGGGCGGCAAGCCTGCTCGACATCCACCTGGAAACCGGCCGCACCCATCAGATCCGGGTGCATTTCGCCGCACTGCACCATCCCTGCGTGGGTGACCCCACCTACGGCGCCGATCCGGTCCTGGCCAAGCGACTGGGTCTGGGGCGGCAGTGGCTGCATGCGCGTTCGCTGGCGTTCGCGCACCCCGCCGACGG
>JAPLAO010000348.1 GCA_026393245.1 Mycobacterium sp. | reverse complement strand
CCTGTTCAGCGGCAGTTCCGGTGGTGAAGTTGACGCAGTGCTGGTCGACGGTGGCGCCGTTGGCGTCCTCGCCTTCGACCAGCACCATACGAACGGCCGCGGATGCCATCGATACACCGAGTACGACGTCCACGTGCCCCTCCGTTGGTTGAACCGCTGTACGGTTCATCGCCGCGGCGGGGGCCGGCGTTACAGCCGGTCTATCCGGACGAGCGGATGAAGTTCAGGTACGACTTGGACGGGGTGGGCCCGCGCTGGCCCTGGTACTTCGATCCGACCGAGGCGCTGCCGTAAGGATGTTCGGCCGGGCTGGTCAACCGCAGCAGGCACAGCTGACCGATCTTCATCCCGGGCCACAGCGTGATGGGCAGGTTGGCGACGTTGGATAACTCCAGGGTGATGTGCCCGGAGAAGCCGGGGTCGATGAAACCCGCGGTCGAGTGGGTGAGCAGGCCCAGCCGGCCGAGCGAGGACTTGCCTTCCAGTCGGCCGGCCAGGTCGTCGGGCAGTGTGCAGCATTCGAGGGTGGAGCCGAGCACGAACTCTCCGGGGTGCAGTACGAAGGGCTCGCCCTCGACCGGCTGCACCATGCTGGTCAGTTCGTCCTGCTGCTGGGCCGGGTCGATGTGGGTGTAGCGGGTGTTGTTGAACACCCGGAACAGATTGTCCAAGCGGACGTCCACACTCGACGGCTGCACCAGGGTGTCGTCGAACGGGTCGATGCCGAGGCGCCCGGTGGCGATCTCGGCGCGGATGTCACGATCGGAGAGCAGCACGCCTGCGAGCGTATAGCCCGGGAGGGAGATCCATGCCAGCCTCGGCCATTGTGCGACTCTCGGCCGCAGTGCTCGTCGCGGTCGGCTGCGCCTCGACTCCACGCGGCGAGGTCGGGGGCGCGCCACTGGCCGACGGGTCGGACGCGTCGGTATCGGCCGCCGTCAACGCCATCACCACCTTCCCCACCGAACTCGACCCGCGGATCTGGAACGGCTCTGATCTCAAAGCCGAGGTGCGCGAGAAGTCACTGGCAATCGTGGAGCGCATCGCGAAGGGCTCACGTATCGCCAGCCTGACCGTCGACGCCGTGGAGTTGTTCGGCAGCAACGCATCCTATGAGTACGACGACACATCCGACTTCGGCATCCACGCATTCGTGGGTTCAGCCGCCCTGACGCCGGAGGCGTTGGATGCATCGCTTCGGTTACTCAATGACGATGTGGAGCGCCGGCAGGAAGGTCGGATCACGTTCAACGGGGTGGTGGTGGAGGTGACGTTCCACAGCGAACGAACCGAGAACTACTCCCCCAGTCCCGGCATCGGGCAGTACTCACTGTCACAGGGGCGCTGGATTGAGCGCCCCGTCATCCAACCCGACAACTTCGACCGGGCAACGATGGCCACCGATATGAAAAAGTTCATCGGCGAGTACAACGATCTCGCCGCCGCGTACACCGCCGACAAAAAGGGCTTCACGTGTTCCCGGTTCGGCGACCTCGACTCGGAGATGTCGGTCTACCGGAACTCTGGCTTCACCCAGGGCCTCGGCAGCCGCTCCACCCAGAACCTGACCTACCGGGCACTGCGGCGACTCAACGTTCCAATCCCAGACATGGTGGACACCCTCGAGGATGAGTGCACCTTTGTGCAGGAGTCGATTCCGTGATGCGTGGTGAGCAGGCGGTAAGGGTTGCTATTCTCTATCAACACATGCCGATGTAGTTCAATGGCAGAACATCAGCTTCCCAAGCTGAATACGCGGGTTCGATTCCCGTCATCGGCTCCATATTGAGCGGGCACACTCTCTCAGTTCAAGCCGCCCCAGCGTTCTCCACATCGCTGCGCCAATTCACGCCCGGAATATGTCAGTGGTCGGCATTAAACTTAAGTCGGAAGCAGCCGAAAAGAGGACGACATGAGAGACGAGATTTCGAGGCCCGCAGCCCGGCCATTCGGCACCGAGGCGCATCGAGTTCGCGAACAAGTCGCCCGAAAACTCTTCGACGCTTGGACGGAGGCCACGAACCCCGAAATCCTGGCCGCGCTGTGGAGCAATCTGAGCCGCGATGACCGTCGGCACTGGCTGGATCTCGCCGACCAAGAACATCTCGCCGATCGAGAACAT
>JAPLAO010000152.1 GCA_026393245.1 Mycobacterium sp. | reverse complement strand
GCACCCAGGCCCCGACGCCGGCCCCGACCGATGCCAGCACCACCAGCGTCGCCAGGATCCATCCGGTGAGCCGACTCACCGATCGGCCATCGCCGGGGTTCCTTCGGGCTCGGCCAGCACCGGCCGGTTTCCGCCGAAGCCGGGGATCAACGACGCACCCCGATGACTCACCACGGTCTGGGCCAGGCCGAGGATCAACAGTGAGGTGATTGCGGTGAAGCCAACCCACAGTTCGGTGTAGACGAGCACGCCCAGTGCTCCGCCCAACACCCAGGCCAACTGCAGCACCGACTCCGATCGGCCGAAGGCCGAGGCGCGCGATGCTTCCGGCAGGTCGTCCTGCAGGGATGCGTCCAGCGATGCCTTGGCGATCGCGCTGGCACCCGAGGTCACCAACGTGGCCACCGCGGCGACGATGAGGTTTCCGGCGACCGCTGCGGCGAGTGCCGCGATGGTGACTGCGATCGCCGCCCGCACCACCAGGGCCGACGGCCGGCCCAAATGCAGCCTCGCGGCGGTGAAGTTACCGGCGAAGTTCCCGACGGCCGCGGCGGCCCCGATCACCCCGAGCATTCCCAACTGCACCCAGCCGCTGACGTCGTGCGCCTTGATGACAAAAGCCGGATAGAGAAACAGAAATCCGACCATCGCCTTGATGGTGCAGTTACCCCAGAGCGCGGTGATGATGTTGCGGCCCAACGGTTGTCGCGGTGATCCGATGATCTCGGTGGGCTCCTCATCGAGCCAGCCCCAGTCTCCCGATCCGGGACCGTGGTAGCTGAGGGTGGTCGGAACCTCTCCTTCGGTGACCTCCACCCAGCGCGGGATGCGCATGGCGAGCGACGCCCCGGCGACGGTGACGGACACGGCGCAGAACAGTGCACCGGGTAGTCCGAGCACCGTGGAGAAGATGTATTCCGCTCCGGCGGCGATGCCACCTCCGGCGATCGTCCCACCGATCAATCCAAACATCGTCAGCCGTGAGTTCACCCGAACCAGGTCGATCGTCGGCGGCATCACCCGTGGGGTCACCGCGCTGCGCAGCACCGAAAATGACTTGGACAGCACCATCATTCCCAGCGCGCACGGGTACAGCACCCAGGACGGGTACCCGCCGGTGGCGCCGTCGTAGTTGGCGATCAGGACGACCGCCAGCACGGTACGCAACAGGAACGACCCCGCCAGTGCCGCCCGCCTGCCGTGTTGGATCCGGTCCAGTGCCGGGCCGATGAGCGGGGCGATCACCGCGAACGGGGCGATCGTGATGAGCAGGTATAGCGCGACCCGGCCCTTGCTCTCGCCGGTGGCCGCCGCGAAGAACAATGTGTTGGCCAATGCCACCGCCATCGCCGCGTCCACCGCGAAGTTGGCCACCACCGGCCAGGTGAGCGCGGTCAGCCCGGATTTGTCGGCCCCGTCGGCGGTCGCGGCGCGCTGGACCATGTCATACATTCGCGAGCCCATCTCGCGGCTGCGCATGGCAGCGGCCCGGGTCATGGTGACGCGCGGGTCGCCGGTCGGGAATTGCTCCTCGTCGTGGGCCCGGGCGCGGATACGGTCAGTGTTCAGTGGCGGCAGGTAGCGGTTGGCGTTGATACCGTCCGGGCCGAGGCCGACATTGTGCGGACCGGGGTCCGCACCGCGGCCGTCGTTGCGCCGGCCGGTGTCCCCGCTCGGGTAATTGGCCATGCCGGGATGCTCGCGTGGACGACGCCGGAGGGGGCCCGCAGTCGAGCCCGAACTCGGGTTCACACGCCGCCGTCCGGACACGGTAACGATTGTCCCCCATGGCGCGGCCGCATGCACGGAGCCGACCGGTGTCGCTGTCCCGATCGCTGGTGAGGCAAGATTGGCGGCGATGGACAGCCAAATTGACACCGTGGAACCCGTGGCGCCGACTCCGCCCACCGAGCCGTCGGCCGCCGTTGCCGCACTCCTGGGCGCCGCGGCCGATCAGGCGCGGCAGGCGGTCGTCGAGTTCAGTGGCGACACGGTGGGGGACTATCTCGGCGTCGCCTTCGAGAACGAAGCCGCAGCCACCCACCGCTTCCTGGCGACCATGCCGGGTTATCAGGGGTGGCAGTGGGCCGTGGTGATAGCCGCCTACCCCGGGTCGGATCGCGCGACCATCAGCGAGGTGGTGCTGGTGCCGGGTCCGACCGCGCTGCTGGCCCCGCAGTGGTTGCCGTGGGAGGAGCGGGTCAGGCCCGGCGATCTCGGACCCGGTGACCTCCTGGCCCCGCTCACCGATGATCCGCGTTTGGTACCGGGGTACGTCGCGACCGGTGACCCCGCGATCGATGATGTCACCTTCGAGGTCGGGTTCGGCCGCCGTCGCGTGCTGAGTGCCTGGGGGCGTGACGATGCTGCCCAGCGCTGGCACGACGGCGATCACGGCCCTGAGTCGCCGATGTCACGCGCCACCAAAAGGGTGTGTCGCGACTGCGCCTTCATGACTCCGCTCGCCGGTGCGCTCGGCGTGATGTTCGGGGTGTGCTGCAATGCAATGGCTGCCGACGGTCAGGTCGTCGACTTCACCTACGGTTGCGGTGCGCATTCCGACACCCCGGCCCCACCGGCAATCGGATCACCGTTGTACGAGCCCTACGACGATGGCGTGCTCGAGGTGGTCGAAGCCGCGACGGTTTCGGTCGAGGCGCCGCCGGAACCCGAAACCCCGGCGGATCTCGAAACCCCGCCGGATCTCGAAACGCCGCCGGATCTCGAAACGCCGCCGGATCTCGAAACCCCGCCGGATCTCGAAACCCCGGCGGATTCGGTTGGGGAAACTGAGGTTCTTGAAGCCTCGCTCGTCGAATCCGGAGTCGCGCAGATCGCTGAGAACCTTGAGTCCCTTGAGGTTTCGGAATCTGAGCCGGTCGAAGGCTAGCGGCCCTCGGCTACCGCCTTGATCCGGATGAGGGACTGGTTCATGCCCTCGAGGAGTTCCTTCTCGAAGCTGTCCACACCGCCCAGTGCGGCTTTTGTCACCGCTGTAGAGACCGCCCTCACACCGTTGTCGGCGTGTCGGGTCTCCACCAGGCGGGTGCCGGTGGCGGTCGGCTCCAACTCATAGGTCCAGACGCTCATGTTGAGCGGAATCCGGAAGGCCAGTTTGCGTTCTGGAACTACCTCGGTGATGGTCGAGGTGGTCGGCCAGAACAGCATGTTGCGCCGGTTGAGGTTGAGCGTGCGAGTCCCCGGCCGCAGCGGGCCGAGCAGTTTCATCATCCGGCACTGCGGACTCCACTGCGGCATCCGGCTCAGGTCGGAGACAAGACTCCAGACCTTGCCGACGGGTGCGGCGATGTCGATCTCTGCCCGTAACAGTTGCGCTGTCATGGTTCTCCTTCGGTTACTGGTGTGGGTCCGTGCCGGTCTGGGCTCCCCGCGATCCGCGCCGGGCCGCCGCGCGCTGCCACATGAACAGCGACAATCCGAACATCCCGACGCCCAGGCCGGCCACCGTGATCGGACGCCCACTGTGCAACGCGGGAATGGTGAACGCGGCGACGGCAGCCAGCGCCCATAGCAGTGCGCCGGCCACGATCACCGGCCGCGGGTTTTCCAGCGCGGGGGACAGTGGCGGGGGTGTCGGTTCGGAATCGGACGGCATTGCCACACCACCGTAACCTAGCGGCGTGGAGGGACTCGAGGTCACTGACATCACCGATCCCGATGACGACCGGGTCGACGACTTCCGCGATCTCAACAGCATCGAGCGCAGACCCGACCTGCCGACCGGCAAGGGTTTGGTGATCGCCGAAGGGGTACTGGTGGTCCAACGGATGCTGGGTTCCCGGTTCAGCCCGCACGCATTCCTCGGAACGCAGCGGCGGTTGACCGAACTGGCTGCCGATCTGGCCGGGGCCCGCGCGCCGTTCTATCGGGCAACGGCTGAGGTGATGGCGGAGGTGATCGGCTTCCACCTCAACCGTGGCGTGCTGGGTGCGGCCCGACGGCCACCGGAGTTGACCACTGCTGAGGTGCTCACCGATGCCCGCACTATCGCCGTCCTCGAGGGTGTCAACGACCATGAAAATCTGGGTTCGATCTTTCGCAACGCCGCCGGTCTCGGCGTGGACGCGGTGATCTTCGGTACCGGTTGTGCCGATCCGCTCTACCGGCGTGCGGTGCGGGTATCGATGGGGCATGCACTTCTGGTGCCGTTTGCCCGGACTCAGCGCTGGCCGGGTGATCTTGAGCTGTTGCGTGACAATGGTTTTCGGCTACTGGCAATGACACCTGACCCTCAGGCAGACACGCTGGCCGACGCGATGGGCGCACTGGCCGGGCAGAAGGTCGCCGTACTGGTCGGGGCGGAAGGACCGGGACTGACCGAGACGACGATGCGGGCCAGCGATGTCCGGGTGCGCATCCCGATGTCACGCGGCACCGATTCGCTCAACGTCGCAACCGCGGCGGCCTGCGCGTTCTATGAGAGGGTCCGGTGCGCGGCGGGCCCAGACGGATAGCCTGACCGGATGCCCGACGATTCGACGCCCTGGGGAACCGGGCTGACCGTCTCCGCATTCGTGGCGGCGGTCACCGCGGCCGCGATCGTGGTCTTGAGTATCGGCATGACCCGGGTGAACCCGGTGGTGTCGATCGCATTGAACCTGGTGGCCGTCGGCGGCCTGGCGCCAACGCTCTGGGGCTGGCGGCGGGTCCAGGTCAGACGGTGGCTCGTGCTCGGCGCGGCCGTCGGAGTGGCGGTCGGTTGGACAACGTTACTGGCGCTGGCGCTGCGTTAGGTGTACCGACCTGAGTGGTGAGCTCAGCGTTCGCCGCTGGAGCGCACCCCGAGCAGGACGTCCTCCCACGCTGGAACGGTGGGCTTGCGCTTGGTACCCGGGGTGGTTCGCTGCGGCCGCTGAGCATCCGGGACCACAGCCGGCGCGGCGGCAACGGGCAGTTCCTCGAATTCCAGCTGCGCCACCGGCGGCACCTGTCGCAGCGGACGTTCGAACTCCGGGTCGATCAGCTCGCTGGCCGACTCGTCGATGGCGGTGATGGTGCCGCCGTGCGCACCAGGGGTGAACCGAAAATGCGCGAAGTTCTCCGACAGACCCACCTTCCAGCACATCCGGACCGTCCAGCGGCCGTCGTCGGTCCGCCAGGCGTCCCAATCGGTGGACTCGGCGGTCAAACCACGCTCGGCCAGCGACGAACTGATCGTCTCCAGCAGCGTCTCGGGCGCTGGTCCGTCGGCCAGCACGGGGTGGGCTGCGGTGGCCAACTCGGCGGCGCGCTGACGTTCCAATAGCACCGGGTGGGCGAAGCGCTCGACCTTGGTTACATCAACCCCGGCGGCTTCGGCGACTTCTTCGACAGATGCGCCCGCTCGAATGCGGGCCTGAATATCCTTGGGACGCAACACGCCTTTGACCTCATTGTCTCGTGCGGTCTGGCTGAGTCCCGTCCGGTCGCCGCGCACCGCGGCGCGAAGGCGGTCGTCTACCCGAACCAGAAATTTGTCGGCGGGGTCGCCACCTTCGCAGATGATGTGCTTACCGTCGACATCGAGTCCGATGAGAGTGAGTTCCCGCATGTCGACCTCCTTTGCAGCGGAATCTAACCCAGCGTGGGTTGACTTAAAGACCGCGACACGCCGCTGTTACAGATGGGGCTAGAGGTGTTCGACGACCCAGTCCACACAGTGCGTCAGGGCACTCACGTCGTCGGGATCGATCGCCGGAAACATCGCCACCCTCAGTTGGTTGCGGCCCAGCTTGCGGTACGGCTCGGTGTCGACGATGCCGTTGGCGCGCAGCACCTTGGCCACGGTCGCGGCGTCGACCTCGTCGCTTATGTCGATGGTGCCCACCACCTGGGATCGAAGCGCGGGGTCGGTCACGAATGGGGTGGCATACGCCGACGCCTCGGCCCACGAATACAACCGAGATGACGAGTCGGCGGTGCGCTTGACCGCCCAGTCCAGCCCGCCGTTACCCAGCATCCAGTCGACCTGCTCGGCCATCAACACCAGCGTGCCGATGGCCGGAGTGTTGTAGGTCTGGTTCTTCAGGCTGTTTTCGACCGCGATCGGTAGTGACAGGAATTCAGGCACCCAGCGCCCAGACGCGGCGATCATCTCGACACGGGCCAGAGCGGCCGGGGACATGATGGCCAGCCACAGACCACCGTCGCTGGCGAAATTCTTTTGGGGCGCAAAGTAATACGTGTCGCAATCGGCCATATTCACCGGCAGTCCGCCGGCTCCAGAGGTGGCATCGATGAGGATCAGTGCATGCTCCGATCCGACGGGTCGTGTAACGCCCACCGCCACCCCGGTGGAGGTCTCGTTGTGCGCCCATGCGATGGCGTCGACGGACGGATCGGCCTGCGGCGCCGGGGCGCTGCCGGCGTCGGCGGAGATGATGATCGGCTCGCCCACGAAGGGGTTGGCCGCCACTGCCGAGGCGAACTTCGCGCTGAACTCGCCGAAGGTCAGGTGCAGCGACTTGGAATTGATCAGCCCGAAGGCCGCTGCGTCCCAGAACGCCGTCGCCCCGCCGTTGCCGAGGATCACCTCGTAGCCGTCCGGTACGGAGAACAACTCGCGCAGCCCGCCGCGGACCCGGCCCACCAGGTCCTTTACCGGCGCCTGCCGGTGTGAGGTGCCGAACAGGTCGGCGGCGCTGGTGCTCAGCGCCACCAACTGCTCGGGGCGGACCTTGGACGGACCGCACCCGAAGCGGCCATCAACGGGTTTGAGCTCAGCGGGGATCGTGAGCTGGGAGATGTCAGCCATGTCTTCACCCTAGGATCTCGTGCCCCGAGTCCCGAAATCGAGTCGACCGGGCAATCCAATCCGGGTGTGGACAGCCGGCCGGTACCGCGGTACCGTTTTTGACATCAGAGGCTTATATGTAAACCTCGCGGGAGGCTGGTCATGGCGAGAACCCGGTTGGTCAGGCGCTGGCGCCGCAATATGGATGTCCGCGACGATGTCGCCTACGTCGACCTGCTGACGACGCTCTCTGAGGGCTCCGTTCGGCGCAACTTCAACCCCTACACCGACATCGATTGGGATTCGCCGGAGTTCGCGATCACCGCCGGCGATGAGCGCTGGGTCCTTCCCGCCACCGACCCGTTGGGCCGTCACCCGTGGTACCGCGCGCAGTCGATCGAGCGGCAGATCGAGATCGGTCAGTGGCGACAGGCCAATGTCGCCAAGGTCGGCCTGCAATTCGAGTCGATTCTGGTTCGCGGACTGATGAACTACTCGTTCTGGGTGCCGAACGGATCCCCGGAGTACCGCTACCTCCTGCACGAGTCGGTCGAAGAGTGCAACCACACGATGATGTTTCAGGAGACGGTGAACCGCATCGGTGCTGACGTTCCCGGGATGCCCCGGCTGTTGCGCTGGCTCTCGCCGCTGATCCCGTTGGCTGCCGGACCGCTGCCGATCCCGTTCTTCTTCGGTGTGCTTGCCGGTGAGGAACCTATCGACCACACCCAGAAGAATGTATTGCGCGAAGGTGGTGAGGGTCGGGAAATCCACCCGATCATGGAGCGTGTGATGGCGATCCACGTGGCCGAGGAGGCCCGCCACATCTCGTTCGCCCACGAGTATCTACGCAAGCGCCTGCCGCGGCTGAGTGGCCGCCAGCGGTTCTTGCTGTCGCTGCATGTACCAATCATCATGCGGGTGTTTTGCCGGGCGATCATGGTGCCGCCGCGCAGTTTCTTCCGTCAGTTCGGCATCCCGCGCGGAGTGCGTAAAGAGTTGTTCTTCCGGGCGCCGGAGTCTCGCCAGCTGCTGCGCGATATGTTCGCCGACGTTCGCATGCTGTGCCATGACACCGGCCTGATGAATCCGGCGGCAAAGCTGGTCTGGCGGATGTGCAAGATCGACGGTGCGCCAAGCCGATTCCGCAGTGAGCCGCAACGCCGGCACGCTATGACCGCCTGAGGTTTGCGTGCCACACGTCATCACGCAGGCGTGCTGTGCCGATGCATCGTGCGTCTACGCGTGCCCGGTGAACTGCATCCACCCCAGCCCGGATGAACCGGGATTCGCCACCGCTGAGATGTTGCACATCGACCCGGTGGCGTGCGTGGACTGCGGTGCCTGCGTGAGCGCCTGCCCGGTAGACGCGATCCGTCCGGTGAGCCGCCTGAGCGCCGAGCAGGTGCCGTTCATCGCCGTCAACGCCGCCCACTATCCCGACCAACCGGGCAGCAAGCTGCCACCCGCCACCAAGCTGGCACCGGTGCTGCCCGCGCCCAGGGTGCGGCGTGGGGCGGCAGCGCTGACGGTGGCGATCGTCGGATCCGGGCCGGCCGGTATGTATGCCGCCGACGAGTTGCTGACGGCGCGAGGTGTGCGAGTGAATATGTTCGATACGCTGCCTACGCCGTACGGCCTGGTGCGGGCGGGGGTTGCCCCTGATCATCAGAACACCAAGTCCATCACCCGGTTGTTCGACCGGATCAGTCGCCAAAGTGGTTTCAACTTTTTCTTGAATGTTGAAGTTGGAAAACATATTTCGCATGAGGAATTGTTGGATCACCACCACGGAGTTCTCTATGCCGTCGGCGCGCCGGGTGATCGCGGCCTCGATATCGACGGCATCGGAATGCCGGGCACCGGTAGTGCGACGGACATGGTGGCGTGGATCAACGGTCACCCGAATTTCGCCGGAGCCGCGGTCGAACTCGACGGTCAGCGCGCGGTGATCATCGGCAATGGCAATGTCGCACTCGACGTGGCACGGATCCTGACTGCCGATCCGGAAAGCCTTGCGCACACTGACATCTCGGATCTCGCACTGGACGCGCTGCGGAACTCCGGTATCCGCGAGGTGGTCATTGCCGCCCGCCGTGATCCGGTCAACTCCGCATTCACCCTGCCTGAGCTCATCGGACTGACTTCCAAGGTGGACGTTGTTCTCGATGCCGCTGACCGCGCCCTGGTTCACCGCGATCTGGAGCGGGTGAGCGATCCCGTGACCGCGGCCAAGTTGGAAATCCTTGCCCGGCTTCCCGATGCGCAGGCACCGGTGGCCGGAAGGCGGATCCGATTGGCCTATCGGCTCACTCCGCATCGGATCGTGGGCACGGACCGGATTCGTGGCGTTGAGTTCATCCGAACGGGCACCACCGCGACAACCGTGTTCGACGCCGGGTTGCTGCTCACCTCGACCGGATACCGGGGCGCGCCGGTACCCGGTCTGCCGTTCGACGACGCTGTCGCGGTGGTGCCCAACACGGCGGGTCGCGTCGTCGACCCCGATACCGGCCTGCCGGTGGTCGGCGCGTACGTCGCGGGTTGGATCAAACGCGGCCCGACGGGCTTCATCGGCACCAATAAATCGTGCGCCATGCAGACCGTCGCGGCACTCGTCGACGATTACAACGCCGATCGGCTGAACACTCCTCGGGCGGATCGGGCGGAACTGGACAGGTTGGTTCGCGCCCGGCAACCGCAAGCCGTGGACTCCGCCGGATGGCACGCCATCGACGCCGCCGAGATCGCTCGTGGCGCGGCCACCGGCCGTCCGCGGGTGAAGTTCACTTCCGTGATGGATATGTTCTCCGCCGCCGGTGCGACGGATGATCAGTCGCGGGAAGGGCGGTGGGCGAACGCGATTCGGGTTCGGCTATCTCGGTGGAGAAAGCCACGACGCCTTCGAGGCCGGGGATGAAGCCGTGCGGTAGCGCAGACATGTGCCGCTTCTCCCACCCCTCGTGACCGGTCAATGCCCCGGACGAGCGTACGGTGATGCCGTGGTTGACCGAGAAGGGCGGCAGTCCGCGCATCGCCTCGCGGGTATGCGGGTGGAGTACGGATCGCCGGAGAAGGACGGCAGCATCGACCTGGACGTCGACTGGCTGGCCGACGGCTGGCTTTCCCTGCTACATAAGTGGATTGATGAAGCGGCTGCGGCGGGAATCGCCGAGCCCAATGCGATGGTCCTGGCCACCGTCGAGGCCGGCCGGCCGGTTACCCGCACGGTCCTGTGCAAAAACGTCGATACCGATGGCGTCACCTTCTACACCAACTATGACTCGGCCAAGGGCGCCGATCTGGCGGCCACGCCGTATGCATCGGTGACCTTCCCGTGGTACGGCCTGGGCCGGCAACTGCACGTTCGCGGCGAGGTCACCAGGGTCAGTGCTAAAGAGACCGCCGAGTACTGGACGCGGCGGCCGCGCGGATCGCAACTGGGTGCGTGGGCCTCGGCGCAGTCCCGGCTGATCGGCTCGCATACTGAACTGTTGGCGCAGCTGGCCGAGGTGACTGTGCGGTACGCCGAATTCGAGCAGGTTCCGGTTCCGCCGCACTGGGGTGGCTACCGAATCGCCGCCGAGGTGATCGAATTCTGGCAGGGCCGAGAGAACCGTATTCACAACCGGATTCGCGTCACGCCGGATACCGACGGCGGGGTGGCCCGTATCGAACGTCTGCAACCCTGATAGGTGAGTGCGCAGGACGCCGGTTCGCGCCGGCGGTTGTTCGCCGACATCACGCCCCTGCGCACACCGGACTTCCGACGGCTGTGGCTGGCCGGCATCGTTACGGTGATCGGGGGCAATCTCACGGTCTTTGCCGTGCCGGTCCAGTTGTACGTGCTGACTCGAAACTCCGCCTATGTCGGACTGGCCGGACTGTTCGCTCTGGTACCGCTGATCGTTTTCGGCCTGTTGGGCGGTGCCTGGGCGGACGCGATGGATCGCCGCACGCTACTGATCATCACGTCGTGCGGACTGGCGGTGGCTTCGGTGCTGCTGTGGTTGCAGGCCGCACTGGGACTCAACAACGTCTGGGCGGTGCTGTTGCTGCTCGCTGTGCAACAGGCGTTCTACGCGGTGAACTGGCCCACCCGGGGCGCGGCGATCCCGCGGATGCTACCGATCGAGCAACTGCCCGCCGCGAACTCGCTGAACATGACCGTGCAACAGTTCGGCGCGATCGCGGGTCCGCTGCTGGCCGGAATCCTGCTGCGGTGGGTGGACCTGCCGACGCTCTATCTGATCGATGCCGTGACCTGTCTGGTGCCGATTTTGGCAACATTGCGGTTGGCACCGATGCCGGCCACCGAATCCACTGCGACGCAAGGGCAATCGCGGTGGGGTTTCGGTGCGGTGCTGGAGGGCTTCCGCTATCTGGCCGGCACCAAGGTGGTGCTGATGTCGTTCGTCGTGGACATCATCGCGATGGTGTTCGGTATGCCGCGTGCACTGTTCCCCCAGATGGCGCATGAGAATTTCGGCGGACCGGTCGACGGCGGCACCACCATGGCGTTGCTGGCCGCGGCGATCGCCGGCGGAGCGGTCGTCGGTGGGGTGTTCTCCGGATGGTTCCCCAGGGTTCGCCGCCAGGGACTGGCGGTCGTCGTCGCGATCGTCGTGTGGGGCCTGTCGATCGTGGGCTTCGGATTGGCCGGCGGCGCGGCCGATGGCCGCCCCGGTTCGATGTTGTGGATTGCGTTGGGATTCCTGGCTTTAGGCGGAGCCGCCGATATGGTCTCGGCGGCTTTTCGTTCAACGATCCTGCAGGAGGCCGCCTCAGATGATCTACGCGGTCGGTTGCAGGGAGTGTTCATCGTCGTGGTTGGTGGCGGCCCACGGCTGGCCGATGTGGTGCACGGAGCCGCTGCGGCGGCGGTCGGTACGACGGTGGCCGCTACCGGCGGGGGAGTGCTTGTGGTGATCGGTGTGCTTCTCGCAGTACTGGCCGCGCCGGTCTTTCTGCGGTATCGCCCGGTCACCGGGGGCCCGCCCTGACCGCTCCGCACGCGCACTGTCCGCCAACCACGCCTACTATCGGCTTTATGCCCGACCACGGGGGGGAAGCAGTCCTGGGGCTGCGGGAACTCAAGAAGCGACGCACGCGCGCCGCGATCGTCGGTGTAGCGGCCAAGCTGTGCGCCCAGCAGGGGTACGAGAACACCACCGTGGATCAGATCGCCGGCGCTGCCGAGGTTTCGCCGCGAACATTCAGCCGCTACTTCCCCAATAAGGAAGCAGTGATCGGCGCGCTGATCGAGGAGACCGCCGAGCATGTGGCCGCGGCCCTGGCCGCCCAGCCGGACGACATCACCGAACATGATGCGCTGGCGCGTGCTCACGTCGAGGTATTCCGGGCCGCCGAGCGAGGCGAGCCCGGGGCGATGTCCTTCGACCGGGTCCGAGGTTTTCTGCAAATCGTCAACAGCTCACCCATGCTGAGCCTGGCTGCTTTTACATTCCGGCCGGAAGGGGGGCCAACCGACGCGGTGATTCAGGCGATGGCAACCCGGATGGGAGTGACCGCGCAGCACCCGGCAGTTCGGATTCTGTTCGACACCTGGGCGGTCCTGATGGCGGTCGCGTGCGGCAGCCCGGGCATCGATGTCAGCGATCCCGGCCGCGTCAGCGACCGGATCGAATCGACGTATGGGATTTTCGCCCAGCTCTGGCAGCCCTGGCATCCCCCGGATCTGCCCCGATAAGGTAGGACGGGACGATGTCGACTAGGTTCATCCGAGGGACGGATCGACCGATGCCGTCGAATGCGCAAGAAGGGGTGGATGTGGCTGCTATCGACGAGACCGCCACGCTCCGTTATCCCGGCGGGGAACTGGACCTGGAGATCGTCCACGCCACCGAGGGTTCGGACGGGATCGCACTCGGGCCGCTGCTGGCCGAGACCGGTTACACCACCTTCGACCAGGGATTCGTCAATACTGCGTCGACCAAGAGCGCCATCACCTACATCGACGGCGACGCCGGCATCCTGCGCTATCGCGGCTACCCGATCGACCAGCTGGCGGAGAAGTCGACCTTCATCGAAGTGAGCTACCTGCTCATCTACGGCGAGCTTCCGACTCCCGGCCAACTTGAGCATTTCACCACCCAGATTCAGCGGCATACGATGCTGCACGAAGACCTGAAGCGGTTCTTCGACGGCTTCCCCCGCAACGCCCACCCGATGCCGGTGCTGTCCAGCGCCGTCAACGCACTGAGCGCCTACTACCAGGACTCGCTGGACCCCCTGGACCATGACCAGGTGGAACTGTCCACGATCCGGTTGCTGGCCAAGCTGCCCACCATCGCCGCCTACGCCTATAAGAAATCGGTCGGCCAGCCTTTCCTCTATCCCGACAACACCCTGAGCCTGGTGGAGAACTTCCTGCGGATGACGTTCGGTCTGCCTGCCGAGCCCTATTTTTGCGATCCAGAGGTCGTCAAAGCACTCGACATGCTGCTGATCCTGCACGCCGATCACGAGCAGAATTGTTCAACGTCGACGGTGCGGCTGGTCGGCTCCTCCCAGGCGAATCTGTTCACCTCGATCTCCGGCGGTATCAACGCGCTGTGGGGGCCCCTGCACGGCGGGGCCAACCAGTCGGTGCTGGAAATGTTGGAGACGATCCGAGCCGAGGGCGGCCACGTCCAGGAGTTTGTCCGCAAGGTCAAGGACCGCGAGGACGGCGTGAAGCTGATGGGCTTCGGGCACCGGGTGTACAAGAACTACGATCCGCGGGCGCGCATCGTCAAGGAGCAGGCCGACAAGATCCTCGGCAAGCTCGGCGGCGACGACGAACTGCTCAGCATCGCCTTGGCGCTTGAGGAGGCTGCGCTCACTGACGACTATTTCGTGGAGCGCAAGCTCTACCCGAACGTCGACTTTTACACCGGCCTGATCTACCGAGCGATCGGCTTCCCCACCCGGATGTTCACCGTGCTGTTCGCGATCGGTCGGCTACCGGGCTGGATCGCGCACTGGCGCGAGATGCACACCGAGCCGAACAAGATCGGCCGGCCGCGGCAGATCTACACCGGTTACGGCGAACGCGACTACATCAACCTCGGCGGGCGCTGAGGTCCTGCGCGTGACCCGCGCCGACTGTGTCGTCTTGCGGCGCGCGTGACCCGCGCCGACTGTGTCGTCTTGCGGCGCGCGTGACCCGCGCCGACTACGGTGGTCGGCGTGACGACGAAACCCGAAATCGAGTTCCCTGACGGTCCCCCTCCAGTCGAACTGGTCATCACCGATCTGATCGTCGGCGATGGCGACGAAGCCAAACCCGGTGACACCGTGGACGTGCATTACGTGGGCATCGAATACGACACCGGCGAGGAGTTCGACAGCTCCTGGAATCGCGGCGCGTCCATCTCGTTTCCGCTGCGGGGCCTTATCCAGGGCTGGCAGGACGGTATCCCGGGTATGCGGGTGGGTGGTCGACGCCGACTGGTGATCCCACCCGAGCAGGCCTACGGCTCGGCCGGGTCCGGTCACCGACTGTCCGGCAAGACGTTGATTTTCGTCATCGACCTGTTGGGCGTCTCCTGACTTTCCGCCAATCGACCGGATATGGCCCGTGTTATATGTTTTTCGCATTCGGGTAATTGAGGCGCCGAAACCGGCGGAGGAGGAAACCGATGACGGGTTCCGATGATGCACGCGGGAGCACTACGGCAACCGAATGGCGCACCGAATCGCGCTTTTACCGCCGCTCACCGGGGTTGGGTTGGCTGCTTGGGCTGCTCCTAATCCCACTGCTATTCGGGTGGCTCGGCTGGGGCGCACTCAAACCCAAGGTGAACATCAGTGCGCCCAGTATCAGTGTGACCGCACCGAGTTTGTCGGTGCCGGGGCTGAATCTCGCACCGCTGTCGATCCAGCGAAACGGCAACGACTTCACCCTCACCGGTGAACTGCCGGATCTGGCGACGAAGAATTCTCTGTTGGCTGACCTCAAGGGCGTGCTGGGCTCGGCCGTCAACCTGATCGACAAACTCACCATCACCTCCGGCGTGCGCGCTCCGGACCTTTCCGGAATCGCCCCGGAGTTCAGCGCGGCCGCGGACATCACGAACTTCGGATTCAAGCTAGTCGGCGATACTCTCACGCTGACCGGAACGGCGCCGTCCGAAGAGGTCAAGGCCGGGGTCGAGGCCGCGGCCAAAGCGGCGTGGCCCAATATCCAGATCTCGAACAATATCGACGTCAAGGGTGCGGTCGCGGCCGGATCGTGCGGCAATCTCCAAGCCGACATCACCTCGGCGCTTCGAACGCCGATCACCTATCAGCACGCCGAGTCGAGCCTGACCTCATCGGCCAAGAAGGAACTGACCGCGATCGCCAACGCGATCGAGGCTTGCCCGGACGCGAGAGTCACGGTGATCGGCCATACCGACAACACCGGTAGCGATGCGGTGAACGTTCCGTTGAGCGGCAACCGGGCCAGGTCGGTGGCGGATTACCTTGTCTCCCAAGGTGTGCCGCCTGGCTCGGTGTCCAGTAGGGGTGAGGGTTCGTCCGCGCCGGTGGCCGGCAACGACACCGCAGACGGGCGCGAGCAGAATCGTCGCACCGAGATCACGGTCAACTAGGGGAGTGCAGAAATGGGATTCATAACGCAGTGGTTGTGGTATCTGCTGGCCTTCCTGGTCGGCTCGGCGTTCGCCTGGGTGATCTCCGTTCTGACCGTCCCCCGGACGAGTCGGGAAGAGGCCATCGCCGACCTTCCCGGTTCGCGTGAGATAGGAACGCGCTGATGCGTGACGTGAACTGGTGGCTGATGACCCTGGCCTTCCTGCTCGGCCTCGTCCTCACCCTCGCTCTGACGATCCGGAAGATAACCCGGGAGGTACCGGTGACCCATACGCTGGCCGCCAAGGTGTCAAACCCCGCCGTCAAGGCGCCCGACGTCCGGAAGGTGGCAGGCGCTGCTACCGCGGTCGTCGTGACCGGAGCCGTCGCCAAGAAGGTGGTCGAGAAGGTCGTCGAGGTCGATAATGTCGACAAGGTCGAGAAGGTCGAGAAGGTAGTGCACGACAAGATCGACGACGTCCTGGAACGGGATCCCTATGGTGCGGGATCCGTCCGCGTGACTGCGCGCGGTGTCGCGCCCGCCGGCTACACCATCAAGGGTGACAGGGACACCGGGCGGTACTTCACCCTGGGCAGCCCGGACTATGAAGCGATCGAGGCTGAGGTGTGGTTCGCCAATGAGCCCAGCGCCGAGAAGGCCGGTTTCCTTCGCTGGGACGCCGAGGCGGGCACGCATCCGGTCGATCCCGGCGCGGATGCCGCGAAGGCGATCATCACCGGCGGGACCACCACTCCCGAGAGCGCGGCGGTCGTCGTGACCGGAGGTACCGCTATTCCGGCGGGAACCTCGGCAGTCATCCATGAGGGCTCGGCGATACCCAGTTCGGCCGCGATGATCGTGTCGGCAGCCGAGGTCGCGGAAGTCGAGTTACCGGCGGGTCCGCACGGCCCCGGGTCGGCTCGGGCCGGCGTCGGCGGCAGCGGCCCGGCCGGGTGGTCTATCAAGGGCAATGCCGACTCGATGCTGTACCACGGGACCGACAGCCCTGCTTACGAGGAGACCGTCGCCGAGGTGTGGTTTATCGATGAGGCGACCGCGAGGGCGGCCGGTTTTGACAAGTGGGACAAGAACTTTAAATAATCGGCTTCCGGTGCCGTGGTGTCACTGGATACGCAAGACTCACTGAATTCGTAAAACAAAGCCGACGCCGCGCACGGTGTGCAGGAGTCGCGGTGCTCCGCCGGCTTCCAGCTTGCGGCGAAGGTAGCCGATGAACACATCAACGACGTTGGTGTCGGCGGCGAAGTCGTAACCCCACACCAGTTCCAGTAACTGCGCGCGGCTCAGTACCGCGGTCTTGTGTTCGGCGAGCACGGCCAGCAGATCGAACTCGCGCTTGGTCAGATCGACATCCATGCCGTTGACCCGGGCACGGCGGCCCGGGATGTCAACTTCCAACGGGCCCATCTGGAGCGTCTCCGAGGAGAATGTGGGGGTGGCGCCTCGTCGTCGCAGCAGTGCCTTGACCCTGGCCACCAGTTCGGCCAGCACGAAGGGTTTCACCAAATAGTCGTCCGCGCCGGCCTCCAGGCCGGCCACCCGGTCGTCTACCGAACTTCGGGCCGAGAGCACACACACCGGAACATCGTTGTCCATCGCGCGTAGCGCGGTCACCACGCTCACGCCGTCGAGCACCGGCATGTTGATGTCAAGCACGATCGCGTCCGGCCGGGTCTCGGTCGCACTGCGCAGAGCCTCAGCGCCGTCCACCGCGGTGGAGACCTCGAATCCGGACAGCCGCAACCCGCGCTCCAGCGATGCCAGCACATCGGGGTCGTCGTCGACCACCAACACCCGCGGTGGGGCCGACGCGCTGTCCATGGCACCTATCTTGCCGGATCACCGCGCATACGGCCCGCAGGCTTGGCCGTGACATGATCTCCAAGAAGTTAGGGAGACGATTCGGTAGTGGACGACGTGAATTCGGGCAGACTCCGGTCGGACCCGTCTATCGCCGCACGGCCTGCGCGTCTCCGGTCCGCGACGGACCTGCTG
This sequence comes from Mycobacterium sp., assembly GCA_026393245.1. GTDB lineage: Bacteria > Actinomycetota > Actinomycetes > Mycobacteriales > Mycobacteriaceae > Mycobacterium. The sequence goes on along the minus strand of JAPLAO010000152.1, from coordinate 7,150 downwards.
CGGCTGCTGCCCTATCTGATGCCCTACCGGACGCGGTGGCTGGCCATGATCGTGATCGCGATCGCCAGCCTGGTGGCCACGGTGGCCATCCCGCTGATGACCAGGGCGGTGATTGACGGGCCGGTGCGAAACCGCGACCAGCACGGCTTGTGGGTGCTGGGGTCGGTGGCGGTCGCGGTCGGCATCGCCGAAGCGACACTGTGGTTCATTCGTCGCTGGCTGGTGTCGCGGGCCACCATGGCGGTGGAGACTGATATCCGCGACGACCTCTACGCCCGGCTGCAGATCCTGCCGATGTCTTTTCACGGACGGTGGCAGTCCGGCCAATTGCTGTCGCGAATCATGAATGATCTGAGCACGATTCGCAGGCTGCTGTCCTTCGGGCTGATCATTCTGCTGTTGAATATTTTGCAGATCATCGTGGTGACGGCCATCCTGCTGGCGATGTACTGGCCGCTCGGGGTGGTCGTGTTGCTGTCGGTCGTGCCGGTGACCCTCACCGTGCTGCGATTCGAACGCGCCTTCACCCGGCTGTCACGACAGGCGCAGGACCAGGCGGGCCACGTCGCCACCGGCGTCGAGGAAGCCGCACTGGGGTTGCGGGCGGTGAAATCCTTCGGGCGCGCTGATTATGTTTACGATCGCTTCGATCACCAGGTCACCGAGCTCTACGAGACTCAGATTCGCAAGGTCTCGGTATCGGCGAAGTTTTGGACTCTGCTGGAGATCATTCCCAACATCACCCTGATGTTGGTGCTGGGTTTCGGTGCCCTTGCGGCCGGTCGCGGGCTGGTCACTCTCGGGACGCTGGTTGCCTTCATCACCATGATGCTGTCGCTGGTCTGGCCGATCGCGTCGCTGGGTTTCCTGTTCTCGATGATGCAGGAGGCGATGACTGCCGCCAACCGGATCGCGGAGATCTTCGACGCCCCACGTGAGATCACCGACGGTCGCCGCAACGAACCGCCCCGCAGCGGCCGGCTGGAGTTGGACGACGTCGGTTTCCAATTCCCCGATGCCGGTTCGGACGACGAAGATCTGGCTGGCACCTGGGTGTTGCGCCACGTCAGCGTCACCGTCGAACCCGGTCAGACCCTGGCACTGGTAGGCGCGACAGGATCCGGCAAATCCGTTCTGGCCGCCCTGCTGCCGCGACTGTACGACGTCACCGAAGGCAGCATCCGCATCGACGGCATCGATATCCGCGATCTGTCACTTGACGCGCTTCGCCGGACGGTGGCCGTCGCGTTCGAGGATCCGACGCTGTTCTCGATGTCGGTAGCCGAGAACCTCATCCTGGGTCGATCCCGAGACGATCCTGCCACCGACGCCGAGATCGCCCGTGCCATTGAGATCGCCGCCGCGCAATTCGTCTACGACCTGCCCTTCGGACTGCAGACCCGGATCGGCGAGCAGGGCATGAGCCTGTCCGGTGGACAGCGCCAGCGGTTGTCCCTCGCCCGGGCAATCCTGGTCCGGCCCGCCATCTTGGTCCTCGACGACACCCTTTCCGCGCTCGATGTTCATACCGAGGCGGCGGTTACCGAAGCGCTGCGCCGGGTGCTCGACGAGGTCGCCGGAATCGTTGTCGCACATCGTGCTTCAACGGTGTTGCTGGCCGACAAGGTCGCATTGCTCGATATGGTCGACGGGGCCGGCACGATCACCCATATCGGCACCCACGAGGAACTGCTTGCCAGTGTGCCTCGCTACCGATACCTGTTGGCCGCCGACGATGAACTCGACGACGGTTGCGAACCGCGTCCCGAGTGGGAGGACGACGCCGATCGGCAGCGACTCGACCATGTCTACGAGGAAGCCGCCGGGCAGCGGGCCGCCGCCCTGCTGCCGGACGGATATGTGGCCGTGGAGCGCACCCGATGACGGCGACGCAGTCCTCGTCGGATGCGGGCACTTCGTCTGAGTCGGGCACTTCGTCTGAGTCGGGCACCGAGCACACGGTCTTATGGCGGGGGCGCCTCGACGAGCAGTCCGACGACCTTCCCATCAACGAGGCGCTGCCGCTCCGCCGTGAGGCGCGCGCACTGCTGGCAGAACTTCTCCGGCCATACCGGTCGACGCTCGGACTGCTCGCGGTGGTGGTGATCGTGGAAAACATTGCGCGGCTGTCAGTTCCGCTCCTGGTACAGCGCGGTATCGACCATGCGATTCCACCGCTGGTGGCCGGGGGCTCGGCACGGGAATTGGCTTTCGTGGTGGTGATGTTAGGTGTCGTGGCGGTGGTGCAGGCGGTCAGTCGGCTGTTCTTTCTGCGGTCCTCGGGCCGCATTGGGCAACGAGTGCTGCTCGAACTGCGCCGTCGGCTATTCCGTCACTTTCAGGCGTTGGATGTGGCCTTCCACGACCGCTACACCTCGGGCCGGGTGGTGAGTCGTTCCACCAATGATGTCGAGGCGATCCAGGAAATGCTGGAGACCGGACTCGACAGCCTGGTGACTGCCGTGCTGACGTTATTTGGTACCGCAATCCTGTTGGTGGTGCTCGACTTTCGGTTGGGACTGCTGTGTCTGGCGGCATTTCCGATTCTGGCCGCGCTGGTGTGGTGGTTCTCGACTGAGTCGGCCAAGACCTACCGGAAAGTGCGGGAGTTCGCGGCACTGGTGATCGTCCAGTTCGTTGAGACCATGACGGGTATCAAGGCTGTGCAGGCGTATCGACGCGAGCCACGCAACCAGGAGATCTTCGAGGAGGTGGCCGACGGCTATCGGATCGTGAATGAGCGCACCTTCCGGTTACTGGCGATCTTCATGCCGGCCGTCAAATTGGTCGGCAATCTCGCCACCGGGGCGGTACTGCTCTACGGCGGCTACCTCGTGTTGCACGGCGAGATGACGATCGGCACGCTGGCCGCGTTCCTGCTGTACCTACGGATGTTCTTCGAGCCGATGCAGGAGATCTCCCAGTTCTTCAACACCTTCCAATCGGCCTCCTCAGCGCTGGAGAAGATGGCCGGTGTGCTCGTCGAGAAGCCGCGCATTGCCGATCCGGTTGCGCCGGTGCAACTTCAGACGGTCAATGGTGAGATCGCATTGCGCGAAGTGCATTTCGGCTACCTGGCTGACCGTCCCGTGCTGCCCGGGATGACGTTGGTGGTGCCGGCCGGTCAGACCGTGGCACTTGTGGGCACCACGGGTGCGGGAAAGACCACCATCGCCAAGCTGATTGTGGACCAGAGCGAACTGCGGCGCCATATTGTGATGGTGACGCAGGAGAACTTCCTGTTCTCCGGCACCGTCGCGGACAATATCCGCTTCGGCCGGCCGGACGCCACCGATGCCGAGGTGGCCGCAGCCGCGGCCGCGGTGGGAGCGCAGGAGTTCATCACAGCGTTGCCGGAGGGCTATGACACCGACGTGGCCAAGCGGGGTGGGCGGCTGTCCGCCGGGCAGCGCCAGTTGATCGCGTTCGCGCGCGCCTTCCTCGCGGACCCCGCCGTACTGATCCTCGACGAGGCGACGTCCTCGCTCGACATCCCCAGCGAACGGCTGGTGCAGCGGGCGCTGCGGACTGTGCTGTCCGACCGTACCGCCCTGATCATCGCTCACCGGCTATCTACCGTCGCGATCGCCGACCGGGTGCTGGTGCTCGAGCACGGCCAAATCATCGAGGACGGGGCGCCGGGTGACCTCATCGGGAGCGGCGGGCTGTACGCCGCGCTGCACCGGGCATGGGCCGATTCCCTGGCGTAGCGTCACGGTCGCGACTTGACCGGCTGGTGACGGTGTCACACCGGCGGCCGGGTCCCGGACAGTACTCTTGGCGTTCATGATCGGTGTCGAGCGCGTGGGTGACGTCACAACAATTGAGTTGCAGCGCCCGGAACGGCGCAATGCACTCAATACCGCACTGACCGACGCGCTGCGTGAGGCAGTGCAGAAGGCGGCGGCCGACGACGTCCGCGCCATCGTGCTGACCGGGGCGGGCACCGTGTTCTGCGCGGGCGCAGATCTGTCCGGTGACGTGTTCGCCGCCGACTTCCCCGACAAGGCCATCGCGCTGAACCTGGCCATCGATGCCGCGCCCATGCCGGTGATCGCCGCCATCAACGGCCCGGCCATCGGCGCCGGGGTCCAATTGGCGATGGTGTGCGATCTCCGGGTGGTCGCAGCCGAGGCGTATTTTCAGTTCCCGATCGCCAGATACGGTCTGGCGCTGGACAACTGGAGCATCCGACGGCTGTCGGCGCTGGCCGGATACGGCCGGGCCCGCGCCATGTTGCTGGCTGCGGAGAAGTTGGATGCGCCCACGGCACTGCACACCGGCATGGCCAACCGGATCGGCACCCTGGCTGACGCGCAAGCCTTGGCCGCCGAGATCGCCGGGTTGGCGCCACTGTCGCTGCGGCATTCCAAGCGGGTGCTTAACGACGACGGCGCGTATCAGGAGCAGGTCGGGGTGCACAAAGAGCTTTTCGACCGGGCGTGGGGCAGCCAGGACGTGATCGAAGCCCAGGTGGCGCGCATAGAAAAGCGCGCCCCGAAGTTTGTGGGGGCCTGAGCGCATGCCCGGTCTTCCATCGGTGAACTCGCTGCTGCCGGGTGGGAAGGTGGCGCTGCGGTTGGCAGCCGGGACCGCGTCGCTGGCGGCCGGCGGCTGGGTGCTGGGCGCTCTACGGGAGACGCCTGCGGCCCTGGGCGCCGGTGCCGGTGCCATTCATGCAGTAGCCGAAGGCTCGCCCAACTACCGGGGTGGCGTGTTCCGCAACCTCGACCTTGATGCCGCATCCGCTCTGCGACTCGACGTCGAAGAGAACCGCCAACTGCTCTTCGACATGATCGGCGGTAGCTCGGCCAGCCCGCCGCGCGATGCGATCCCGCTGGCCGAACCACCCAAGCGCCGACGTTCCAACCCGCTATCCGCCACCTGGTACGGGCATGCATCCGCACTTCTGGAAATCGACGGTTACCGGCTGCTGACCGATCCGGTGTGGAGCCAGCGTTGCTCGCCGTCGCGATCCGCGGGGCCGCAACGACTGCACCCCCCGCCGCTTCCACTGGAGGCGTTGCCCGCGTTGGACGCGGTGCTGATCAGCCACGACCACTACGACCACCTCGACATGGACACCGTGCGATCACTGGCCCGCAGCCAGCGATGCCCATTCATCGTCCCGCTGGGTGTCGGCGCGCACCTGCGCCACTGGGGCATACCGCCGACGCGCGTCATCGAACTCGACTGGAGCGACGCCACCACAATCGGTGATCTGAAACTGGTCTGCACACCGGCTCGGCATCACTCCGGGCGTTTCATTGCTCGCAATAACACCCTGTGGGCGTCATGGGCGGTGATCGGGCCCGCGCATCGCGCCTATTTCGGCGGTGACACCGGATACACCCGCAGCTTCGCCGATATCGGCGCCGATCACGGCCCGTTCGATCTCACCCTGCTGCCCATCGGCGCCTACAACAAAGCCTGGCCGGACATCCACATGAATCCCGAGGAAGCCGTGCAGGCGCATCGTGACCTCAACGGGGAGCATCCTGGTGTGCTCGTTCCGATCCATTGGGCCACCTTCCGGCTTGCCCCGCATCCCTGGGCAGAGCCGGCCGAGCGGCTTGTCGATGCGGCCGCGGCTGCCGGGGTCGATATCGCCGTGCCCAAACCCGGTGGCCGGGTTGTCCCGTCGCGCCCGGAGAGAGAGAAGTGGTGGCGGTTGTGAATCTCGAGCGATGACCGTCGCCGAGGCCATGGGTCTGTCGGACGCCGAGGCCGGGTTCTCGGCGAACCCAGGCGGGTATGGCGGTAGATGCCGACGGTGCGTAGATTGACCTCGGGGCTTCGTCCGGGCAAACTCGGGCCTTGCCGGAGATGGGTGGTCCCCGAATAGCACCGAGAAAGGGTGAAAACATGTCGTTCATCGATAAGGCCAAGGATGCACTCGGCGACGCCGCCGACAAGGTTAAGGATGTCGTCACCGATAACGCCGACAAGGTCTCCGAGACCATCGACAAGGCCGGCAACTTCGTCGACGACAAGACCGGTGGCAAGTTCTCCGAGACCATCGACAAGGTTCAGGGTGCGGCCCAGGGCGCGGTGGACAAGGTTTCCGACGCCTCGGCCACCGTCTCCGACGGCGCTGCCGGTGCCGCCGACAAGGCCAAGGATGTCGCGGCGGACGTCGCAGCTAAGGTCGACGGCAAGTAGGTCGCCGATGGCGAAAGTCTCGGTTTCCGTAGACGTTCCGCTATCCCCCGAACAGGCCTGGCGGCACGCCTCCGACCTGTCCCGGTACAAAGAGTGGCTCACCATTCACCGGGTGTGGCGATCCAAGCTGCCTGACACCGTGGACAAGGGCACCATTGTGGAGTCCATCGTCGAGGTGAAGGGCATGCCCAACCGGATCAGGTGGACCATTGTTTCGTTCCAGCCCCCGGAGTCGATGACGCTCAACGGCGTCGGGGCGGGCGGGGTCAACGTGAAGCTGATCGGCAAGGTCCGGCCCGGCTCAGTTGCCGGGACCGGGCCTGCCGGTGGTACCGGGTCGGCGGCGGTACTCACCTTGGACATCCACCTCGGCGGCGCCGCCCTATTCGGTCCGATCGGAATGATCGTCGCGGCGGCATTGCGCGGCGATATCAAGGCGTCGTTGGACCGGTTCGTGGCGGTATTCGCCCCAGCCTGAATCTGATCCGCCCCCGGGGTCCCTAGACTTCCGGAATGGGCGGCTATCAGTACGGTGTCGATTTCAGCGCCGTCGACGCGATCGACTTCCACACCCATGTGGAAATCGACTCCCACGGCCACTGTGCCTACGATGACGAACTCGCACACGCCACGGATCGCTACTTCAATCTCGGACCCGACCGCGTCCGCCGCGTCGATGAACTCGCTGAGCACTATCGCCGACACAACACCGCGGCGGTGGTGTTCACCGTCGACGCCGGCACCGCGTCTGGGCATCGGCCCAACTCCGTCGAGGAATTGGTTGAGGGCGCCGCCCGCAATAGCGACGTCCTGATCCCATTCGGCAGCGTCGATCCGTGGTCTGCCGACCCGGTGGCCCGCGTGCGTGAACTCACCGGTGACCACCTAAACACACATCCAGAGTGTCAAGGATCAACCGACATAGAAACGTCAAGCATCAACCGACTCTGAACAGCCCTACAAAACGGATGATGAGAGGCTATTTCGG
>JAPLAO010000355.1 GCA_026393245.1 Mycobacterium sp. | reverse complement strand
GACCGTGCGTGCAACCTGCCTATTGAGCAGGCCGGTGCTGGTGCGGAACCGGCCTGCGATCGCCGGCGCCTGCAACAGCCCGGTCACCAACGCCAGCGGCGCGGCGATGAACACCGTGATGAAGTAGGCCAGCAACTGCAGTGCGTTGTAGGTGCTGAATCCGGCGTTCTGGGGCAGCTGTAGGGACAGGTACTGCAGTGCAGTCGACAACGCGTTGGGGAACACATCGAACGACGTGGGTATTAGACGTTTCCACTGATCAGTGCTGAACAGCAGCACCATGAACACCACTCCGTTGATCAACCACAGCAGATCGAAGGTGAAGTGCCACCACCGGGCCAGACCGATCGTGTGTCGGATTCCAGGCAGACCAATGTGTTTGGGCAGGGCGACCGAATCCATCTTGGCGGTCCAGACTCGCTGCGCATCCTCTGGGTCTCGGCGGTCGGCGGGCACCGCATCGCGCAGTCGCATCCACTCCGTATCCGGCTTGCTGGCGATATTGAAGTACAGCCTCGGGTGGTCGGCCAGGATCTGAAGGCCGGCCCGAATCATGAACATCATGAACAGCAGGTTCAGGAAGTGTTGCCAGCGGAGCCACCAGGGGAAGCCGGCGGTGACGGGGTCCACGTACTGCGTGGAACTGCCCGGGTAGCGGGTGATGAAATCCTGATACCAGCCGTAGCGGGTCATCTCGCGGACCACAGCGATCGAGAGCACCAGGCCAACAATTCCCAGTGGAACGAGCCAGAGGCTGCTGAACCATCGGCGGCCGATCCGAACCGACGGCAGCTTTGCGCGGTCTTGCGGGATACCTCCGGCCCAATCGTCCAGGGTGATCGGTCCCTCGCGGCGGCCGGTCAACGACGCCTCAAGCGGATCCGGCTCACCTGATTTCATGCGTCATCCGTTCTCTGTCAGTGGCCACTTTCGGTGCAATGCTAGCCCGGTTGCCTGTCGCTCGGGCTGTGTAGCGGCGGCGGTACTGTGTCGCAATGCCCCTCGCCCGCACCACCTATCTCGCCGGGGCGACGGGTCGGTGGCGCATCGATACGGCCATTCCTGTCGTTGGTGAGAGCCTGCCGCCCGCGGATCGCCTGGAGATCGTCGAGGCGCCGGCGGAGTCGTCCGTTAACACCGCCTGGGCACTGCGCGGGGTCACCAGCAATATCCGCTACAGCACGCGCGCCGAGTTGGACGTCTTGGCCAACCGCCAGCCGGGCCTCGGCCGTCCGGATTGCACCCGCGGGGCGTTGATTCCCATTCGCAAGGCCGACTCGTGGTGGGCACTGGCCCAGGACGAGCGGAGGGCATTGCTGGTCGAGAGCCACATCACCATCGGCCTCGATTACCTCCCAGCGGTGGCTCGCCGCCTGCACCACAGCCGTGACCTCGGGGAGCCTTTCGACTTCCTCACCTGGTTTGAATACGCGCCGAAGGACGGCGAGCAGTTCGAGGATCTCGTCGGCCGCCTGCGTAACACCGCGGAGTGGAGTCACGTCGATCGAGAAGTGGACGTGCGTCTTTCCCGCGACGGCCAGGATTGAGCGCTGTGAGCGACGCCGAATCCCTACCTCCCCAGCAGTATCTTTCGTCCGAGCACGTTATCCAAGAACTGTCCCGCTACGGCATTCATCGCATCAGGGATACCTCGATACCGCAGATCCTGGTGCTGTCGGCGATGGGTGGCGGCTTCATCACCATGGGTGCCCTGTTCTCAGTGCTGCTGTCCGAGCAGGTGCAGGCGCTGGGCCCGAGGTACCTGCTGCAGGGGTTCGGGTTCTCGGCCGGATTCTTCTTCGTGATCCTGTCGGGGGCAATTCTGTTCACCGAAGCCAACGTGGTGTTGCCGTCGACGCTGTTGCAGCAACACCCGAAGCCACTGCTGGGCAGGCTGGTCGTGTTCTGGGCGCTGGCACTAATCGGGAACTTCGTCGGCGCCGTCGTGACCAGTTGGCTGATCTCCCGGGCGCAGGTCTACCCGCCCGAGATGCAGGAGACGCTGGAGGCTTTCGTCGCGAAGAAGACGTACTACCACTCCGTCGGCACGCCCACCGCCTGGTTCCAGGCGATGCTGTCCGGAGTGCTGGCGAACTGGATAATCGGAATGGCGGCATTCTTCGCGACCATGGGTCGCACGATCATCGGCAAGTACATTCCTGTTCTGCTCGCAGTCACTCTGTTCTGTGCGGCGAACTTCCAGCACAGCGTTGCCAACATGGCCTACTTCGGCCTGATCAGCGCCGAAGGCAAGGGCCCAGGCTGGTGGGTGGCGTTGACCTGGAGCATCATTCCGGTGGGCATCGGCAACATGATCGGCGGAGCATTCCTGGTGGCGCTGCCGTTCTCGTACGCATTCCGGGCCGCGCATCGGGGCGCGGCCGAGCACCGGAACCACCGCATCAACTAGTACGCGGATGCCATTTGCGGCGTGACGGTGTCCGCGCTAGCGTCCGCGCTGGTTGGCAACCCTGACGGTTCAGCGTCTGCGCGCCAGTGTCGTCGTCACCAGATCGGTGAAGGCTGCGTGCGGCAGGGGTGAGGGCATGTCGAGTCCGGCGTCGGTGTACCAGGACAGCGGCGCTTCGGGGTGGGGTCCGGTGACACCCACCGCACCCCGGCCGAAGCCGAAAACTCCTGCCGCGACAGGGCCATTGGAGTAGCGAGCCAGGATGGTGTCGTCGGGCCCCGCGTCGACGGTGAAGGCCGGGCCGCCCTGGAAGTAGACGGTCTCGGGCGTGCCGCGCCAGTCGACTGTGATGAGGGTATCGGCGTTGTTGGTCACGGTCGCCCCGGGTGTCGCGCTGTATTCCAGCGCATCTCCGGGCAACAGTTCGAAGCCCGGGTCGCGGCCGGCGAGAAAACCGCCCATGCAGCAGCCCAGGTATGCGCCGCCGTCGTGAATCCAGGTGCGCAGCGCTGACGTGATCGGCGCGACGGCATTCCATGCGGCATCCAGATCATCGGCGCCTCCGGGTTGGACGTAGAGCGCTGCGGT
>JAPLAO010000233.1 GCA_026393245.1 Mycobacterium sp. | reverse complement strand
TGGCCGCGAGGCAAAATGCTCGGCGGGTCGTCGTCGATGAACGCGATGATGTGGGTGCCCGGCTTCCCGGCGGACTATGACGAGTGGGCGCAGCATGCCGGCGAGGACTGGGATTACGCGCACCTGCGGTCCTACTTCGACAGGGTGGAGAACTCCGCGCTGGTGATCTCGCCGCAGCGCAGTCCGCGGTCCTCGACCGCGGCGTGGTTGCGGGCGGCCCAGCAGGCCGGATACCGCGTGACCACGCCCGATGCACCGATGCTCGACGGGTTCTGTGAGACCGCGGTGACGCAACGTCGCGGTGCCCGGTGGAGTACGGCGGATGCCTACCTCAAGCCGGTGCTGTACCGCTCGAATCTGACCCTGCTGACCGACTCGACGGTGCGCCGGGTGATTTTCGAGGGCAGCCGTGCGGTCGGGGTCGAGTTCGACGACGCCAACGGCCGCAGCCAGACGGTGCGGGCCGCCCGCGAGGTAGTGCTCTGCGCCGGTGCGGTGAACACGCCCCAGTTGCTGATGCTGTCCGGAATCGGTGACGCAAAAGAGTTGTCCGAGTTCGGAATTGGTGTCACCCACCACTGTCCCGAGGTGGGCAAGAACCTGCTGGATCACCTGGTGGCCACACTCGGATTCGATGTCCGCGACGACAGCCTGCTCACCGCGGAGAAACCGCGTGAACTCCTGAACTATCTGCTCCGCCGCCGCGGCATGCTGACCTCCAACGTCGGCGAGGCCTACGGCTTCGTGCGCAGCCGAGCAGAACTCGAACTGCCCGATATCGAACTGATCTGGGCACCCGCCCCGTTCTTCGACCAGGGCATCGGCGAGCCCTATCTCGGGCATGCCATCGCCACCGGCCCGGTCCTGCTCAAGCCGCGTAGCACCGGCACGATCACGTTGCGCTCTGCCGATCCAGCCGCCAAACCGATCATCGACCCGCGCTACCTATCCGATCCGGACGGTATCGACCGCGATGCGATGATGGCCGGCCTGCGGGTGACCGCCACCATCGCCAGGTCCCCCGCGCTCAAGGACATCATCGGCAGGATCGCCCGGCCGTTGCACGCCACGACACTCGACGACGAGACCCTCGAACAAGCCCTCGACACCTGCTCGCACACCCTTTACCACCCGGTGGGCACGGCCCGGATGGGCCGCGACGAACACAGCGTCGTCGACCCGCAACTACGCGTGCGTGGCGTGCATGGCCTGCGGGTGGCCGACGCGTCGGTGATGCCCTCGATCATCCGGGGCCACACCCATGCGCCGGTCGTCGTGATCGGCGAGAAGGCGGCGGAGTTGATCGCGGCCGGCGCTGCTGTTCGGTAGTGGGCCGCCGTCAGTAGTGGCCGCCGGTAGTAGTGGCCGCCGTCAGTAGTGGCCGACGTCAGTAGTGGTAAGTGTCCGACGGGGCGGACACGTGCACGGCCTGATCATCGAACTCTGACACTACGATTCCGTAGGAGCGTGCCAGGTCGATGATCTTGGTGGCGCGCGCGATCCGCGGCAGGTCTGAGCCATTGCGGATCTCGCCGCCGTCGCGCTCGTACTCGGCGAAGAACTCTCTGGCCCAGGAGATCTCCTCCTGGGACGGCGACAGGCCCTCGTTGACCGTCGGGCACTGATCCGGGGTCAGGCAGATCTTGCCCGTCATCCCGAACTCAGCCGACACCGCGGTGGCCTCGCTGAGCTTGAGGGCGCTGGAACCCACTGTCGGGCCGTCGACTGCACCCGGCAGGTGGGCAGCCTTGGCGGCGATGGTGAAACGCGACCGCGCGTAGGCCAGGGTGGTCGGGTGCTCGCCGAACCCGGTGTCGCGGCGGAAGTCACCGATGCCGAAGGCCAGCCGGAAGGTGCCCTTGGTGGCGGCGATCTCGGTGATGCGCTCGAGGCCGCGTGCGGTCTCCACCAGGGCGATGATCGGGACGCCCGGCAACCGTTTGGCGGTCTCGGTGACGTGGTCGACCGATTCCACCATCGCGAGCATCACACCGCCGACCGAAGTGCCCGCCAACATAGTCAGGTCGTCGGCCCAGAACTGGGTGCCGAAACCGTTCACCCGAACCCAGTCGCTGTTGCCGTCCGCCAGCCAGCGCACCACGTTCTCCCGCGCGGCCGCCTTGCCTTTCGGCGCCACCGCATCCTCGATGTCGAGCACCACGATATCGGCGCGGGACGCAGCCGCCGGCGCGAACTTGTCGTACTGGGCGCCGTTGACCAGCAGCCAGCTTCGGGCCAATACCGGATCCATACGGGATCCCGCATCCTGGAGATCGGCGGCCGGGTCTTGTTCGTTGACTTGGTCGTACATGTTTACATCGTCGCACTGGTAACGGTGACGGCCAAAACCAGCCTCCGCCGTAGGCTGGCCGCCATGGTGGAGATCGGTCACATCACGGCAATCTGGCGGTACCCGGTCAAGTCGATGGCCGGCGAGCGGGTGACGACGGCCCACCTGGGCGCCCTCGGCCTGCACGCCGACCGGACCTGGGCGGTGCGCGACGTCGAAATGAACATCACCACCGGCGCCAAACGGCTGCCCGGACTGCTGTGGTGCACCGCCCGCTATGCCCAGGCTCCGACGCCGGACGTCGGCCCGGGTAATGCCCCCGAGGTGATCATCGGCTTCCCCGACGGCCGGGAGACCTCGAGTTCGGATCCGGGCGTCCACCGGATGTTGTCGGACTATCTGGACCGCGACGTGGAACTGTGGCCGCTGCCGGCGATGTCCGAGCGCGACAAGTACCGGGGCGCGGCGGCCACCAAGAGCGACCTGCGCACCATTTTCGGACTGCGCGATGACGAGCCACTGCCGGATCTGTCGGTGTTCCCGGTCCGCAAGCTCGCCGAGATCACCAAGTACGCCACCCCCGTGGGCACCTACGTCGACGCCTACCCGGTGCACATCCTCACCGAGCAGGCCGTGCAGACCATGGCCGCGCTGACCGCGGACTCCGACTTCGATGTCCGCCGCTTCCGGCCCACCCTTGTCATCGACGCCGCAGGCGGCGCGGCACAACCCGAGTTGGAGTGGTGCGGAGGCGTTGTGCGCGCACCGGATGCGGCCTTCGCGCCCTTGATCCCCACCATCCGCTGCGTGATGCCGTCGCACGAACAGCCCGACCTCAAGCGGGACCCGGAGATCACCAGGACCATCGCCGCCCATGCGCGGCGGTGTCTCGGCGTGTACGGCGACGTGGTCACGCCCGGTCGCATCAACGAGGGTGACGCACTGCACCTTGATCCGCCGAATCGCTCGGCGCTGGCATCCTCAGCTCAGTCGGCCGCCGGAACCCTGCGGCGGGTCGCAATGCGGGCGTTCTCCGCAGCGCTGCCGCGCTGAACTGATTTCCGCAGCGCTGCCGCGCTGAACTGATTTCCGCAGCGCTGCCGCGCTGAGCGGTAAGGCATGAGGCAGGATCACCACATGCGCAATGCAATGTCTGTCCTCGGTGTCGTGATGGCCCTGTTCGGTGTGCTGTTCACTCTGCAGGGGGTGGGCAAAGTGCAAGGCAGCTTCATGAGCAACACCACCACCTGGACGGTGCTGGGGCCGATCATCGCCCTGGCCGGGATCGGACTGGCGATCGCCGGCCGGCGCCGTCGCTGAGGCGTTGCGGGCGCTGTTTCGACTTCAGATGTGGCGCTGCACATTGCGTAGCCGGGTGCGCCACCACGCGACAGTGTCAGGGTCCGCCGCCGCGCAGTGTTCGAGGCCGCCCGCATCGGGCGCCGCGGGCATGGGTGCGACGGGCAGGTAACCGTCGACCGGGATGAGGCGTCGGCCTGGACTGACCACGTCGCCGGTGAGCAGTCTCGCGGTGGCTAGTTCGCTGGCGAACCCGATATCCGGCAGGACTCCGGCCAACGCGAGACCCGCGGCGATCCCCACACTGCTGGCTAACCCCACCGTCGCCACACACGGCAGACCGCACACCTCGGCCACCCGCAGGGCACGCCGTACACCGCCGAGTGCATTCACGTTGAGCACCGCCACGTCCGCGCCGACGGCATGCGCGGGGTGCGACACCTCGACAGCGAAGGGAATGTCGAATGTCGTTCGCCGGGTTGAGTTTTCCTCCGGTGTGCCGCCAGGCACCTGAATGAATTCCAGTCCTCGGGCGGCCCGTTCCAGGGCCGGCATGGCCGCGGCGGTGACAACGGGATCCCAATCGACGCCAGTCGTGCACCGGATGTCCCCACCCGGACCGAGGGTGTCCCGGACTGCCTCCAGTCGCGCAATGTCGCGGGCCGCCGAGTCCGCCCGGCCACCGATCCGGACCGCGGCGGTTCGGCAGTCGGCGTCGGCCACAATCTGTCTGGCGCGGTCCGGACTCACCTCCGGCACGGTCACCGCCACCGGGACACGTCCCCGCAGTGGGTCCGGCCAGCCGACGGTGCCGGCCTCGATGGCGGCGGTCAGCCACCGGGCGGCGCAGGCGTCATCGCAGTCACGGGGTGCGCTGAACTCGCCCCACCCCTGCGGGCCCTCAATCAGCATTCCCTGATAGACGCCCAACCCGTCGAACTCGTCGGCGAGCGAAACCTCGAAGACCGGTGCGTCGTCAAAATCGATCCAGGTCTTCACGCGCGCCGCGGGGTGAAGTAAGACAGCATTTCGGCGAAGGTGTCGAAGGCCGGTGCCGAGTATCCGTAAGTTGCCTCGAAGTGGATGCTGAGTGGGAAGCCGAGATCGGCGACACCGTCGATCACCCGCTGATAGAGGTCGACCACGAGCCGCCGCTTGTCGGCGGGCTCGGCGGCGGCCAGCATCCTGACGAACTCCTGTTCGGCCGCCACGGCGGCGTTTCCAGGATCCTGGATGAGCCAATTGATCAGTCCCACACGGCTTTCCACCTTCGGCACGAAACCGAACGACAGCAGGATCTCGGGGCGGTGATCACTGGCGCGGCTGAACTCGCTCAGGAATCCGATAATGGCGTCGGAGTACAACAATTGCGTCATCCCGTAGGTGGCGCCCTGGGCGCACTTGAACCCGAAGCGGCCCGACTCGTCGGCACGGGTCGGGATCAGAATCGCCCCGCGGTTGGGCACCACATCGCGGTAGATCGCCAGTGCGTCGGTGGGTGCGACTCCGGTGCCCTCGCCGTCACCCATCGTTCGGGGCACACCCACGAACGCGATACCGTCCATTCCCGACGCGACCAGATCGGTAAGCCGACTGCGCAGGGCCGTCTCGTCGGAGAATGCGGTGACCTGTGTGCACAGGCCCTTGACGCCGGGAAGTTCCGGGGAGATCAACCGCCAGTAGTCCAGAACGTCGAGTTTGGGCTTCATCTCCACCGGGCGGTCGGCGTCCTCGTCGATCATCCCCGGGATCATCACGTGGCCGATCTGATCGGCGATGCCGACTTCGGCCGATATCCGCGCCACCTTGCGCGCTTCCTCGAGTTGCTCTCCCAGGCTGCGATCGGTGTTGGGCGCCACCATTTCGAGTGCGACCGTACTGAGCGGCACAGGGGTCAGAGGCACGGTGTCAAACCATACCGACACCCAGTCCCGACACTGAGAATTCGCCGAAGGAACACTTGACTCATTCCAGAAAACCAGACAGGATCGACCGGTGCCGTCTACATCGGAATTCGCGGAGCAGTTGCGAAATTCCGACCTGCGGGTGACGCGGCCGAGGGTCGCGGTACTTGATGCGGTGCATGACCATCCCCACGCCGATACCGACACCATCTTCGGTGCGGTGCGGACGGGCCTACCCGAGGTGTCGCGGCAGGCCGTCTACGACGTCCTCGCCGCATTGACCGAGGCGGGCCTGGTCCGGCGCATCCAACCCTCGGGTTCGGTCGCCCGATACGAGTCGAGGGTCAGCGACGGGTTCGGTCGCCCGATACGAGTCGAGGGTCAGCGACAACCACCACCATGTCGTCTGCCGGTCCTGCGGGACCATCGCCGACGCCGACTGCGCAGTCGGCGATGCGCCGTGCCTGACTGCGGCGGCCGACCACGGCTTCGTTCTCGACGAGGCTGAGGTCACCTACTGGGGACTGTGCCCCGACTGTTCGACCTGACAAATACTTCGCGGTCACGTGTGTGACCACGGCTGGAATCACTACTCCTGAAAGGAAATTCAATGGTTGAGGAAAACGCGGGCGGCTGCCCAATGGGGTTCAGGCCGCCTGTAGAGGGGGGCAGCAACCGCGACTGGTGGCCCGACCAGATCAATCTCAAGTTGCTGGTGAAGTACCCCGCCGAGAACAATCCGATGGATTCCGATTTCAACTACGCCGCCGCGGTGGCGACCATCGACGTCGACGAACTCAAGGCCGATGTCGAAGCGGTCATGACCGATTCGAAGGACTGGTGGCCCGCCGACTACGGCAACTACGGACCGTTCTTCGTGCGGATGGCCTGGCACGCGGCCGGCACCTACCGGGTGCAGGACGGCCGTGGTGGCGCCGGCTCGGGTATGCAGCGCTTCTCGCCGATCAACAGCTGGCCAGATAACACCAGCCTGGACAAGGCACGCCGGTTGCTGTGGCCGATCAAGAAGAAGTACGGCAAGAGCCTGTCCTGGGCGGATCTGATGATCTTCGCCGGAAACCACGCCATGGATGCGATGGGCTTTGAGACCTTCGGATTCGCCTTCGGTCGGCAAGATCGCTGGCAGCCCGATGAGGACATCTACTGGGGTTCCGAGGACACCTGGATGGGCACCAGCGCGCGCTACACCGGCCAGCGAGTCTTGGAGAACCCGCTGGGCGCCACCACGATGGGCCTGATCTACGTCAATCCTGAAGGCCCCGAAGGCGTTCCGGATCCGTTGGCCGCCGCGATGGACATCCGTGAGACGTTCGGACGGATGGCGATGAACGACGTCGAGACCGCCGCACTGATCGTCGGCGGACACGCCTTCGGCAAGACTCACGGCGCCGGTGGCGACGGAACCGTCGGTCCCGAGCCGGAAGGCGCACCGCTTGAGTTGCAAGGCCTGGGCTGGAAGAGCGCTTTCGGCACCGGTGTCGGCAAGGATGCGGTCACCAGCGGCCTGGAGGTGATCTGGACGTCCAACCCAACCAGGTGGGATAACGGCTACTTGGAAAACCTCTACGGCTACGAGTGGGAACTGACCGCCAGCCCCACCGGAGCCCATCAGTGGAAGCCTAAGGACGGTGCGGGCTCTGACGCCGCCCCCGAGGCCTTCGGATCGGGCAGGACCAACCCGTCGATGCTGACCACGGATCTGTCGATGCGGGTGGATCCGATCTACGGGCCCATTACCCGTCGCTGGCTTGACCATCCCGAGGAACTCGCCGACGCGTTCGCCCGGGCCTGGTTCAAGTTGATCCACCGCGACATGGGGCCGGTCGCCCGATATGTGGGCCCGCTGGTACCCAAGGAGGCCCTGCTCTGGCAGGACAATGTTCCAGCCGGCCAGAGCAAGCTCAGCGCACAGGATGTCACCGCGCTGAAGCAGCAGATTCTGGCGTCGGGTCTGACTGTGCCGCAACTGGTTTCGACCGCATGGAAGGCCGCGGCGTCGTACCGCGACAGCGATAAGCGCGGTGGCGCCAACGGTGGCCGCATCCGCCTGCAGCCGCAGGCCGGCTGGGAATCCAACGAGCCGGACGAACTAGCGCAGGTGGTGCGCAAGCTGGAGGAGATCCAGAAGGCGTCCGGTACCACGGTGTCGTTCGCCGATCTCGTCGTCCTCGGCGGTGTCACGGCCGTCGAGAAGGCAGCCAAGGACGCCGGAATCAGCGTCACGGTGCCCTTCACCCCCGGTCGCGGCGACGCCACCCAGGAGACGACCGATATCGAGTCGTTCTCATACCTGGAGCCGAAGTCGGACGGTTTCCGCAACTTCGCCGGCAAGGGCAACCCCCTGCCGGCCGAGTACATGCTGATCGACCAGGCGAATCTGCTGACGCTGACCGTGCCGGAGATGACGGTTCTGGCCGGTGGGCTGCGGGTTCTTGGAGCCAACTTCCAGGACTCGAAACTCGGCGTGCTTACCGACAAGCCGGGTCGGCTGACCAACGACTTCTTCGTGAACATTCTCGATATGGACACCGAGTGGTCACCGTCGTCAAAGGATGACGGCACCTATGTGGGCAAAGATCGGGTCAGTGGCAAAGAGAAGTGGACCGGCACCCGTGTTGACCTGATCTTCGGGTCGAATTCACAGTTGCGTGCGCTGGCGGAGGTCTACGCCGAAGACGATGCCAAGGAGAAGTTCGCGCGCGACTTCGCCGCGGCGTGGGCCAAGGTCATGGATCTTGACCGGTATGACGTGACGAAGTAAACAACGCTAAATGACTAACCCCGCGGGCCCTATGGCTCGCGGGGTTATTCATTAAACGGGCTCGCTCAGTTACATCCGCCGGCGCTGACCCACCGACCATTATATCCCACGCAACCGGTCACGTTCGGAGTGGGGTCCCCCGGCAATGGTGCATAGGCATTGGGTTGCACCACGTACGGAGCCATCACGTCGGAAAGGTTCGCGCATCCACTAACCGAGATCCGGCGGCCTGCGCTGGCGCACACGTCCGCGTTGGCCGCACCGCTGGCGACGATTGTGACGACGGCAGCGGGCGTGACGAGGCCGAGGACGGCCGCCGTAGCGGCAATCACGGTGCGGGTGGACGGTTTCATCTTCTGTCCTCTCATGGGGCACGGCCAGCGGGCCGACCCGGCAAAGTATATCGGCGTGAACGACTACCGGGGTGCCCGACGGCGTCGCCGTGTCCAGATCGCCGCCGTGGCCGCCGCCAACACGGCCAGTATCAGTAACCACGGCCAGGCTCCGTGCTGATAGACCCAGCCTGCGAGGGTCCGCTGGATCCGGCCGGCTGCGTCGATGACGGGATCCTCGGCGCTGCCGTTGGCAGAGAACAGCCGGATCTCGTAGAAGCCGTAGTAGCCGACATACAGTCCGACGATCACCAGGATCAGCCCGCTGATCCGGTTGATGTAGGGCAGCACGGTTCGCATCCGGTCGATCAGCGAGGAACTCGCCAGCGCCACCGCCACCGCGAGCACCCCGACCACCAGCGCGATCCCGGCGGCGTACGCCAGATAGACCAGCACGCCCTGGGCCGGCGATCCCTTTCGCAGGCTGCTACCGGTGACCGCCAGGAACGGACCGATCGTGCACGACAGCGACGCGATCGCATAGCCGACGCCGTATCCGAACATCGACCCCAACCTCGACGACGGCGCCCCGCGCCCGCCCGCCAGATTGGGCGCCCGCAGTTCCCGGCCGGACAACAGCCATATCCCGAGGCCGACAAGGCTGACCCCGATCGCCAGCGTCACGTACGGCAGGTACTGCTGCACTGTCGATGCCACCGACACCGTCAGCAGACCGAATGATCCGAACACCGCCAGGAAGCCCAGTGCCATGGCCGCGGTTGCGGCCAGCGCGCGTCCCACCGCGGTGACCTGGCTGCTGCCCTGTGGATCAATCA
Source organism: Mycobacterium sp. (assembly GCA_026393245.1). Taxonomy (GTDB): domain Bacteria; phylum Actinomycetota; class Actinomycetes; order Mycobacteriales; family Mycobacteriaceae; genus Mycobacterium. Next base: position 8,154 of record JAPLAO010000233.1, on the reverse strand, counting down.
CCAGCGTCAGATAGGCGGGCAGCATCGCGAACCCGCAGGGGTTGAAGGCCGCCACCATGCCGGCCACGAAAGCCAGCGCGACGAGGTTCTGGTTCAAGAGCAGTTCGACATCAGGACGTCAGAGCTTGCACCCGGTCGGTCAGCTCCTGCTGGGACATCGCCCCCATCGGATTGTTGACGAAGGTGGATGACCCGTCCGGCCGCAGGAACACGTATGCCGGCTGCCAGGGCACATTGAACAGAGCCCAAATCGACCCGTCGGCGTCGTTGAGGTTGGTGAAGTTCAGGCTGTACTTCGAGGCGAAGTTCGCCATGGCGCCGACATCTGCACGGGTGGACACCCCGACGAAGGTCACCTTCGGGTTGGCGGCCGCGACCGCGCTGACATTGGGCGCCTCGGCGTTGCAGAACGGGCACCACGGGGTCCAGAACCACAGCACGGCCGGCTTGCCCTGCAAGCTCGTGCCGTTGAAGGGTGCGCCACTGAGCGTGGTGCCGGTGAAGTTCAGGTCAGCGGCGGCCGCGGTCGCCGGCTTGGCGATACCGAAGGTCAGCCCCACCACCGCCAGCATCAGGGCCAGCGTTCTGACCAGGCCACGGATTGGTGCGTTCATAACTGTTCCTCCCACATTTCTTTGCTCGCGTCGCTTCCGAGCAAACGACATGTGTTCAGACTATGGGCCGCCGGGTGTCCGGTGGGATGGATTCGGGTCCCAGGTCAGAAAGGCGTAAGACTGCGCGCTCGACGGCATACCCTGGACACCGGGGGTGGCCGAAGGAGCGCAGGGCAATGGCGGGCGATGAACTTTCGCAGGCTTTCCACGAATTACTCGACGAGTTGGCGGCCATCGAAGCAAAGTTCCTGACCGCCGATCCCCCACTGGACGAACCCGACATCCTCGACGGATACCGCCTGACTTTCAGCCTGCTACGCGTCGCCGTCGACGCCTACGTCTGGGGCGATAGGGACAACCCTCGCTTCGTCGACGTCATCGGCCCCTACCAGAAGTGGGGCGGGGACAATGCCGACGCGTTCTACCAACTCGCGCCGATCGCGCCCAACCGCAGCTATTCCGTGACCGGGAACCGCGGGGACTCGGTATATCTGTCGATCACCGTCTACGGCGGGCCGGACGACGGCCACTACAGCAACCGCATCGTCGGAACCCTCAACGACCGCTCGCTGCAGTTCGACGCCGACGGCAACTTCGAGTTCCTGCTCTCCGGTGGGCCACTGGGTACGCAGCAGGGCCTCACCCTCGACGCCGACGCCGTCGTCGCACTAACCCGCGACTATCTGGACAACCCCGATACCGACCGGCGGGCGCAGTGGCGCATCGAGGCGATCGACCCGCCCGGCCGCCGCCTAGACAGCCGCGACGACCTCACCCGGAGGCTGCGGGCCGCCCGCACCTGGATCAACGAACAGTGCTCCTTCATCCCGACCCGGGTCTCGCCGCCCAATGAGATCGCTGAGCCCTACCCGGTGCCCCAGCACGCCTACGGGTGGTCGGCGGCCGACGCGGCCTACGCGATGGGCGCCTACGAACTCGAGCCTGGTCAGGCGCTGATCATCGACGGCACCTCGCCGGAATGCGCGTTCTGGAATCTGTGCCTGTGGAACCCTTTCCTGCACACCTACGACTACACCTACGAACGCGTCACTGGTGAACGCGTCACCATCAACGGCGCGCACATCACCTACGAACCGGACGGATCGTGGCGGATCGTGGTCAGCGATACCGACCCCGGCCATCCCAACTGGGTGTCCACCGCAGGCCGCTCGAAGGGCCTGATCTGGTTGCGCTGGTTCCTGCCCGCACAGACCCCGCAGCGCCCGGTGTGCCGGGTGGTCGACACTGTCGAGGCCGGGAAGTGACAACCTTTCGCCCGGAACCGATCCGACTCGACGATCTGGCCAGCCCTGCCTATCCGGAATCCGCCGCCCCGATGCGCGCGGGTCTCGCGGCCTACGGTGCCACCCTGGACCTGTCCCCGGCGGCGCTCATGTCGACCGCGTCCGAACGCACCGGACTCGACCACTGGGGTGACGCCGCTTTCCGGGAGCGACTGGAGATCCTGTGCACAGCCCTGCGTACTGAAGCCGGCCTCTCGGACACCGGGGTTGGGATCGTGTTCGAGCAACTGGTGGGCAACCTGGTGAACCGATTACGCCTGGAAGCCCTGATCGCCGAACATCCCGAGATCGAGTCCATTCCGATCACCCGGCCCATCATCATCTGCGGACTGCCCCGAAGTGGCACCACGCACCTGCACAATCTCATCGCCGCCGACCCCAACATCCGATCGCTGCCGTACTGGGAAAGTCTCGAGCCGATCGGTGCGCCCGGCGAGGACGAACAGGCCCGAAGGGATCGTTGCTCGGCCGGTCTGGACCTGCTCAACGCGATCATGCCGGAGTTCAAGCGGATGCACGAGATGACCGTCGACCATGCCCATGAGGAGATCCAGTTGCTGGCCAACGACATCTCCGGCATGTTGTTCGAAACCACCTACCACGTCCCGACCTTTGCCGCGCACTATCAAGCGCACGACCAACTGCCCTCGTACGCCTACGTCAAACGCAGCCTTGCGGCAATGCAGTGGCTGCGCGGCGGTACCCGATGGGTACTGAAATCACCGCAGCATCTCGAACAGTTCCCGACGCTGTATGCCGCGTTTCCGGACGCGACTTTCGTTGTCACGCATCGCGATCCGGCGGAGGTGACCCGATCGATGGTCACCATGGTCGCGTACGGATCGCGAATGGCGTGTGATCACCCCGACCCGGTCGCGATCGGACAGTACTGGCTGCGGCGGTCCAAAGACCTGCTGAACGGATGTCTGCGCGACCGTGACGTACTGCCCGCCGATCAGTCGATCGACGTCCGGTTCACCGATTTCATGGCCGATGAGCAGGCGACGCTGCGCGCGATCTACGAACTTGCCGACCAGCCGTTCGGTGCGGAGGTTCGGGAGTCGATGGCCGCGTTCACCGCCGAGCATCCGCGCGGTCGCCACGGCGAGGTCATCTACGACCACGCTGCCGTCGGACTCGACCCGGACGATGTCGCGCGGCGGTTGGGCGGCTACCGCGACCGGTTCGTCGGCGGGGCCGGCAGCGTATCCTGACTTCCGTGAACAGGGTAGTTGCCTGCGGTGCGGCGGTGTTGGTGATCACCGCTTGCCAGTTCTTGGGCGTTGGATTCGCTTCCGCCGAACCGGCCACGCCGACCCCGGGCCCTTCGACCGCACCCACCTCAGCACCTGCGAGCGCACCCACGTCAGCACCTTCGGGCGCATCTGCGAGCGCACCCTCGACCGAATCGGTGACCCCCCATTCGCCGCCGGTGGGTCCGGTGGCCGCGATCGACCGCGACGGTACCTTCGCGGTCGGAACCGAGCTGCAGCCCGGCATCTATTCGTCCGCCGGGCCGGCCGAGGGCACCAAGTGCTATTGGCGGCGGATCGGCGCTGACAACGTCACGCTCAACAATGCGCTGACATCGCAGCCCCAGCTGGTTCAGATCGAGGCGACCGACGTCGCCTTCAAAACCCGGGGCTGCCAACCGTGGCAGCTGACCGAGGACGCCGTCCTCCCCGGTGAGACCCCACCCTGGCTGTCACAGCTGAAGCTTCGCCACGAACTCGATATCCTCAACGGCCTGGCCGGCCAGTCCGGCAACGGCCAACTGCCGCCGTACTGATCACGGCTAACGTCTGCCTCGTGATCGTGCTGCTTCCCCCCTCGGAGACCAAACGCGCGGGCGGCGACGGGCCACCGCTGAAGCTTCGTAGCCTCAGTTGCCCCGAGTTGCGACCACTGCGCGAGGCACTGGTAGCCGAACTCGTCGACCTGTCCGCTGACCCCGCGGCCAGCCGACGGGCACTGGGGATCTCGGAATCCCAGTCCGCCGAGATCGAGCGCAACGCGGCGCTGCGAAACTCCCCCACGTTGCCGGCCATCCACCGCTACACCGGCGTTCTCTACGACGCGCTGGACTTCGGATCGTTGAGCGCCGCCGAGGCAGCGCGGGGCAGCGCCCGGCTGGCTGTCGGCTCGGCCCTGTTCGGTCTGCTGCGCGCTGATGACCGCATTCCCGCCTATCGGCTGTCCGCGGGTGCCAAACTGCCCGGCAATCCCGGTCTGCCCGCGCGGTGGCGCCCGGTGCTGGAACCGGTGCTCGCCGATCTGGCAAGCCGCGAACTGATCGTCGATCTGCGCTCGGGCGCCTATGCCGGCCTCGGTCGGATCCCCGGTGCCGTCGGGGTTGATGTCATCACTGAGCAGTCCGACGGCCGGCGCACGGTGGTCAGCCATTTCAACAAGGCGCACAAAGGCCGACTTGCGCGTGTGCTGGCCGCAGCCAGATCCGAGCCCGACGACGCGACCGCGGTGGCTGCCCTGGCACGTCGAGCCGGGATGCGGGTGGAGCGCAACGGCAGCGAACTGACAGTCGTGGTTCCGGCATGACCACCCGCTGGCAGCGGACTGCAACCCCCCGGGGTGACGACTACGACGCCCGCTGGCGCTCCTTGGAGGCATCGGGGCAGAACATCCACGGCGAGGCCGATCTGGTCGCGGCACTGCTGGCGGAGTCGGGCGGAACCACCATGCTCGACGCGGGGTGCGGCACCGGTCGGGTGGGAATCGAACTGGCCCGGCGCGGGGTGCACGTCACCGGGATCGACGCCGATGCTGAGATGCTGGCCGCAGCGCGTACCAACGCGCCCGACATCGATTGGCACGAAGCCGATCTCAGCGATCCGCGCGCTGTCCCGAAGGGAAAGTTCGACCTCGTCCTGCTGGCCGGAAACGTGATGATCTTCCTCGAAACGGGCACCGAGAACCGGGTGTTGGCGAACCTTGTAAGCCGACTAGCGCCCGGCGGCACGCTGGTCTCCGGATTCAGCCTGTGGCCTGACCAACTGTCCTGCGAACGCTACGACGCGATGGCGTCAGCAGCCGGACTCGCACCGGTGGCCCGGTGGTCCACCTGGGACCGTCACCCCTTCGCGAACGGTGATTACGCGGTGTCGGTCCACCGACGGGAGGCCCGCGCATGAAGTTCTCGCCGCGGGTCGGCCCCGACCAGTACTACGCGTTCACCTCGAGGCTGACCGCGCGCGGCTTGCAGCGAACCGCAATGCTGCTAATCGCCTGCTTCACCGCGAGCCTCAGCCTTCCCGCCGTGCTGGCGATGTTCAACCCGAAATCCACCTATCTGCCCGGTGGCAGGGCAATTCTGGTCGGCGCAGTGCTGGCGTGCGTGGTCTTCGCGCTGCCCTGGCTGCGATACCGGTGGCCCACCCGGCTCGAGTCGACCGCTCTCATGGCCGGCGGCGCGATGGCTCTGGCGGTCGGCTGCGTGGTGGCGGCGGACCCACTCGCCGGGTTGCTCATCGGTGTCGCCTTCCCCTTCATCCTCGGCTACGCCGCCCTCTTCCACAGTTCGCGGTTGCTGGCGTTCACGGTGGCCGTGGCCGCGTTGACCTACCTCTGGCTGGCATTCCGGGTGGCGTCCACGGACATACCGACGGCGTTCGCGGTGACCACGCCCCTGGTGTTTCTCAACATCGTCCTGGTGTTCGCCTGCCGCACCGTCGCCCAGGTCGGTGGATCTGAAGACGCCCCCACCGATGTCGAGCCACTGACCGGTCTGCTCACCCGCGCGTCGTTCTACGAAGTCGCCGCCAACCTGATGGGAGCGCGTAATCGCGGCGATGACCGCTATCTGGTGGTCGCGGTGATCGGTATCGACAGCTATGCGGCGGTCCTCAGCCTGCAGGGCGACCGTGGCGCGAACCGCGTGCGGGTGGTCACCGGGCAGGCATTGCGCGACATCATCCGCCGCGATGCGGTGCTGGGTCATGTCGACGACTCCGAGTTCCTGATCGCCGACACCTTCACCACACCGGACCCCACACCCCTGATCGAACGTGCCCTTGGGGCCGTGGCGGCTACCCCGGGCGGGATGACGGCCAGCATCGGGGTGGTCAGCACGCTGTTGGGCCCACTGGCCGGCCGTCCACCGAGTGCCGTCCTCGACGAGGTGATCGCACTGGCCGCCGCGGCTATGCACGATGCGCGACTGGCCGGTGGCAATCAGGCGCGCTACGTCACCGACGTCGACCTCAACGGCCCCGCATGAGTCGGTTCAGTGCTGGCGCTCGCGCAAACACGGCGGCACGCTAGACCGGCGGCATCTCCAGCAGTGCTCGTCGCAGCAGGTGCATGGCCACCGTCGTGGAGCGGTCCCGGACGTCAAACCGCTCCCCCGGTATCTGGACACAGCGCGTCACCGTCGGCCCACCGCTGCACATCACGCAGAACCACACGGTGCCGACGGGTTTTTCGGTCGTTCCGCCGCCGGGTCCGGCCACCCCCGTGATCGCGACCGCGGTGTCGGCGCCAAAGCGTTGCAGTGCGCCGGCCGCCATCGCCTCGGCCACCTGTTCTGACACCGCCCCGCGCTCGGCGATCAGTGCGGCATCGACCCCGAGTAGGGCCACCTTGGCCTCGTTGGCATAGGCCACCACACCGCCTGTGACGTAATCCGAGGACCCCGGCCGGTCGGTCAGTCGGGCCGCCACCAGTCCCGCCGTGCAGGACTCCGCGGTCGCGAGATGGCGGCCGGCCAACAACCGGGCCACCTGATCGTCGACCGACGAGCCGTCCTCGGAGAAGATCGTCGCGCCGTGGCGGTCCCGCACCAGGTCCATCAGGTCGCGGTAGGCCGTGGCGTGGGCGGGTTCGTACCGGGTCACCATCTCCACCTCGCCGCGGCGCAGACAGGTGGTGATCTCCAACTCGGTGAAACCCTCGACCTGGTGTTCAGCCACACGCAGGGTGTCGGCCAGGCCGGACTCGGCGAGGCCGAACATCCGCACAGTCTCCTGCCGGTACTCGGTGCGCCCGGCGATGGCCAGTTGCACGGCCTCGGTCGCGATGGCGGCCGGCCACATCGCCTGCAGCTCCTTGGGTGGACCGGGTAGCACCACGACGGTCGGACTGCCCGGGATCACCGCTCCCGGTGCGGTGCCGACCGGCTGCAGGACGGTGGCGCCCTCGGGAACCATGGCTTGCTTGCGATTGGCCGCGCGGACCGCGTCGAAGTCGGTATCGGGGAAACGGGCCATCCATTTATCGACGATCCCGGCGATCGTGGTTTCCATGGCCTCGTCGAGTACCAACGCGCGGCCGCAGAACCGGGCGACGATCTCCACCGTCATATCGTCGGCCGTGGGCCCCAATCCGCCGGTCGTGACGATCAGATCCACGCCCTCAGCGCGCAGGAAGCCCAACTGTGCCTCGATATCGGCCCCACGATCGGCGCAGATGGTGATGTGGGCAAGCTCGACGCCAAGTTCGAGCAACCGGTCGGCGACCCAGGGGCCGTTGCGGTCGGTGACCCGTCCGGTGAGGACCTCAGTACCAGTGACCAGGATTGCCGCGCGCGCACCCATTCAGCGGCCTGCGCCGGGATCGCGCACCACGAGTGGAGTCGCCGGAAATTGTGCTGCCAATTCCGATCGCGAGCGGCGCAGGGCGGCCGTGCCGTAGCCCTTTTTGCGGTGGCCGGGATGGATCCAAATCCGCACGTTCACCTCACCGCGGGTGAGTTCGCCGAAGACCATGCCCACCTTCTCGTCGCCGTCGACGGCGACGAACCACGCGGCCTCCTCGGCCCACACCCGCCTGCTCGCCGAGCCGATCTCGTCATCGAGTGATCCGGCGGGTGAGTCGGACCCGTCGCCGGCGGAGCCGATCTCCTCGGTGCGGCTGGCGAAGATGTCGCGGTCAGCGTCCGGGGAGAACGGGCGCAGCCGCAGGCTCTCGTCCGCGCTGGCCGGCCGCTCGCGGGCGGTGAAGCTGAGCCGGCTGTTGAGATCGTCGAGTTCGGCGGCGATCTGCTTGCGTGATTCCGTGGTCAGTTGGTCGAAGGACATATTCATCACGGCCTCGCTGGCAATTCGCGGTGTGCCGAGCAGTTCGGTCACAGCATCGATCGCCGAGGCCCGGTCAGGGGAATCCACAATGGTGTCGAGCACCTCGTGGCGCCGCTCGAGGGCAATCATCAGGGCATCGGCAATGGCGCGGCGGGTGACGGCACGGTCCTGGTCGGTCATTGGATTAGCCTAAGCCCGAACTCG
>JAPLAO010000110.1 GCA_026393245.1 Mycobacterium sp. | reverse complement strand
GTCACTGCCGTGGTCGGGTTCGGTGAGCCCGAAGGCCATGGACCGCTTGCCGGTGAACATGGCCTCGATCCACTCGGACTTCTGCTCCTCGGTGCCGAACCGGTCCATCATGATTACCTGCGGAAAGTTGCCGATGATCGACGACTCGTCCTGCAGGTCGTTATGCAGTCCAAGCCCCCTGTGCGCCAGGTGTTCCCGGATCACCGCCATGTCGAGATTGGTGCCGTCCCGGCCGCCGAATTTCGACGGCAACCCGTAGCGCAGCCAGCCGGCAGCGTCGGCACGACGGCGCATCTCGTCGAGCAGATCCTCCCAGTCCCGGTTCGGCACGCCCCCGTTCTCGAGGTCGGTGCGGGCGAATTCGCGGCGTCTGTCGAAGTACTGCATGTGTTCACGTTCCAGAGGCTTGATCTCGGCCTCGATGAACGCGTCCATCTCTGCCAGTAGTGCCGGAAGATGTTCGGGCACAGAAAAATCGGTCATGGTGAAGTCGCCTATTCTGTCGTCGATTGACCGTAGAGGGTCTTCTGCCAGATCGTGGATAGTGTGCTCACGGCCGCGGCGTCGGACAGGCCTTCGGACACGCTGACGCTGGTGAACCGCTCGAACAGCAGCGCGATCGCCAGCGCAATATGGTCGGCGTCCAGTTCGGCGGCGTACCCCTGCTGCTTGGCTCGGCGCACCGAGGCTCCGACGATATCTGTTCCGAACTGGCGGAACCGCTTCTGCAGCAGGGCGAACCGTGCCTGCGCCGCGGCGAGTTGGTCGACGGCGACCATGATGCCGATGTTGGGTTTGAACACGTCCCAATAGACACCCACGGCGGAGACGAAGAAGTCGTGATCGTCCGGAATCTTCGGGAGGTCGACGACCTCTCGCAAGAACGACTCGGCCAGCGCTGCCAACAGGTCTTCCTTATCGGTGAAGTAGCGGTAGAACGATGCCGGGGATCTGTCGGCCGCCGCGGTGATATCGGCCAGCGTAGTACCGTGAAAACCGCGTTCGGCGAATAACTTTCGGGCGGCATCTTCTATCGACTGCTGGGTCTGGCGGCCCTTACTGCTCAACGGCCGGGCGATGTCGACTGCCGTCACGTCAGCCTAGGTTCCGGTCACCGGCGCGCAGCAGCGCGCTAGGAAGATCGTGGCCGACCGCGGTGCGGGCGACCCGGGCCGCCTCGATGGCGGCATCAAGGTCGATGTCGACGCCGACTCCGCTGTCGCGCAGCAGATACACCAGATCCTCGGTGGCGATATTGCCGCTCGCACCCGGGGCGAACGGGCAGCCGCCCAGGCCGCCGATCGAGGAGTCCAGCCGTGTCACGCCCGCGCTGACTGCGGCCCAGGCGCTGGCCAGTCCGGTGCCGCGGGTGTTGTGGAAGTGCGCGCCTAGCGGCCGGTCCCCGATACGGGGACGGACCTGGGTGACAAGGGAAGTGACCCGGCCAGGCGTTGCGGTGCCGATGGTGTCGGCGATCGCCAACCGGTCGGCGCCGAATTCGCACGCGGCATCGATGATGTCGAGCACCCGTTGCGGCGGAGTGGGGCCGTCGAAGGGGCAGTCCCAGGAGGTGGAGATGATGACCTCGACGCTGACGCCGGCGTCGTGGGCGATCGCGGTGATGTCGGCGATCTGTGCTGCGGCCTCGGCACTGCTGCGCCCGACGTTGGCGCGGCTGTGTCCGTCGGCGGCGGAGACCACGTACTCCACCGATCGGAACCCGGCAGCGATGGCACGGCGGACGCCGTTGGCGCTGGCGACCAGCGCGGAGAATTCGATATCGGGGTAGTCGCTCAGTGCGGCCGCGAGTTCGGGTGCGTCGGCGAGTGCGGGCACCTTCGACGGTGAGACGAATGCGGTGGCCTCGACCTCGCGCACGCCGGTGGCGGCGATGGCGGCGAGCATGTCGAGCTTGGCCGACAACGGAATCGGGGATTCGATCTGCAGTCCGTCGCGTAGTGCGACCTCGCGGATCGTGACGTGGGCCGGTGTGGTGTAGCCCGGTGTGGTGCGGGCCGGTGTGCTCACAAGACTCCCTGCTCGATCAGATTGGTGAGTTCCTCGGAACCTAAGCCCAGTAGTTGGCCGTACACCTCGTCGTTGTGTTGTCCGGGCCGCGCTGGCCCCGCACTGCGTACCCCGCCCGGGGTTTCCGACAGCACCGGCACCACACCGGGGCCCAGTACGGTGCGCCCGGCGGCTTCGTCGTAGTGCTCCACCAGCATGCCGCGGGCCTGGAATTGCGGATCGCGCACCACATCGGCGACGGTGTTGATCGGTCCGGCGATCACCCCGGCGGCACTGAGGGTGTCGATGATGTCATTGGGCTGCCGCAGTTCTGCCCACTCGCCGATGATGGCGTCGATCTCATCCTGATTGCGGCCCCGCGCGACGTGGTCGACGAAGCGCTCGTCGGTCGCCAGATCAGGTCGGCCCATCGCCTCACACAGCCGGCGGAAAACGGTGTCCTGGTTGGCAGCGATCACCACCCAGCTGTCATCGGCGCTGCGGTAGATATTCGATGGCGCAATACCTTCAAGCCGGGTGCCCGACGGTCCACGAATCACTCCGCCCGCGTCGTAGTCGGGGATGGTGGACTCCTGCACGGCGAGGCAGGCTTCGGTGAGTGCGACGTCGACGACCTGACCTTCGCCGGTGACGGTGCGCCGGTACAGCGCGGCTAGCGCACCCTGGGCGGCGAACATGCCAGCGAGGGTGTCGCCGAGGGAGAGCGCGAGCCGCGGTGGCGGTCCACCCGGGAAACCATTCATATGTCGCAGCCCGCTAACCGCCTCCGCCACCGAGGCGTAACCGGCCTTACCGGAATTCGGTCCGGTCTGGCCGTATCCCGACACCCGCACCAGAACGATGCCCGGATTACGTTCGCGCAGAACGTCATAGCCGAGGCTCCACTTCTCGAGTGTTCCGGGCCGGAAGTTCTCCACGATGATGTCGGAGCGTTCGGCGAGATCCAGGAAGAGTTCCCGGCCGCGGGGTGTGCGCAGGTTGAGGGTGACGCATTTCTTGTTGCGGGCATGCACGGTCCAGAAGAAATGGTGTCCGTCTACTTCGGCCTGACCCCAGGTGCGGATCGGATCGGGGGAGCCGGGTGGCTCGACCTTGATGACCTCGGCACCCATATCGCCGAGCAGGCGGGAGCCGAACGGTCCGGAGATCAGGGTGCCGACCTCAAGCACCCGGATGCCATCCAGTGCGCCGGGCCTAATTCCCGAGTCGCTTCGCTCCTGCCCGCCGGTCACAGGCCGGCCCCGGAAAAGTCATGCCGCTCAAGCCAATCGGTGATGATCCCGATGGCCTGGCGCAGGGTCTCGCGCTGATCGGGACCGGAGTAGTAGTGGTTGGCGCCGGCGATCTCGTGCATTTCCTTATCCGGATGCCCGATGGCCTCGAACAGCCGTCGGGTGTGGCTCGGCGTGCAGGCGTCATCGGCGAGGTTGCCGATCACCAGGGTGGGTACCGTGATGTCGCCGCCACAGGCCACCCCATCGCCGCAGGCGTCGTCGTAACTCCACTGGGACAACCAACTGCGCAGCGAGCAGAACCGGGCCAGTCCGATGGGCGAGTTGTTGACGATTCGCGGGTCACCCAGATAGCAGGTGCCGGGTTCGCGGTCGTTGGGATCGACGCCTCCGTCCAGCCAGCGCGGGTCGGCCATGGTGCCGTGTACGACGAAGCAGAACTCCTCGTCCGCGCGTCCCTGGGCATGCAAGTCAGCGAGTTTCTCCTTGACCCACTTCGTGATTCGGCGGTTGCGGTCGATTTGGGCCTGCCGGTACCGGTCGAGGAACTCAGGCGTGTACGGCGGCTGATTGGGGTTGTCCGGGTTGTAGAGGTCGAGTTCGGGGTCACGCCGGGTGGGGTCGGACTCGTCGAGGATGGAGGCGTCCAGCCACTCGGTGAGGGTGCCGTGCCGACTGATGTGGGCGGCAAGCAGCATGATCCCGTCGGCGGGGAACAGGCCGAGCTTGGTCAGGTCGGGGCCGTCGCCGGACGGACTTGAGGTGAGCGTCGGATGCAGGGCCTGCTGCTGATAGAACAGCGATAGCGACCCGCCGCCACTCCACCCTGCCAGCACGACCTTCGAGTAGCCCAGCCGATTTTTGGCGTCGGTGATCACCGCTCCGAGGTCCTGGACGACCTTCTCCATCAGCAGTGCCGAGTCGCTGCCGCGGTACCGACTGCCGGCATAGATGACGTGATGGCCCGCGCGTGCAAGGCCGGTGACCATCGGCAGGTAGGCCCCTCCCGCCGCGGATGGGTGCATGAATACCAGGACGGTATCCCCTGTCGCCGGCCCGGCGGCTCCGGTGTCAGCTGGGTTCACCGGTTTGAGCAGATAGCACTCCAGCGTCACGACTTCGGCCAGCCCACCGTAGACGGCGCGGACACCCGAATCATTCTGGTAAGCAACCAGATAGGGGATGCGTTCGTATCGGGAGCTCACGAATGCTGGCCCAAATCCGCGGCCAGTACCTCGGGTGACGGCGTCAGCCGCTGCCGGGTGTCGACGGCGATCACCTTCCAGTCCACCCGGGAGTAATCGTCGAACTTGCGCCGCGCCCGTTCTCGGGCCTTCTCCGGCGCGCCGTGATGTACGCCCTGCGGGGCGTGGCTGATCAGTCCCGGCGGCATCGGAATGCCGTAGAGCGTGCCGCCGTGAAAGAACGCGATCTCGTCGAAGTCGACATTGCGGTGGTACCACGGTGTGCGTTCGGTGCCCGGCACACCCTCGGCCGGCTTGGGCAGGAAGTTGCAGACGTACACCCCGGTGGCCTCCATAAACAGATGCACCATCGGTGGCAGGTGCACGCTGTCCGACGTCACGACGTGGTAGTCCTCGATATTGAAGGTGAACGGGAAGTTGTCGCCCTGCCAGCCGTCGACGTCGAGCGGATTGTGTTCGTAGAACAGCGAAGTCGTCTCCACTCCGTCGACGCCCCGGTGCATTAACCGCACCTCGTATTCGGTGCGGTCGTCGTCCTCGATCGCCTCTGGTTCGGGAATGGTGGCCAGCGATGGGTCGAACGGCCAGTGCCGGCCAAGGGGGCCGGGTGGGGGAGTGCGGAATTCGTCGGTGGCTTCGATCATCAGCCAGGTGCTCTCGCTGCGCTCGTGCCCGCCGGGATTTTTCCCCGTGTCGCTGCGCTCCTGCCCGCCGGGATTTGGCAGTTGCCGCCAGGTGCAGGCCTTGGGGATGTAGACCCAGTCGCCGGTGCGGTAATCCAGTGGACCGAATTCGGTTTCCAGTCGACCGGACCCCTGGTGGACGAAGCACAACAGGTCGCCGTCGATGTAGCGGACATAGAACGGCATGGCCTCAGCCCGGCGGCTCAACGAGATCCGGCAATCGGAGTTGGAGAACAGCATCATCGGCGCGCCCGACGGATCGGTCGCGTCGGCGGGTTTCAACTGGTCGGCGAGCACGTCGACCGGTCGAAGTGGGCCCGCCGCCCGGAAGTGCGTCGGGTCGTGGCGCCGGTACAGGCTGGCGGTACGGCCAGTGAACCCGCCGCGCCCCAATTCGTCGTCCTTGAGGCCATTCAGATCGGCGTGCAGTCGCGGTGGCGTGGTGCCTTTGCGAAGGTGAACGAAGGATTCCACAGCAGCTCCCAGGGTCGGCCGGTCGGCAAAACTGAAGTTAACTTTAGTTTTCGTCCACCGCTCTGACAAGGGTGTTCGTTGCTGGACGGCGCGTTGGATTTTCACCCGCCCGAGGGGCCGTGTTTTACTGTTTTCTTACCGTTCGACAATCGGGAAAAGAAAGCTGGGGTTGACGGGTGAAGTCTGTCTTCGACAAGGTGCGCAATTGGTCGCGCCGAGTGGCGGTCGCAGCGGTGGCGGCGGCGGCACTGCCGGGTCTCGTCGGCCTGGTGGGCGCGTCGGCCACCGCGAGTGCGTTCTCGCGGCCCGGCCTTCCGGTCGAGTACCTCGACGTTCCATCCGCGAGCATGGGCCGCACGATCCGGGTTCAGTTCCAGAGTGGCGGCGACAACTCGCCGAACGTCTGGCTGCTCGACGGTCTCCGCGCCCAGGAGGACTTCAACGGCTGGGACATCAACACCCAGGCGTTCGAGTGGTACCTGGACTCGGGCCTTTCCGTCTCGATGCCAGTTGGTGGGCAGTCCAGCTTCTACGCCGACTGGTACCAGCCCGCCTGCGGCAAGGCCGGCTGCTCGACCTACAAGTGGGAGACCTTCCTGACCCAGGAGGCGCCCTCGTGGTTGCAGGCCAATAAGAACGTGCGGCCCACCAACAACGCCGCGATCGGTCTGTCGATGGCCGGGTCGGCCTCGATGAGCCTGGCGGCCTGGCACCCGAATCAGTACGTCTACGCCGGTTCGATGTCAGGCTTCCTCAACCCCTCCGAGGGATGGTGGCCCGGCCTGATCAACGTCTCGATGGGTGATGCCGGCGGCTACAAGTCCAAGGACATGTGGGGCCCGTCCAGCGATCCGGCCTGGCAGCGCAACGACCCGATGGTCCAGATCCCGCGGTTGATCGCCAACAACACCCGCCTGTGGGTGTACTGCGGCAACGGCCAGCCCAACGAGCTCGGTGGCGGCGACGTGCCGGCCACTTTCCTCGAGGGCCTGACCATCCGCACCAACCGCTCCTTCCGCGATAACTACCTTGCGGCCGGCGGCACCAATGGTGTGTTCAACTTCCCGGACAACGGGACGCACAACTGGGCCTACTGGGGCCGCGAGCTTCAGGCGATGAAGCCTGATCTGCAGCGGGTTCTCCTCGGCTAGTCAGCGCAACGAAAAGCGGGCCGTCGGCAGTCAGCCGATGGCCCGCTTTCGTTTGTGCGCTCTTCGGTTGTGGCCCAGCCTGATTCAGCCGCCGATACGTACCACCGCGCGGCCGGAATAGCGTCCGGCCCGGACCTCGTCGATCACCGAGACCACATCGGCCAGTTCGACCTCGTGGGTGATGTCGTTGAGGTGCGGTGGCCTGAAGACCCCGCCGATTTGCTTCCACAGCGCGCGACGCGGACCAATGGGCATCAACACTGAGTCAATGCCCAGCAGGGAAACGCCGCGCAAGATGAACGGCATCACCGTCGTGTTCAGCGCCGCACCACCGGTCAGCCCGCTGGCGGCCACCGCGCCGCCGTAGTTCAGCGTGCTGAGCACGTCGGCCAGCGTGGCCCCGCCGACACAGTCGACGGCCCCGGCCCACCGGGTCTTGGCCAGCGGGCGTGGTTTGGCGTCGGGGTCGGCGGGCAGGCGGCCGATCACCTCGGATGCGCCCAGTTTTTTGAGGTGCTCGGTGGCTTCGGGCTTGCCGGTGGAGGCGACGACCTCGTAGCCGGCGGCAGCCAGCAGGTCGATGCTGACCGAGCCGACGCCGCCGGTGGCACCGGTCACCACGATTGGCCCGTCGGCGGGCGTGATGCCGTGTCGCACCAGTGCCTGCACGCTCATCGCCGCGGTGAACCCGGCCGTGCCGATCGCGGCACCCTCGCGGGGTGTCAGCGAGCCGAGTTCGACCACCTGATCCGCGGGCAGCCGAATGTACTCGGCGTAGCCGCCGTTACGCCCGGTGCCGATGTCGTAGCCGTGCGCCAAAACCTTTGCCCCGACGGGGAATTCGGCCGAAGTGGACTCGATGACCTCGCCGGTGAGGTCGATACCGGGCACCAGTGGGTACTCCCGCACCACACCGCCGCGGGGTGTCAGTGCGAGTGCGTCTTTGTAGTTGACGCTGGAATAGGCGATCCGGACGGTGACGTCACCGGGTTGCAGGTCGGCCGCGTCGAGCGTCTCGATCGTTGCGGTGATGTCGTCGCCGTGTGCGCGTGCCACCAGTGCGCGGAAGGAATCCATGGCTCTGACGGTAGCGACTACTTCAGTTCGGCCGAACTCAGCCCCAGCAGACGACGGGCCACCACCAGAAGCTGGATCTGCTGGGTACCCTCGAAGATGTCGAGGATCTTGGAGTCCCGCGCCCACTTCTCCAGCAGGGTCTGCTCGGAATAGCCTGTGGTGCCTGCCATTTCGACGGCTTTGAGGGTGATGTCGCTGGCCACCCGGGCAGCCTTGGCCTTGCCCATCGAGGCTTCCTTGGAGTTGGGGATGGAGTTGTCGGCCTGCCAGGCCGAGCGCACCGTGAGCAGATAGCCGGCCTCCCAGTCGGCCTCCATCCGCAGGAATTCCGCTGTCGCCGCACTCTGGGCGTGCGCGGGCTTGTCGTAGGAAATCTCGACGCCGGCTTGCGTGAGGATGGTGCGCAACTCCTCGAGTGCCGCCCGGGCCACCCCGACGGCCATCGCGGCCACGATGGGTCGGGTGTTGTCGAAGGTCTCCATGACCCCGGCGAAACCCTTCTCGACGTGGATGTCGGGGCTGCCGAGCAGGTTTTCCTTCGGGATGCGGGCGTTGTCGAACCGGATCGCGGCGGTGTCGGAGGCCTTGATGCCGAGTTTGTGCTCAAGGCGTTCCACGCTGACACCGGGATGCTCGCGCGGCACGATGAACGATTTAATGGCCGCGCGGCCGAGTGACTTGTCGAGCGTGGCCCACACCACGATGTGGGTGGCCCGCGATCCGGCGGTGACGTAGATCTTCTCGCCGTTGATGACGTACTCGTCGCCGTCGAGCACCGCTGTCGTCGACACCGCGGCCGAGTCCGAACCGAACGACGGTTCGGTGATCGCCATCGCCGCCCAGATGCCGGTGCCGAAGCGCTGCCGTTGCTCGTCGGTAGCCACTCCGGATACCGCCGCATTGCCCAGACCCTGACGCGGGACACTCAGCAGCAGCGCGATATCGCCCCAGGCGATCTCTAAGGCATTGACCAACGCGGACATGTTGGGGCCGTTGATATTTCCCTTCGGGCCGTCCTGTTTGCCGCGGAATGCGTCGGTGCCGGCAAGGGCCTTATTGGATTCTGACAGCGCTTCGAACAGGGTGGCCAGGGTGTCGAGTTCGACAGGGTAGGCATGTTCGTTGAGATCGTACTTGCGCGAGATGGGCCGCAGCATCCGGGCGGCGCCTTCGTGCGCGATGTCGATGACGGCCTCGAGCTTGCGAGGCATTTCGAGATTGATTGCCATTTAGAGAACCACCACTCCTTCAGCGACGCCGATAGCCCGCAGATCGCGGTACCAGCGTTCGACCGGATGTTCCTTGGTGTAGCCGTGACCGCCGAGCAACTGCACACCGTCCAGGCCGATCCGCATTCCTTTGTCGGCGGCCAGCTTTCGAGCCAGTGCGGCCTCCCGGGCGAATGGCAGGCCGCGTTCGGCGCGGGCGGCACCGCGCCAGGTGACCAACCGCAGCACGCCGAGTTCGATCGCGATATCGGCGCACATGAAGGCCACCGACTGCCGGCGGGCGATCGGTTCGCCGAACGCCTCGCGCTCTTTGACGTACGGGATGACGTAGTCGAGGACGGCGTGGCAGGTTCCGACGGCCAGTGCGGCCCAACCGAGTCTCGACAGGGCGATGGCATCCGAGTAGTTCTGTGCGTGGTCGGCATCGTCCTCGCCGAGGCGCGCCGACAGCGGGACCGACACCTTATCCAGTACTACCTGGCCGAGTGCGGCGGCCCGAATGCCCATGCTGCGATCGGTATTCACGCTCAGCCCGGCGCTGTCGGTCTCGACAATGAACAGTGCCGGTTTGCCGTTGAGTTGTGCTGCCACAACGAACAATTCGCACGTTCCCGCCGCAGGCACCAGCGACTTGACGCCGTCGAGGCGGTAGCCGCTCGGGGTGCGGACGGCGGTGGTCTTCAGCATGGTCGGGTCGAACAGCGGGTGTGGCTCGGCGATCATGAAGCAGGCTTGCGGCACGGTATCGCCGGCGAATTCGGTGAGATAGGTGGCCTGTTGATCAGCGCTGCCCCAGTGGGCCAGTGCCGAGGCCACCCCGCCCGGCGCCAGGATCGGCAGCGCGAGGCCCATATCGCCGTAGGCCAGTGCCTCGGCGACGAGCGCGCTGGTGATGGTCGTGCGGTTCTCGGCGATGCCGTCGAATGCCTCCGGCACCTTGATCGCGGTGACGCCGAGTTCGGCGGCCCTGGCGATCAATTCGGGCGGATAGGTGGCAGCCTCGTCGGCGTCGCGGGCGGCCGGGCGCAGGAACTCCTCGGCGAACTCGTTGACCGTCTCGACGATCATCTTCTGGTCGTCATCGGGGGTGAGGTCGAAGTACTCGGCAGTGCTGGGTTCGAGTCGGGTCGGCGGCTTACCGAGTCCCTGGATCTTGTTGAACTGTCGCGTCGAGGCTCCGGCGGCCGAGAAGACTTGAGTCACGCCGAATTTCAGCCCGCGATTGAACGGCTCGCGCAGGTTGTAGCGATCCAGAAACTTCCGGTTGAGCAGAGGCGCCAAGAGTCCCAGCCCGATATCGGTGACGGAGCGCTTGGGTTGGTACTGACCGATCGCACTGTCGCGGGCGCGGGCACTGGGCCTGCGGGTGGGGACGGTGTCCGTCATAAGGGCTGATCTTACTCCCGAGTAAGGTCAATCTGGCCTGTTAGACACCTCACACGGCGAGGGCAGCTAGCACCGCTGAATGCACCAGTCCGTTGGTCGCTACGGCTCGGCCGCCGTGCGGTCCGGGCCTTCCGTCCAGGCTTGTAAAGGCGCCCCCGGCTTCGCGGACCAGGATGTCGAGTGCGGCCAGATCCCAGAGCTCGACCTCCGGCTCGGTGGCGATATCGACCGCGCCCTCGGCCAGCAGGCAGTAGGAGAAGAAATCGCCGTAGGCCCGCACCCGCCATACCGCCTCGGTCAGCGCTAGGAACTGCTCCTGCCGTCCGGCTTCGGCCCACCCGGACAGATCGGAGAACGACAGACTGGCCGCGCCGAGTTCAGCCACGCCCGAGACCGCAATCCGCCGCGGCGTCTCGTCGCCGAAGGACGTGTGGGCGCCCAGTCCGTGGCCGGCCCACCACCGGCGGTTCAGGGCGGGCGCGCTGACCATGCCGACAATCGGGACGCCGTCCTCCAGCAGCGCAATCAGGCTGGCCCACACCGGAACTCCGCGCACGAAGTTCTTGGTGCCGTCGATCGGGTCGATGACCCATTGGCGGCCTTCGAAGATCGGTGTTCCGCCCTGTTCCTCACCGAAGATCGCATCACCGGGCCGCTCGCGGGCCAGGATTGCCCGGATCTCGGCTTCGACCGCCTCGTCGGCGTCGGTGACCGGGGTGAGGTCGGGTTTGGTGTCGATGCGCAGATCGAGGGCGCCAAAGCGGTCGAGGGTGATCGCGTCGGCGCGGTCGGCGAGGGTCGCTGCCAACTCCAGGTCTGCCGCCACTTTCCACTCGCCATTCATGGGTGCAGTCCTACCATGGCCGGATGATGGAATTCGCGGTGCTGCTGTTGATCGTCGGCGCGTTGGCTCTGGTGGTGGGACCGCGGTTGATGCGGCGGCGGGGCCCACGCGGTGAGGTGGCGCAGGGCACCCTGCTGGTGACGGGGGTGAGCCCGCGCCCGGACGCCGTCGGCGAGCAGTTCGTGACGCTCAGCGGCGTGATCAACGGCCCGACGGTCGATGAGCATGTGGTCTATCAGCGGATGGCCGTCGACACCGCGAACTGGCCGACCGTGGGCCAGCTCATTCCCGTGGTGTTCTCGCCGAAGAATCCCGACAACTGGTTTTTCGCCTCGTCGCAGCAGCCCGAGGTGTGAGGCTTTCGGGGACAGTCTGGCCCGTCTGAGCTGTCGGCGGACATAGTGCCTTTTCCCATCTCTTAGCGACAACTGTGCGCATCGGTGGTTGCGCGGGTGAATGGCATGGTTGCGCGGGCGAACGGCATGGTTGCGCGGACGAACACCACCAGCCGTTGTCGCTAAGAGATGGGAAAAGACCCTGTAAGGACGGAGAGGTCGCGGGAAAAGACCCTGTAAGGACTGAGAGATCGCGGGTGGCATCGGCGCCGCCGGCCTCTGCCCGCAGGCGGACCCGCGACCGCGTTACCCGTGCACTACCCGTGTGCGATC
>JAPLAO010000211.1 GCA_026393245.1 Mycobacterium sp. | reverse complement strand
TGTGTTGTCAGCGAGGAACGCCCGCACCTCATCTCGGAAGGCGCAGGTTTGTTCGTCGTAATTCAAATCCATCAGGTCATCTCTCGTAGGGAAGTCTTGAGTACCTTGCCGCCGGCATTGCGCGGTAGGGCATCGGTGAAGACCACCGATCGGGGTGCTTTGAAGTTCGCCAGATGTTCACGGCTGTAGGCGATCACAGTCGCCTCGTCGATCTCGGAACCTGGACGGCGCACGACGAAGGCCCTGCCGACTTCGCCGAGGCGTTCTTCGGGAACTCCGATGACGGCGACGTCGGCAACGCCCTCCAACCGCGCCAGGGCCTGCTCTACCTCGGCGGGATAGACGTTGAATCCGCCGCAGATGTACATGTCCTTGAGTCGGTCGGTGATCCGGAGGTTGCCGGCGTCGTCGACGGTTCCGATGTCGCCGGTGTGCAGCCAGCCTTCGGCGTCGATGGCCGCCGCGGTGGCCTGGGGGTCATCGAGATAGCCGAGCATGACGTTGGGTCCGCGAAGCAACACCTCTCCGGCCCCGGTGTCGGCGTCGGGGGCGTCGATGCGCAGTTCGAAATCCGCTATCGGGCGCCCGCACGTGGTGGCCACCGTCACCGGGTCGTCGTCGGCGCGACACATGGTGCCGAAACCGGTCGCTTCGGTCAGTCCGTAGGCGGTCAGCACGATGTCGAAGTCGAGTTCGTCCTGCATCCGTTCGATCAGAATCACCGGCACGGTCGCCGCACCGGTGACAGCGAATCGCAATGAGCTCAAATCGAATTCACCGCGGGCCGGGTGGTCGAGCAGCGACTGATAGATCGTCGGCGGCCCGGGCAGCACGGTGATAGCCATGTCCTGCACCATCCGCATGGCCTGCTCCGGGTCGAACGTGAGTTGCGGGATCAGCGTCGCGCCGGTCTGAAGGCAGGCCAGGATTCCGGCCTTGTACCCGAAGTTGTGGAAGAACGGGTTGATGCACAGATAGCGGTCGGCAGCAGTCACCTGGCCGCACGCGGCCCACGCGGCCGGGGCCGAGAGCGACTGCCGGTGCGAACTCAACACACCCTTGCTGCGACCTGTGGTGCCGGAGGTGAACAAGATGTCGGAGACGTCGTCGGGGCGCACCGCGGACCCGCGGGCATCCACCTCAGACAGCGGAACTCCCACCCCGGCCATGAACTCGTCCCAGGTGCCGTCATCGCCGTCGAGGGGGATACGCACAATGTGCCGCAGTGCGGGCAGGCCGTCCCGATCGAGGTCCGCCACCCGGTCGGCACCGAGGAACCGTCCCATCCCGATCAGCAACGGCGCCTCGGTGCGAAGCAGGATATCTGCGGCTTCGGTTGCGGTGTAACGGGTGTTCAGCGGAACCAGGATCGCGCCGGCGTAGTGGATGGATAGGCATGCGACGACCCAGTGCCAGGTATTGGGCGACCAGATCGCCACTCGGTCACCCGGGTCGATGCCGAGTCCGGCGATGGCGGCGGCGGTGCGGCGGACCTCGTCGCGGAGTTGCGCGAAGGTGAAACTGCGGTCAGCGGTGACCAGAGCGTCGTGGTCGGCGAATTCACGAGCCATCCGGTCCAGTACCGCCGGGGTGGTGAGTTGGCCCGTCATTGCGATGCACCTCTGATTCCGATCGACCGGCCAGACAAGCAAGTGCTTGGTAGGTTAGCCTACAGGGGTGATCACGGTCGAGGAGTTCCGGGCGGAGGTCCGGGAATGGCTCGCCGACAATCTTGTCGGCGATTTCGCGGCGCTCAAGGGTCTTGGCGGACCGGGCCGCGAGCACGAGGCTTTCGAGGAACGGCTGGCCTGGAACCGACACCTGGCCGCCGCCGGGCTGACCTGTCTCGGCTGGCCGGTCGAACACGGGGGCCGCGGCCTGTCAGTCGCCCACCGGGTGGCCTTCTATGAGGAGTACGCCCACGCCGACGCTCCCGACAAGGTCAACCACATGGGTGAGGAACTGGTCGGCCCCACCCTCATCGACTTCGGAACACCGGCGCAGCAGCAGCGCTTCCTGCCCGCTATCCGCGATGTCACCGAGTTGTGGTGCCAGGGCTACTCCGAACCCGGTGCGGGAAGCGACCTGGCGAACGTGTCGACATCGGCGGTGCTCGACCCTGAGACGCAGTCCTGGATCATCAACGGACAGAAGGTGTGGACGTCGCTGGCGCACTGGGCGCAGTGGTGTTTCGTACTGGCGCGGTCGGAAAAGGGCTCCAAGCGTCACGCCGGCTTGGCGTACCTTCTTGTCCCCCTTGACCAGCCGGGTATCGAGATTCGCCCGATCGTCCAGCTGACCGGGGACTCCGAGTTCAATGAGGTGTTCTTCACCGACGCCCGCACCGATGCCGACCTGGTCGTGGGCGAACCTGGCGACGGCTGGCGGGTGGCGATGGGCACGCTGATGTACGAGCGCGGGGTGTCCACGCTCGGCCAGCAGATCCGTTACGCCCGTGAGCTTTCCGGTCTGGTGGAACTGGCCAAGAACTCCGGGGCCATCGATGATCCGCTGATCCGCGAGCGGCTCACCCGGGCCTGGGCCGGTCTGCAAACCATGCGGTCATTCGCCTTGGCGACCATGGATGATGAGCTGCCCGGCCAGGACAACGTCTCCAAGCTGCTGTGGGCCACCTGGCACCGTGATCTGGGCGAACTGGCCATGGAAATCAGGGGCAAAGCGGGACTTATCCTGGCGGACAACGAATTCGACGAGTGGCAGCGGTTGTTCCTGTTCTCCCGGGCCGACACTATCTACGGCGGGTCAAACGAGATCCAGCGCAACGTGATCGCCGAACGGGTGCTCGGTCTGCCGCGGGAGGCGAGAGGGTAGTGGCGTCATTGTCGGTAGCGCCCGAGGAGATCAAGGGTCACGGACTGCTCACCGGCAAGGTCGTGGTGGTGACCGCGGCGGCGGGTACCGGTATCGGCGCAGCCACCGCGCGGCGGGCACTGGCCGAGGGCGCGGATGTGATGATCTCCGATCATCACGAGCGTCGACTCGGTGAGACCCGAGATGAATTGGCGGGGTTGGGGCTCGGCCGGGTGGAGGCCGTGGTGTGTGACGTCACCTCCACGGCGCAGATTGACGCGTTGGTCTCCTCGACCACCGCACGATTAGGCCGACTCGATGTTCTGGTGAACAACGCCGGACTGGGTGGGCAGACGCCGGTGATCGACATGGCCGACGAGGAATGGGATCGCGTACTCAACGTTTCGCTGACCTCGGTGATGCGGGCGACGCGAGCGGCGCTGGTGTACTTCCGCGAGGCCGGCCACGGTGGTGTGATCGTCAACAATGCCAGCGTGCTGGGTTGGCGTGCCCAGCATTCGCAGTCGCATTACGCCGCGGCGAAGGCCGGTGTGATGGCGCTGACCCGTTGCAGCGCAATCGAAGCCGCCGAATACGGGGTGCGGATCAACGCGGTGTCGCCCAGTATCGCCCGGCACCGGTTCCTCGAGAAGACCAGTTCGACCGAGTTACTTGACCGGCTCTCCGAGGGTGAGGCATTCGGCAGGGCTGCCGAGCCGTGGGAGATCGCCGCGACGATCGCGTTCCTCGCCAGCGACTACTCCAGTTACCTGACCGGCGAAGTGATCTCGGTGTCGAGCCAGCACGCATGACACGCCCCACCCCGCCGCCCGCGACACGCCCCACCCCGCCGCCCGCGACACGTCGAGACGAACTACTCGAACTCGCTGCCGCGATGTTCGCGGAACGAGG